>CALKXI010000049.1 GCA_938003965.1 uncultured Chlorobiales bacterium
TCATTCTGAGCGAAGCGAAGAATCCACAATCCGTGCAAACCTGCGCAATCTGTTCAAGCCGTGTTTCAATCTTTCACTCTTAACTTTCAACTGACTTGGATTCCTCACTGCGTTCGGAATGACAGACTCATGAGGAATGAATAATGAGTAACGAGGAACGAGGAATGAGTAATGAGTAATGAGTAACGGGAAGCGCGCCATTCTTCACTCTTCATTATTCATTAACTCGTCATTCTGAGCGAAGCGAAGAATCCACCATCCATGAAAACCTGTTCAATCCGTCAAATCCGTATTGCCAAAGACCTTATGTTTTGGTTCGGTTTATCTGGCGACTTATCTTCCCTTCCATCGCCGACACCATCATCATCAACGAAATGACAAAGTCATCGCTTATCTGCCTTTTTCTTCTTTTACTTCTCTTCGCTTGTGGCAAGAAAGAATCATCGGATTCCAAAGAAACCTTCACACGCCTAAACGGCGGCATCAAACAAGGCGGAATTTTCAAAACGAATTTGACGTCCGACATTTCCAACCTCGACCCGCCACGCATTGCCAAACAAGCCGAAATTCTCGTCGCACAGCAGATTTACGAACAACTCATCGAGCTCGACCACGCCACGCTCGTGCCAATTCCCGAACTTGCCTCGCGCTGGGAAATTTCACCTGACGGCTTGATTTATACCTTTCACCTGCGCACCGATGTATTCTTTCACGACAATCCTTGCTTCCCTGATGGCAAAGGCAAACGCATGACGGCTCGCGATGTCAAATTTTCATTAACCAATAGCCTCGATGCGCGCGCGCAGACGCTCGGTGCAGAGTTCTTTACCTCTTGCGTGCTTGGCGCACGAGAGTTTTACGACGCGACCATTGAAGCCGTCCGCAAAAAACAAGAGCCACGTGTGAGCGACGTATCGGGCTTTGTGGTCAAGGACGATTCCACATTCATCATTCGGCTTAAAGAGCCTTACGCGCCGTTTCTTTATCACTTGGCGACATCGTTTGCCTCAATCACGTGCGAAGAAGCCGTCAAGCATTACGGCAAGTCGTTTTCACGCAACCCTGTTGGAACGGGCGCATTTGTATTTGTCAAGTGGGAAGATGACCGCGAAGTTATTTTGAAGCGCAATCCGAATTATTGGGGGCGCGATTCGCTTGGCAACCCGCTTCCGTATTTAGACGGCATTTCGTTTAAGTTTCTCAAAGAAGCGTCGGCGCAACTCTTGGAGTTTCAGAAAGGCACGTTCGATGAATCGGTCGGCATTCCACCTGAGTTCGCTGGAAAAATTTTTGATGCGAATGGCAAAGTTCAAGAGCCGTTCACAAAATATGTGCTGAAATCTTGTCCCGAACTGCGCATTGACTACATCGGCATGCTTTACACCGATTCGCTTTTCAAAAACACGAAACTTCGCCAAGCGTTTAGTTGGGCGATTGACCGCGTGAAACTTGTCAAGTATGTCTTAAAAAATCAAGTGGCGTTGCCGACAGGCATTGTCGCACAAGGCATTGCAGGCTACGACAATCACGATGTCATGCTCACCGATTACGATGTATCCAAAGCCAAGCAGTTGCTCGCTGAAGCGGGCTATCCTAACGGCGCAGGCTTACCTGAACTCACCTTGAACACCTTTGTCGGCGCAAAGTATGCCTATAACAAAGAAGTTGCCGAAGCCGTCCAAGCCATGCTGGCGGATATTGGCGTTAAGGTCAAGATTGTGCAGTCGGAGTATTCAACGCATTTACAGCAGGCGTATTTGGGGAAGTTGAAATTTTTCATTGGCTCGTGGGGCGCAGATTATCCCGAGCCTGAAACATTTTTGAATCTTGTTTATGGCGGCGTTGTGCCAAAAGGAAACGACGAGGAAAGTTACATCAACCTGTCGCGTTATCAGAACCCCGCGTTTGATAACATTTTCCGAGAAGCCTTGAAAATTTCCGATGAGAAGAAGCGATACGCGCTCTATAAGCAAGCCGAAAAAATCGCGCTCGATGATGCGGCGATTCTTGTTTCGTATCACCGCCTCTCTTATCGCTTTGAGCAACCCTTCGTGCGTAACTATCCGATTAACGCAATGGATAGGCGCGACTATCGCGAAGTTTGGTTAGATAAGTGAGCAGTTTCATTTCACTTTTTGAATGTAAAACGAGCCCGGCTCTCGCTCTGCGGTCAAAAACGGACAGACCTTTTTCAACTCCTCGAAGGCGTTATGTTTTAAGTAATTGACGGCGGCAAGAATTTTCCATTCAGCATTTGTGGTCAGAAAGGCTTCCAGCAAGTATTGCTCGTTCCAAAATCGCACTTCATCGACCACCCATTTTTCAGGATAGTCGCGCGGCGTAAAAATGTCGTGAATATGAACCACAACGCCCTTTTTGAGCACAGGCAAGACTTCAAGGTATTCAAACAGCACATCGCCTTGCGGACGAATCATGTGACTGGAATCAATAAAGAGAATATCGTTTTCTTCAAGTTCTTCGAACAGGCTCACATCGACCTCCTCGACCTTTTTTCGCACCACATCAACGGGCGTTTGCTCGAGCCATTTCATTTCAAAAGGCTCAATGCAACGGTGATGGCATTGATAGGTCGGGTCGTCTTGCTTGTTTTGCTTTAAGGCTTCGATGGCTAAAATGGTCGAATAGCCGCTTCCGATTTCAATGAGCCGCTTTGGCTTGAAGTGGCGCACAACATTAAACCACATTTCCGCGTCGCCACTTTGAAAGTTCAGATTGTTCCAATCAAAGGCATTAGGATTTTCGTTCAAGAATCGCACCAAGCCGTCAGAATATCGAAGCGCGTTCAGAAACTTCTTTTGCTCTTCAAGGTTCAACGAAATGCCCGGAAGCGGTCGCTCTTGCGAAAGCGGACGCGCAAAGTTGAACGCAATCATCGGTTCATAGTAGTGATTGCGAATCGGGAAGACGCCGATTTTTCCGAGCATCTTTTTCGTTTGTGGCAACTCGTGAATGCCAAAGTATCGGACTGATTTTAAGAGCGCGCCCGCAGGCAAAGCCAAAAGCGCAATGAGCGGGTCGAGTGCGCGAATAAGTGCGCGCAGTTTCTTTTTCATAGCGTTGTTTTGAAGTGATTTCAACTGCCCCTGCGCTCGAAGGCGGAAATGCCCATAAACACAAGTCCCAAGAGCAAATTCACGCTCACCAAGCGCGTATAAGTTTTATGAAGCGAATTGAACTCGTCGCGGAAGGCTTGTTTGGAGACATCAAAATTATCGAAGTCTTTGATTTCAACGACGCGCAAAAATTCCAATCGGTCGGTAACAACTTTGCCATAAACGATGAGCAAGGCAATCATCACGAGCAAGATAGCCGTTTTAATGAGCCGTGCTGTTGTGCGTTCATCGGATTGCAAGAGAAAATAAATCGCGCTGATGGTGAGGAGTGCGGAAGCAGTGGCTTCAAGCATGTTCAGTTTGGCTAAGACTTTTCCGTTCAAGTGTCCTGCCAAATTGATACTTCCCGCCTCTTTGAAAATCGTGCCTGCAACGGCGAAAGCGAACATGACGATTGCGCCAATCCAAACCGCAATGCCGAGTTGCTCAATGAAATAAAAGATTGAATGGGCGATGGATTTGTTCATTTGGTTAGTGAAGTGGTTGGTTGAAGTTCTTCTTCGCGCTCTTCGCGCTCGCGTCGTTTTTGAACAGCGGCTGAAATGAAAATGCTGATTTCATAAAGAATGAGCATCGGAAGTGCGAAGAGTATCATAGTGAGCGCGTCGGTCGAGGGCGTGAGAATGGCGGCTAAAATCACAATCGCGACAATGGCATACTTGCGATAGTGCCGCATAAACGGCGGCGTCAGCAAACCAATGTTTGAAAGCAAATACACCACAAACGGCAACTCGAAGATAAATCCCGTTGTAAAAATCATGCCCAAAAAGAAACTTGCGTAATCGGTTACGGCGATGTTGTTCTCGATTTGCGTCGAGCCGAAATTCGCAAAGAAGTTCAGCGAGAACGGAATCACGACGAAGTAGCCGAAGGAAACGCCCGCAAAGAAACAGACACTCACGAACAGCACGATGAAGCGTGCCGCCTTTCGCTCTTTGGGGAGCAAGCCGGGCAAGACAAATTGCCAAATTTGATAGGCTAAAAACGGGAACGCTAAAATAATCGCCGAGAACAAAATGGATTGAACATAGAGCGTGAGTTGCCCGTAAGGCACAAGGTTTTGCAGTTTAACATTCGGGCTACTTTTGAGAAGCGGCGCAATGAGAATTTGATTGACAATGAAATCAGAAAAGTAGGCGCAGATAGCGACGGCTACAACTAAGCCTAAAAGCCCTCGCAACAGTCGCATGCGCAGTTCGTCGAGGTGGTCGAGAAATCCCATTTCGTCGGTTGGTTGTTGCTTTGGCATCGTTTCAGCTCTCAGTCGTTTTGCTCGCTTCGAGTGGTTATAGCTCTAAGTGATACAAATATGTTCAATTAAAATTGTCGGTATTTCATTCCGACTTGAAGATTGCAAATTTGCGATAATATCGGGTTTTCGTCAACGCTCGATGTGGAAAATCCCTGATTTTTATCTATTATTACAGGCTTTGGAAAACTAACAAAGCGATTTTTGGGGTGAAGAAAAAAATTGTTATTGCCATTGACGGTCCTGCAGCGTCAGGCAAAAGCACAACAGCGAAGTTGCTTGCAAAGAAGCTCGGTTATATTTACATCGACACAGGCGCTATGTACCGAGCTTTTACGCTCAAAGCCTTATCGGAAAACCTCTTAGAGTCGTTACTTGTTGATGAAGCGCTTTTGCATCAGTTTGTTGCCAATACTGATGTTCGCTTGAGCGATGCGCAGGTTTGGCTTGATGAGCGCGATGTAACAGCCGATATTCGTTCAAACGAGGTTTCCAAGTTCGTCAGCAAAATCAGCGCGCTCAAAGCAGTTCGTGAGAAACTTTCGGCGATTCAAAAAAAGTTAGGCGAAGCCAAAGGCGTGGTGATGGATGGGCGCGACATTGGCACTGCGATTTTTCCCAATGCGGAACTGAAAATCTACATGATGGCTTCTGCACGCGAACGTGCTAAACGCCGTTATGCTGAACTCAAAGCCCAAAACGCTGACCTTGATGTCAGCCTCGATACGCTCGAAGCAGAAATTCGGCAGCGCGACGAAGAAGATATGAACCGCACGGTCTCACCGCTTCGCAAAGCCGATGATGCGGTAGTGCTCGACACCTCGTCGCTTACTGTTGAAGAACAAGTCGAGCGCATTTATCAATTAGCCTTAGAAAAAATTAATTGTTCAAAGGAGTAGCAGATGAACGTTAGGGTCGATTCGCAATCAGGATTTTGTTTCGGAGTACAATTTGCCATTGAGATGGCGGAAGGCGAACTTGCTGAAAGCGGTTCACTTTATTCACTTGGCGATATTGTCCATAATGCTGTTGAAGTCAAGCGGCTTAACGAGATGGGCTTGAAGACCATCACGAGAGACGATTTGAAATCGCTTTCAAATACAAAAGTTTTGATTCGTGCGCACGGTGAGCCGCCTGAAACATACAAGTTAGCCATGGAAAACAACCTCGAGCTCATTGATGCCTCTTGCCCTGTTGTGCTTAAACTGCAACGCCGAGTCAAAGATTTTTATGATGCGGGCTACCAAATTTTGATTTATGGCAAAAAAGACCATGCAGAAGTCATCGGCGTGAATGGTCAGTGCAACAATGAAGCGATTGTTATCAAACACGCTGATTTAAGCGACCCAAGCGAACTGGTAGGCATTGATTTTTCGCGCAAAACTGTGCTCTTTACGCAAACCACGCAAGACACCAAAGGCTTCTACCAACTGCGCGATAATCTCAAAAAACTTTTTGCCGAAAAACATGCGAGCGAAAAATTTGACGAACATGCCACGAATCAAGAAGCCCTGGAATTTCTTGCCAAAGACACGATTTGCCGACAAGTTTCAGGACGAGACGAAAAACTGACGAAATTTGCCTTGCAAAACGAAGTGATTGTTTTTGTTGCGGGCAAAAAGAGCTCGAACGGGAAAGTTCTCTTTGGCGTCTGTAAAGAAGCTAATCCGCGCACCTATTTTGCCGAACACGAAGGCGAACTTCAAGCCGAGTGGTTTGTGCGCGAGGACGGCTCACCAGTCGAGAGCGTTGGTGTTTGCGGCGCAACTTCCACACCGATGTGGCAAATGGAACTTATTGCCGATGTAATTCGCAAAAACTTTGCGCCCAAAGAAACGGAGTCAGTTTAAGCTTTTTGTTGTCTATTTCATTAACCTAAACCCGCCCGATTTTACTCTCTGAATCGGAAGCGGCAAACCCAAGAGAGAAGGGAAAATAATGTCAACTCAACCATCAGAAGCGATGCCGACGCTGAATTCGGCAGAAGGCAATGACGCACCTGTTGCCAAAAAACAAAAGCCTGCAAAGTTCTTCGCCGAGTATAACGACGAAGAATTAAAGCAACTTGAGGCTCTCTATTCCAGCACGTTTAACGAGCTCACCGAAGGTGAAATCGTTAAAGGTCGTGTGGTTTCGATTAACGAAAAAGACGTCACGATTGATGTCGGCTTGAAATCCGAAGGCATTGTGCCGTTGATAGAGTTCAAGGATCCTGCCTCGCTTAAAGTCGGCGACGAAGTTGAAGTTTTTCTCGAGAGTATTGAGGACAAGATGGGTCAGTTAATCCTTTCCAAGCGCAAAGCCGATACAACGCGCGTTTGGGAAAAGATTTACGAATCGCTCGAGAAAGGCACAATTATCAGCGGTAAAATCGTCTCTCGCGTCAAAGGCGGCATGACGGTTTCGCTCAGCGGGGTGGAAGCATTTTTGCCTGGCTCTCAAATTGATGTGAAGCCCGTGCGCGACTTCGACGCTCTTGTCGGTCAAACCATGGACTTCCGCGTCGTTAAAATTAACCCGCTTACCCAAAACATCGTTGTTAGCCACAAAGTTATCATTGAACAAGAATACGAAGCACGCCGCAAAGAAATGCTTGCCAACATCAAGGTGGGCATGGTGCTTGAAGGCACGGTTAAGAACATTACCGACTTCGGTATTTTCGTCGACTTGGGCGGATTGGACGGCTTGGTTCATATCACCGACATTACCTGGGGACGCATTTCGCACCCATCAGAAGCCGTTAAGCTTGACGACCCGATTAAAGTTGTTGTTATCGGTTATGACGAAGCCAAACAGCGTGTTTCACTTGGTATGAAACAACTCACGCCGCGTCCGTGGGACAGCATCGAGGAAAGATTTGCTCCTGGCACGCGTGTCAAAGGCAAAGTCGTTTCTATTGCAGATTACGGAGTGTTCATCGAAATCGAAAAAGGCATTGAAGGATTGGTTCACATTTCTGAAATGTCTTGGACACAACACATCAAGCACCCCAGCCAATTTGTAACTCTAGGTCAAGAGGTTGAGTGCGTCATTCTCAACATCATCAAGGAAGACCAGAAACTTTCGCTCTCGATGAAGCAAGTCGAAGAAGACCCGTGGCTTAAAATCGCTCAAAAGTATGCGCCCGACACCATCCATAAAGGCATCGTGCGCAACATCGCCGACTTCGGTGTGTTTGTTGAACTCGAGCCTGGCGTCGACGGCTTGATTCATATCAGCGACCTTTCTTGGACGAAGAAAATCCGCCACCCTGGCGAGCTTGTCAAAAAGGGCGATGAAATTGAGGTCAAAGTCCTGAAAGTTGATACCAAAGCGCGTCGCATTGCATTAGGTCATAAGCAAATTACTGAAGACCCATGGAACACCTTTGAAACAGTTTATACGGTCGGCACAGAACAAAAAGCCAAAATCACACAAATCATCGAGAAGGGCGTCATTGTTGAACTTCCGATGGGCGTCGATGGCTTTGTGCCGGCTTCACATCTCTTGCAAGGCGGCGTGCGCGACATAAACGCCTCGTTCAAAATTGGCGACGAATTGCCACTCAAAGTTATTGAGTTTGACAAGGAAAATCGCCGCATTATTCTCTCCGCGCTTGAGTATTTCAAGGGCAAGAGCAAAGACGAAATTGAAGCCTATATGCAACAGCATCCTAACGAAAAGCAGAAAATTAAAGAAGCCTCTGCTGCTCTCGACACACATGTGCCCGAAGTGCCTGCCGATACTGAACAGCCAAAAGCATAGGTTTATCTTCATTTTGACCGAAAGGGGCGGAACATCTCCGCCCTTTTGTGTTTGCAGTTTAGACGGCTTACGCTCAAAGAGCACTTCCTCAACTTTTCATATGCGCCATATGTCGTTTATGCACATTCTTTATGTTTTTTTCTTCTCGCTTTTTGCGCTCTCGTGTGCTCCCTCTTCCAAAGAAACCGTGATTGTTTATTCGCCGCACGGTAAGGAAATGCTCAGCTACTTTGAGCAAGCTTTCGAGAAAGCCCATCCCTCGATTGATGTGCGATGGTTAGACATGGGCGCACAGACCGCTTTTGATAGGCTTCGCACCGAAAAACGCAATCCCCAAGCCAGCCTGTGGTGGGGCGGCCCGAGCGATTTATTCGAGCAAGCTGAAGCCTTAGACTTGCTCGAGCCTTACAAACCCTCGTGGCACGATAAGGTTGAGGCACGCTATCACTCCCCAAACGACTTTTGGTATGCCTCGTTCTTAACCCCAGAATGCATCATGTTCAATAGCGAACAACTCACCAAAGCCACTGCTCCGCAAGATTGGGACGAACTGCTTTCAGAAAAATGGAAAGGCAAAATCGTGATTCGCGACCCGGTTCAAAGCGGCACTATGCGCACCATTTTTTCTGCGCTCATTGCCAAAGAACTCGCACGCACCGGCTCTTTGGATTCAGGATTTCATTACCTTGCGCGTCTTCATCGCAATACGAAAAGTTATGCTGCTGACCCTTCACAACTTTACCTTAAACTTTCACGCGGCGAAGCCCTTGTAACCTTGTGGAATTTGACCGACGCGCTTTTGCAAGCACGGCAAAATCAGTTCCCGTTTGACTTTATTATTCCAAAAAGCGGAACAGTCGTTGCCGTAGAGGGCATTGCGCTTGTAAAAGGTGGAAAGAATTTGGAGAGCGCAAAGAAGTTCTATGAGTTCGTCACCAGCAAGGAAAGTTTGCGCGAGCAGGCAGACAAATTTTATCGCTTGCCGGTGCGCACCGATGTTGAAGTTCAGTCGGATTGGGCAAAGGAAGCACGCTACACGCTTCTGGATATTGACCACGCACTGGCTTCCAAAATGCAATCTGAGTGGATGGCACGATGGGAGGAATCCCTCAAGAATCCGTGATTACAGATGCTTTTTCATTGATGCTATTGTTTCCGAATAAACGCGCTTTAAGGTTTCAAGGTAGCGGACCACGAGTTCAAGCGCTTGCGACTGCGCCGCTTGTTCAATTGCAATACAAATACTCGACATACGCGCCGCCCCAACGTTCATACACGCGCCTTTAAGCCCACGCGCAACTTCTTTGAGGCTTTTGTAATCTTTTGTTCTAACGGCTGCTTCTAACTGACTTAACTGCACTGGCGCGTTGCGCGCAAAAATATCGATGCACTCGTGCAGCACTGACGATTCCGTCGCCTTGCTTAATTGGCGCAACATTTCAATTGTTTCAAGATTCAAGAGCGCATCAAAGAATTGCTGACTTAGTGGCGCATGGCTTTTTTCCGATGTAAATGCATCTGCACTCCATTTCTCGAGCATACCGCGCACCGCATCAATTGAAACTGGCTTTGAGAGATAATCGTCCATCCCGAGCGCAAGATATTTTTCACGGTCGCCTTTGAGCGCATGTGCCGTAACGGCAATGATTTTCGGGCGTGTTTCAGGCGGATATTCGGCTATGATACGCTGGGTGGCTTCTACTCCGTCCATCTCGGGCATTTGAATATCCATCAAAATGATGTCGTAGCGTTTTGATTTTAATCTCTCCAACACTTCCACGCCATTATTGGCAAGGTCGGGCGTATAGCCGAGTTTTCCGAGCATTGCCATCATCAATTTTTGATTGACGATATGGTCTTCGGCAAGCAGGATTGAAAGTGCCTTAGTGGGCGTTGGTCTTGTGTTCTCTGCACTATTTCCTTTTTGTTCCACTTCCGCCGATTCGATTGTTTTTTTCGGTGAAAGTGCTGAAACGACAAGGTTGAGCAGTTGATTTTTCCGCACAGGTTTGAGCATAATGCCTGCAAAGAGCGACTCTGCGGCTCTGATTCCCTCTTGTTCCGACTTACTTGCCGAACTGAGAAGCAGCATGGGCATTTTCAAGTTGGGATATCGCGCGCGAATCGTTTTTGCAAGCTCAACGCCGTTTTGCATTGGCATGTACATGTCAAGCAGTGCTAAATCAAACGGTGCAGAAAGTTTCTGTGCTTCGTCCATCAATTCAATCGCCTCCTGACCTGATGATGCTGCAGTAGCCACCATTCCCCAACGCTCGGATTGCAAAGCGAGCAGGCGACGGTTTGTTGCATTATCATCGACGATAAGCACACGCTTGCCTTTCAAGAGAGATGTGTCAGAGGGTTGCATGAGCGTATGTTGTTGGGGCGCAATCGGCGCAGACAGCGTAAAGTGAAACGCTGTGCCTTTTCCGACTTCGCTTTCAAACCAAATTTTTCCGCCCATCAGTTTGACCAATCGCTCGCAAATTGCCGTGCCAAGCCCCGTTCCGCCATGTTTTCGGCTTGAATAGGCATCGACTTGCGAAAAGGGTTGAAAGATTCGGTCGAACTTCTCCGCAGGAATACCAATCCCTGTATCGCGCACAGTAAAGTGCAACTCTGCAATCAATCCACTCATTTCCGCTAACTCGACGGAGCAGACGACCTCGCCCTTTTCAGTAAACTTGACGGCATTTGCCAGCAGGTTGACCAACACTTGGCGTAGGCGCGAGGCATCGGCTTTGATGAACAGGGGGACGGTTGTGGAAATGTCGCAGATGAGTTCAATGTGTTTTTCTGACGCCTTTGCTGCAAATAGATTACATGCATCTTCAACACATTCGGCTAAATCAAAGGCGTCAATAGAAAGTTCGAGTTTGCCCGATTCAATCTTGGAGAAGTCCAACACATCGTTGATGATTTCCAACAGCGCATCACTACTGCTCCGTATCGTTTCAACAAATTCTTTTTGCTCTTTGGTGAGCGGCGTGTTTTGCAACAGGCTAATCATACCGATAATGCCGTTCATCGGTGTTCGGATTTCGTGCGACATCATGGCGAGAAATTCCGACTTTGCACGATTGGCGGCTTCGGCTTCGTCGCGGGCAAGCTTCAAGGTTTCTTCCGCCGCTTTGCGCATGGTGATGTCTTGCGCCACGACCATGCCTGCATAAACCTTTCGCTCGCGATTTCGGACAGGAAGAATTTGAAACGAGTAAACATTACCGTCGATTTGATGCTCTAAAACGGACGTATGTCCTTCAAGCGCTTTTTTGTAGAGTGGCGTAAAAATCTCGGCAAGATGCGGGTGAACCTCGGCTAACGCTTTTCCTTCAATGCCAACGGAGCGCAAACGCTGTTGGTCGTTCAGAGAGCCGTCCACGAGAATGTATTTAAGGTCTCTATCGAAGAGCATGACGGCAGTCTGCGGCAGATTTGCCGTCAGGTATCGATATCGTTCTTCGCTTTCTTTGAGGCGCGTTTCGGCGTTTTTCTTATCGGTTACGTCTTCGCAAACAATGAAAATAAGGTCTTGATTATTTCGGTCTTTGAGCACGCGGGCCGTTTCTCGAACCCAAATTACCGAACCATTTTTGCGAACTTTTCTGAGTTCCCACTTGGTAATTTTATCGGGATGTTTCAGCGCATTTTCGATGAACTTCATCAGCAAGGCTTGGTCTTCTTCATAAATCACCTTTGTTGATAAGCGCCCGATAAGTTCCGCTACTTTGTAGCCCAACTGCTCAGCACCAGATTGATTGACGGCGAGGATTGTGCCATCTTGTGCCAGCGTGAAGAGCATGAGCGGATTATCGTCGTATGCGGCACGATACAGCCGCTCGCGTTCTTCCAGCGCTGCAATGATTTTTTTCTGCTCGGTGATGTCGCGGGCAATCGCTTGAAAGCCAGTTACTTCTCCATCTTCCCAAATCAGTTGCACGTTTTGCCCTACCTGTATCTGCTTACCCTGCTTGGTATAGAAGGTGTATTCAAAATACGTGTTGCGCGTTTTGCGTTGAAACTGAATTGCATAAAATCGCTTCGCTTTCAGTCGCGATTCCGGCGCAATCAGTTCGGTGAAATGTTTACCGATAATCTCTTCTCGGTCGTATCCCGAAATGCGTAAACCTACTGGATTGATGTAAGTGAAGTATCCGTCTTTATCGGTCAGGAACACAATATCATTAGCATTGACGATAAGCTCTTTGTAGCGTCGTTCGCTTTCTTTTCGCGCTTCTTCTACCTGCTTGTAGCGCGTAATGTCGGTAATGCGAACCAGCATGATAGTCTCGCTATCAACTTTGATTCGCTTTGCGCTAGTACTTCCTATAAAGCGATTTCCACGCTGGGTTCTGTAAGTTTGTTCGCGTGTAACGGTTTCGCCTTGCTCGAGGCGTAGGGAATCTTGTTCAATTTCAATTATCTCGACAGGCGTTGGGTTGTTCTGAAACTCTGAAATGGTTTTTCCAATCAAGCCGGCTTTCGAGGGTGCTTCGAAGAGTTCAACAGCACGGCGGTTGCAATCGTGAATTGTTTCGTTGTGCACATCGACAAGGAAAATTGCATCTGCCGATTCATCAAATACGGCTGAGAACAATGCGTCCCGTTCTTGTAACGCTTGCATTTTTAACATCTTCAAGAAAGTTAAGGCTGTGCAATAGGCGGCGATGAGCGGTTAAACATAGAGAGTTTTCTTCTCAAAAGCAACTTCTTTCTCACGCATTAAAAAAGACGAGGTTTCTCTCACAAGAAAGAAACCCCGTCCGATAGTTCACCACCAAGATTTCACCATCAAGGCGATTTTACTTCTCGCTGAATTTTCGTGAGGCTAAAAATTCGTAGAGACGATAGCGCATTTCGGCGTCGTGCTGGGCTTCGGCGAAAAGTTTTTCGGCTTCGTCGGGATGCAATTTTTCCAACTGCTTAAATCGATTTTCAGATTCCAAGAATGTTCTGAGCGTTGTTTTTGGTGGCTTGCTATCGAGCTTGAGCGGATTTTCGCCTTTGGCGATGAGTTCAGGATTGTAGCGATACAAGAGCCATTGTCCTGAATCAACCATTGATTTTTGATGATGTAGCGCGTCGTGCATGTCAATGCCGTGCGCAATGCAGTGCGAGTAAGCGATGATAAGCGACACGCCGTCGTAGGCTTCGGCTTCTAAAAATGTGCGGAGCGTATGCTCATCGCGCGCACCGATGGCGATGCTGGCGACATAGACATTTTCATAAGTCATTGCCATCAAGCCTAAATCTTTTTTGCGTGCGGTTTTGCCTGAGGCGGCGAATTTGGCAATCGCACTGCGCGGCGTGGCTTTCGAGGCTTGTCCGCCCGTGTTGGAATAAACTTCGGTATCGAGCACGAGGATATTGACATTCTTGCCACTTGAAAGCACATGGTCTAATCCGCCGTAGCCAATGTCATATGCCCAACCGTCGCCGCCGACAATCCACACCGATTTTTTCACGAGCATATCGGCGATTTCCAAAAGCCGCTTTGCCCAATCGTGCTCGAGCTCGCGCAGCCTCACTTTGAGGTGCTCGACTCTTTGGCGTTGGTCATAAATTTCGGCTTCAGTTTTTTGCGTAGCGTTGATGATGCTCTCGACGAGGTCTTCGCCGATGTCAGCGGCATGTGCTTTCAGCAGTTCAATAGCAAATTCGCGTTGTTTATCGATGGAGATTCGGAAGCCGTAGCCGAACTCGGCATTGTCTTCAAAGAGCGAATTTGCCCACGCCGCGCCGTAGCCCTCTTTGTTTTTCGACCAAGGCGTGGTTGGAAGATTTCCGCCGAAGATAGACGAGCAACCTGTTGCATTGGCAACGATGGCTCTATCGCCGAAGAGTTGCGTCAGGAGTTTGAGATACGGCGTTTCACCGCACCCCGCACATGCACCTGAAAACTCAAAGAGCGGTTGTTGAAGTTGCTGCTGCTTAATCACACTGACGTTGATATTGCGACGGTCGTATTCGGGAATCTCGAGGAAAAATGCCCAGTTCTTTCTTTCGCGCTCGCGAATCGGGGCTTGCGGCACCATGTCCAACGCTTTGTGGTTCGGCTCTTTTTTGCTTTGGGCGGGACAAATGTCGACGCAGAGCGAGCACCCTGTGCAATCTTCGGGCGCCACTTGAATTGTGTAGTTCAGCCCTTGCCAACTGCGGTCTTTGCCTTCGGTCGTCTTGAAGCCTTCGGGCGCATTGACCAAAACACTTGGCTCATAGACCTTGACTCGAATGGCGGCGTGTGGACAAATCATCGCGCACTTTCCGCATTGAATACACAAGCTTGAATCCCACGACGGTATTTCTTCCGCCAAATTTCGCTTTTCATATCGCGCCGTGCCAACAGGATATGTGCCGTCCATCGGAAAGGCACTTACAGGGAGCGAATCACCTTCGCCGAGAATAATTTTCCCCAACACCTCTACGACAAAGTCGGGCGCATCTGGCGTAACGGGCGAGTGCATCTGCACTTGGCTTGTCGCCACTTCGGGGACTTTCACTTCATACAAATGCGCTAAGGTGTTATCGACCGCAGTGATATTTTTCGCAACCACCTCTTCGCCTTTTTTCTTGTAGGTCTTGCGAATTGATTCTTTGATTTCCGCAATGGCTTCGTCTTTTTCAAGCACGCCTGAAATGGCAAAGAAGCACGTTTGCATCACGGTGTTAATGCGCCCGGCCATGCCGTTCTCGCGCGCGACTTTATAGGCGTCAATCACATAAAATTTTGCGCTTTTCGCGATTAACTCTTCTTGCACAAGGCGCGGCAGTTTATCCCAAACTTCATCAGCCGAATAAGGCGCGTTGAGCAAAAATGTTCCGCCTTTCTTCAAGCGTTTGAGCATATCGTAACGCTCAACGAACTGCCATTGATGGCATGCTAAAAATTGCGCTTCGTTTATAAGATACGGCGCGCTGATTGGCTCAGTGCCAAAGCGCAAATGCGAAATGGTCATCGACCCTGATTTCTTCGAGTCATAAACAAAGTAGCCTTGCGCGTAATGGTCGGTGTTTTCGGCAATGATTTTAATCGAGTTTTTATTTGCGCCGACCGTTCCATCTGCACCAAGTCCGTAAAAAATCGCCCGCACCACGTTGTCGGATTCAATCGTGAAATCGGGCTCTACTTCAAGGCTGGTATGCGTGATGTCGTCCGTAATTCCGACCGTGAAATGATTTTTCGGCGTTTCTTTTTTGAGGTTATCAAAAACGGCTTTCGCCATAGCCGGCGTAAATTCTTTTGAAGAGAGACCGTATCGACCGCCAACGACCTTTGGCAACTGTTGCGGTTTAAGCCCTTCGTAGAGCGCGCTCATCACATCAAGGTAAAGCGGCTCGCCAGTCGCGCCCGATTCTTTCGTTCTATCCAAAACGGCAATGGCTTTCACGCTCTTCGGCAGGGCTTCTAAGAAGTGCAAGGTGCTGAACGGACGGAACAATCGCACGGCTAACACGCCAACTTTCTCACCGTTTTTGTTCAGATACTTTGCGGTTTCTTTTGCCGTTTCTGCACCCGACCCCATCATCACAATCACGCGCTCGGCATCAGGCGCGCCGAAGTATTCATAAAGGTGATAGCGTCGCCCTGTTAGAGCCGCAAATCGCTTGAACATTTCATCAACCACATCAATCGTGGTAATGTAAAATGGATTTGAGCGTTCGCGGGCTTGGAAATAAGTGTCAGGATTATGCGCCGTGCCGCGAATGACGGGGTGTTCAGGCGCAAGTCGGCGGCGACGATGTTCAGCAATTAAGTCGTCAGGAATCATAGCGCGCATCACATCGTCCGAGAGTTCTTCGATTTTATTGATTTCGTGCGAGGTTCGGAAGCCATCGAAGAAATGCACAAACGGCACACGTGAGCCGAGCGTTGCGGCTTGCGCAATCAAGGCGAAATCGTGTGCTTCTTGAACCGAGTTTGAGCAAAGCATCGCGAAGCCTGTGGCACGCGCTGCCATCACGTCGCTATGGTCTCCGAAGATGGAAAGCGCATGCGTCGCCAGAGAGCGTGCCGCCACGTGCAAGACGAAGGGCGTCAGTTCCCCTGCAATTTTATACATATTCGGAATCATCAACAGCAAGCCTTGCGAGGCAGTGAAAGTGGTCGTGAGTGCGCCTGTTTGCAAGGCACCGTGAACTGCGCCAGCCGCGCCACCTTCGGATTGCATCTCGACAACGGTCGGCACCGTTCCCCATATATTTTTCACATGCTGACTTGCCCATTCGTCCGAAAGTTCGCCCATCGATGAGGCGGGCGTAATCGGATAAATCGCGATGACTTCGTTCGTTCGATATGCAACACGTGCAACGGCTTCGTTGCCGTCTATCGTGATGAACTTCTTTTCGGTTTGGATTTTCTTGGAAGACTCAATGAGTGCGGACATGTTACTACTCCTTGTGGTTACTTAACGAAACTTCTTTTTCGCGCGCTCTGTGGGGTTATTAGAAGGTATGAAATTAAAGTTAGAAACAGGCAAGATGCGGCATTTTCAAATAGCCGTTTTGGACGATTTTAGTTCAACGAAGATGGCGCGAGAAGAGAGCACAAAAAAAGGCGACCGTTTTTTCAGTCGCCTTGTTTAGCCCATGTAGAGATACGGTTTCCAAGTATCAGAAATGTTGCCGATGAAGCGTTGCATGAACATAATGTGCGTCGGGCGAATTGGTTTTCGGCGCAGTTGCATGCCGGCTTGTTCGGGCGTGCGATTGGCTTTTTTGTTGTTGCATTTGGTGCATGCCGTAACCAAGTTTTCCCATGTGTCGCTGCCGCCTTGTGATTTCGGCACGATGTGGTCAATGGTTAGTCCGTCTGTGCGTCCGCAGTATTGGCATTGATTGCCGTCGCGGCGTAAGATGTTTCGGCGCGTGAGCATAATTTTTTTATACGGCACCGCAATAAACATCATCAGGCGCACCACTGATGGGATGGGAAACTCTACCGAGACCGAGCGCATGAACTGGTTGGGGTAGGTCGCCACCATTTCGGCTTTACCTGCAAAGACGAGAACAATCGCCTTTTGGACGTCGCAGACGCTCATTGGCTCGTAGCTTTGATTCAGCACCAACACTTTTTGCGAGATTCTGCCCATATCAACGACAAAATTATGACTGTAGAATTTAGAGTTAAAAGTAACGCTCTCGTCTCTTTGGGCTTGCTTCGCCCATTAAACGCTCCAACTCATTGGGTAGTTCGCATCATCAAACTGCATGGCTTCCACGGTAAGGTGCAAGGGCTTGAACGTATCAATCATCACGGCATATTCGTTGGTCTCTTTTGCACCGATGCTCTTCTCTACCGTTCCTGGGTGCGGTCCGTGTGGGATTCCGCCCGGGTGCAAGGTTAAGGATGCCACATCAATTCCTCGACGGCTCATAAAATTCCCATCGACATAGTAAAGCACCTCATCGGAATCAATGTTGCTGTGATTGTATGGCGCAGGTATTGCCTGTGGGTGATAGTCAAACAGGCGCGGCACGAAATTACAAATCACGACATTGTGCGCCTCAAAGACTTGATGAACGGGCGGCGGCTGATGAATCCGTCCCGTAATCGGCTCAAAATCATAAATGCTGAATGCAAACGGAAAATAAAATCCGTCCCAACCGACGACATCAAACGGGTGATAGTCGTATTCGTATCGCGCAATCAAATTTCCTTTTTTGACGTGCACCTCGAATGCGCCCTTTTCTTCCTTCGTTACAAGATGTTGTGGCGGACGAATATCGCGCTCGCAGTAGGGGCTATGCTCCAATAACTGTCCAAACTCGTTGCGGTATCGCTTCGGCGTTTGAATCGGCGAATGCGTTTCAACAATGAAGAGACGCGGTTTCTCCTTGAACGCAAATCGATGCGTAATGCCGCGCGGAATCACCACATAATCGCCTTCCTTAAAGACCACTTCGCCAAGTTCGCTTTCAAGCGTGCCACTTCCTTCATGCACAAAGACAACTTCGTCAGAGGCACCGTTGCGATAGAAGTAAGTCATGTCGTCTTGCGGCAGTGCAATGTAGAGCGTTACATCGGCGTTAAACAAAATTGGCACGCGCGACGAGAGGTAATCTCCCTTGCGCTCCGCTGTTTTCATGCGCAAATGATAAACGCGCAGTTCGTCTTCACGATGCGCTACCAGCGAGAGCACTTCCGTTTTTCCGATTCGTTTGATTTTGGTAGGGGGCGATTGCCTATAGGCGTTGGTGTAAATGCCTGAAAAGCCTTTGGTCGACATCAATTCTTCGGCGTAGAGCGACCCATCGGGCTTGCGAAATTGAATATGTCGTTTCGGTGGGATTGCTCCCAACCTGTGATAAAACATATCGTGTTTGGGTTAATTACCTTACAAGTTGCTTCACATTTTCAATACTTGTTCTAAAAAATTGTGCTGAATTTAATGCACGCCGTTCAATCAAGCAAGATAACCTCTTGAAAACGTTGCGCCTTATGTTCAGGCTTCAGGCGCTTGGATTTAATCGCTTGCAACCGCGAGCATTTTTTCAAGCGAGACGCGGCTCTCTTCCTCAAATTTTTCAATCGAGAATCGCGGCACCATCACGGTTGAAATCGTGAATGCAAGGATAACGACTGCGAAGAGAATCCCGTAAGCCATCATCGGCGCAGCAATGTGTAGCATTACGTCGCGCAGTGCGCCCATCCCGATATCGCCTGAAAACATTGCTACACTTTGCGCCGTCCCCCAAAGCCCGATATACAAGCCTGTTCTGCCCGCGTGCATGGAAATCATGAACACGATGTTTCCAATTGTGCAAAATCCTAACCCAATTCCAATCGTAATCAAGGCCGAATAAAGCATCGGCACGCTTTGCGAAATTCCCGCGCCCATCAACATTAAAAATCCGACGGTTGCAATCGCATTGCCCGTAATAACCGCGTTTTTAATGCCAATGCGATTGATGAAAAAGCCCGTGAGCAACATAAAAAGCAACTGCGACGAGCCGAGATACTGACGGAACTTCGTCGTATCCGAAACAGAAAGCCCAAGCACATCTGCGCCAAACGGTTCCATGATGAGTTCATGACCGAAAGCTGCAAAAATCGAAATGAAGATGTAAAACGCAAAGGCTTTGGTAATCGGCGAGGTGTTAATGAGTTTTATGGATTGAAGAAAGGTGAGCGATTCTTCTTTTTTGGCATCGTGTTCTTCATATCGCCGTTCCAGTCCGACAATCATTGAAAATCCAATCGCACAAGCAATTAGGCTTGCCGTTGTCATAGCTGTTGCCAATTTTTCATTTGTAAAATCTTTCAGATACTTTGACATTGCAACTGCCGTAAAAATGCCTGTCAGCACCATCAAACACCAACTCACAGCGGCAACTTTGCTCAAATTTTTCTCGCCCGCATAGTCGGAAATCAGCGCATAATAGGTCGTCAGCGAGGCGTGGTATCCAACACCGAACACCGTGAAAATCACTATCAATTCAATTAAACCCGCCCAAAAGTTGTCTTGCATTTTGAACGCCGCTGGCGCAATGAGCGAGAACGAAACGGCACTGACAAGCAAGCCCCCCAAGACAAACGGCGTGCGACGATAGCCAAAAAAGTGCGTTTTATCTGAGAGATTTCCCGCCCAAATTTTCACACCTAAAAACGCCATCAATTCGCGTATGCCAATCAATCCGCCAACGATAAAGGCGGCAATGCCGAGTTCAATCGTCATTACGCGGTTGAGCGTATCGGTGAGAATGGCATAGATAATTCCAAAAGAGATTTGAAAGAGGGACAGTCGGACGAGGTTGAAGTAATAAACAAGGCGGTTCATTTTTTTAATGTTCGAATTAGCAGTTTCAGGTCGTTCTTATTGTGGTGGGAAATTACGCATCGTCTGGAAAGGCAGCAAGCCTGTGCCGTGCGAATCACAAGAAAACTCACGGCTAACTGCTCTTTCTGATTTGGTTCATTGATGATGGATTCTTCGCTTTGCTCATCATGACGGCGTCGTTAATGAATCGGGAATAATTCCGTTTTTCATTACCCTCACTACTCATCAGTCAGTCATTCTGAACACCGTGAAGAATCCATCTTTACCCAACCGTCATGATTTTGTCAATTGCATCTGCGCCGCATATTGCTCTACCAACACAATCAGCGTTTGAGCGACATCTTTTACTGCCGTCGCATTGATGGAGAGTGTTGGTATCTGGCTCGTCTCTGGGTCTATCCCCAACGCGGGCAAGATGTCTTCCACAGGCCACGCCTCT
>CALKXI010000050.1 GCA_938003965.1 uncultured Chlorobiales bacterium
TGAAGAATCAGCGAAGTGAAGAATCCAAAATCAGTGTGAAATCAGCGCAATCCGTTCAATCCGTGTTCCACTCTCGCAATCAGGTTTAACACAAAGGTAATCTTATCTTCTTTTCGTGTTTCAGATTTTTTGCGAACTTCCCAAGCCGCACATTCAACCTTACCAGCGACTTACATCAAGCAAACTACATCAATTTTTTTCAGTTCAACCGTGTAACTATTTCTAACGCAAAACAATCAATCCAATGAAACGACTCTTATCGCTATTCCTCCTGCTCGCGCTCTTCGCGTTCAATGCGTCGGGGCAAACCAACCCCACCCCACAATCTCTGCCTTACTCACAAAACTTTGATGGCTTAGCCCACGCCGAGACCGTCTATCCTGCTGGTTGGCAAGGACATACCATTGCTAGCGCACCTGGCGCAACCTACAACACAGGCGGACCGATTGATGACAGAGTTTTAGTCGCAAGTGCTAATGCTACTAATAATTCACTCGGTGTATACAACTACGACGGAAAAATTGGCTTTTTGAACACAGCAGGTGGTGACCTCACCTTGACCTTAGCCCTCAACACAACGGGCTTTCAAAATGTTGTGGTTGACTACGATATTATGACGATTCGCAATCCTCACAATGGAGGAGCAAATACTCGCATTAACGAAGTGAGCCTGCAATACCGGGTTGGCGTCAGCGGGGCTTGGACAACCCTTACAGGCAACGAGTATCAAAACAATACCACAACTCAAATTGGAGCGGTTACCACGCCACAAAATACAGAAACCAAAAACGTTACTTTACCTTCGGCATGCGATAATCAACCTGTGGTGCAAGTGCGTTGGGCGTCGCGCCAAGTTTCAGGTGGAGGAGCAAGACCGAGTTTTGCAGTGGATAACATCTTCGTAACGGGCACACCGCTTGGCGGACCCTCTATCAGTGTTTCTACAACCAGCCTTCCATCTTTCGGTAGCGTTGTGGTGGGGGATAATTCTACCTCTCAAAGCTACACGGTTTCAGGCGACAACCTAACCGCTGATGTTACGGTTACCGCGCCCGCACAATTTGAAATTTCTACCGACAACATCACATTTTCATCGTCGCTCACTTTAACGCAATCGGGCGGCGACCTCGTGGGCGAACCCGTTACCATTTATGCTCGCTTTTCTCCAACCGCTACGGGTGCTGCAAGTGGCAACATCACACACGCAAGCCCTTCTGCAACAACGCAAAACGTTGGCGTCAGCGGCACAGGCGTTAATCCGCCCACAACCTACACGTGGAATGTTGATGCCGACGGCGATTACCAAGCCGCTTCAAATTGGGATCCAAATCGCACCACGCCTGCTATCAACGATATTCTCGTCTTTGACGGCACTTTGCTGACCGGCACGCGCACGATTTCCAACCTGCCCGCGTCTGAAACGATTGCGCAGTTACGCTTTATCAACAGTGCCAACATCGTCTTTACTGCTGATGTCGATAATTCAACGCTGAACATCGGCGGTGGGTTATCGGGCGACGATTTTGAAATTGCGTCAGGTTCATCGCTTCGTTTGGATACAACTCTAAACGACCGCAACATTATCCTTTCCATTGCCACAAGCAACACGGGCTTAGTTAATGGCACGTTTGAAGCACGCGGTGCCGCGCATGAGTTACGCGCCCCGTCTGCCTCCGCATTGACCGTCAATGGCACGGTTGCAACGCTCACCGGTTTTACAGGCAACCTTTTCGGTGCTACGGCTTTCAACTCAGTCGTCTTTACAAGCGGCGCGGTGTATGACCAAGGTGCTGGAAGCAATCCTTTCGGTGCAGCCGCACCTAATTCAGTTGTGGTTTGGCAGCCGGGAAGTTTGTATCGCTTTACCGCATCTTCGGGCGCACCCGCCTTCAGCGGCAGAACCTACGCCAATTTTGAATATGACTCTCCGCTAACGACTAACGCAACGGGCACAAATCCCCTTACCCTTAATAACCTTACGGTTACATCAGGCACGCTCAATCTCAACTTGACGGGCGGCATTACAATTAACGGCGACCTACAAGTTTCCAGCGGCGCAACCCTTGGTTTCAATCCTGCTTCTGCCAACACGCTCACCTTTGGCGGTTCGTTTCAAAGTCTTTTCAGTGATGGCACGCTCACGTTTAATGCCAACACGAACATTGTGGTTAATTCTACCGTCTTAACAACCAGTTCTCCGATTACCGTCCCGGGCAACTTCACGGCAAACGGCGAAGTTGGCGGCGATGTGGTGATTGTTGGCGGCACAGTTACAAATCCCGACAATATTGGTGAGTTAGGTCTTGCGCCGTTCAACCTTGCGGCTTCTACGCCGTTCAGTTCACCAACATTGGGCATTGACATTGCATCAGGCGACGCGCTCAACGACCTTACGCTGCGTCGTAGCACCAGTGCTGTGGAAGTCGGTTTAAGTCAGAGCATTAACCGTCGCTGGACGATTACGAGCACGACGCCGTCGTTCGCCGCACGCACCGTTACTTTCACTTGGCCCGTGAGCGCGAACAACGGTCGCAACCCTGCCACGTTCCAAATGTGGAAGAGCACCGACAATGGCAACTCGTGGTTTGCGATTCCTGCAACTTTCAACATCTCAGGCGACCCGATGACGGCGACCATCACTGCGAGCAGTTTCTCGCAATTCACCGTCAGCGACGCCGATAATCCGCTTCCGGTTCAACTTCAATAGTTTCACGGGCGTTTCCACGATGCGCGGCGTTGAATTGGCTTGGAATGTCGCATCGGAGCAAGACAACGCAGGATTTATCGTCTTGCGCAACGGACAGCAAATTGCGCACTACAACACCACGCCCGAACTGCGCGGACGCGGCACGACTTCCGAAGCCAAAACCTATCGCTATGTCGATGTCTCGGGCTTGCAAGTTGGCAGTTCTTACACCTACACGCTTCGCTCGGTCGACCTCGACGGCACGATTCACGACATCAACCGCACGGTTGTGGTTCAGGTTACCCAAACCCCAACGGTGGCTTACACTTACAAGTTAGAGCAGAACTATCCAAACCCGTTCAACCCTTCAACGAGAATCACCTTCTCGATTAAGAACGCGGGCTTTGTGTCGCTGAAAGTTTATGACCTGCTTGGTCGCGAAGTCGCTACGCTTGTGAGCGAAAATCGTCCCGCAGGCATTTACGATGTGGCGTTCAATGCGTCCAATCTTGGAAGCGGCATTTATTTCTACACGCTTACATCGGGCGGATTCAGCCAAACGAAGAAAATGCTCTTTGTCAAGTAAGCAAGTTTTACTCAGACACAGGGAAAAACCAAAGGCGAGTCGGGGAGGCTCGCCTTTTTTTATGCTTGATTTTATCCTCGATTATTTCAGGGCTTTGAGCAAGCGCGCGCGCAGTTCGGCAAGGCTTAATCCGCGCACGAGGTTGCCGTTTTCGGCGATGGAAATTTTGCCTGTTTCTTCGGAGACGACAATCACAAAGGCGTCGGAAATTTCCGAGATGCCGAGCGCGGCGCGATGTCGCATGCCAAAGTTTTCCGAAATCGTTTCGTTTTGAGTGAGCGGCAGAACGGAACGTGCGGCAAGAATTTTTTTACCGCTGATAATCACCGCACCATCGTGCAAGGGCGTATTCGGCGCAAAGAGCGAAACGAGCAACTTGCGCGAAAGCACCGCATCGAGTTCTTGTCCTGTTTCGATGTAGGACTTCAATCCCACCGTCCGTGCTACAACAATCAACGCGCCGATATGCTTATCGACGAGTTCATCGACAGCGGCGACGATTTCCTCGACCACTTCTTTGCTATCGCTCTGAAAAAATCCTGCAAAGAGCCGATTCTGACCGATTGCCAAGAGCACGCGACGCAGTTCAGGCTGAAAGAGAATCACGACGAGAATCAGCCATACGCTCATCAACTTGCCGAAAATCCAATCGAGCGTTGCAAGATTGAGAAAACTGGCAAACGCCGAACCACCTAAAATGAGCAACAATCCCACGAAAATCGGCAAGCCGACCGTGCCTTTGATGTAGTCGTAGAGTTTGTAAAACAGGAGCGTAATCAGGCTCACATCGGCAAGGTCGAGAAGCGTGAAGGAAAGAAAACCGATTTTGAAGAGTTCCATGGTGCCTGAAAAATTTAGCCGAATGTGAAAAAAGTTTAAGAAACTATCAAAGGCTCGTGGCAAAACCTTATTTTTGCGATTCGTGTAGAAACTTCAAACTTCAAAGACGGCAATGCTCGGCACAACCATTCTGCCCGAAATTCGAGAGCTCATTGAAACGCGCCATTTTACCGAGTTGCGCGAGGTTTTTTCTGATATGCTCCCCGCAGATATTGCTGAAATTTTGGTCGAGATTCCTGAAAAAGACCAAGCGATTGTCTTTCGTTTGTTGCCGCGTGCGCTTGCTACGGACGTCTTCGAGTTTCTCGATTTTGATTCACAAAAAAATCTCATTAAAGCGTTGGGCAAAGAAGAAGTCGCCGCAATTTTGGACGACATGTCCGAAGACGACCGCACCGCCCTGCTCGAGGAACTACCTGCCGCCGCCGTCAAACAGATGCTTTCGCTTCTTTCGCCTGAAGAGCGCGCTACGGCGCAATCGCTTCTGGGCTACCCGCCGAATAGCGTCGGTCGCTTGATGACAACCGATTACATCGACGTGCCGCCCGATTGGACCGTCAAACAAGTGCTCGACTACATTCGCGAAAACGGACGCGATAGCGAAACGCTCAACGTGATTTATGTTACTGACGACAAAGGACGCTTGATTGACGACATCAAAATTCGCGAGTTCCTGCTTGCACCACTCGATAAGCTTGTCAGTGAACTTATGACGGGACACTTTGTTTCGCTCAATGTTAATGACGACCAAGAAACCGCGATTGAATACTTCAAAAAGTATGCACGTGTCGCGCTTCCGGTAACTGACGGTAACGGCATTCTCGTCGGCATCGTAACGATTGACGATGTGCTTTCGGTTATTGAGCAAGAAGAGACGAAAGACTTTTTGAGTTTAGGTGGCGTTCAAACGGGTGCAGCCGAGCGCATGTATTTCGACAGCCCGCTTTGGTTTGTGGTGCGCAACCGAATTGGGTGGTTGCTCTTTCTTTTCGTTGGCGGCACGCTCACAGGCAATGTGGTGAAGTTTTTTCAAGACAGCATTTCGGAAGCGATTGCGGTCGCGCTTGCCGTCTTCACGCCCTTACTTATCGGCACAGGCGGAAACACAGGCTCGCAGACGGTCTCAACGATTATTCGCAGTTTAGCCATTGGCGAAATTGAGCCGAAAGATTGGTTCAAAGTGCTTTTGCGCGAAACGCTCACGGGCGTTACGGTAGGGATAATACTTGGCATTATCGGCTTTGGCTGGTCGTTTTTGACCTTAAACGATTGGCACTTTTCCATCATCGTCGGCAGTAGTGTGGTTGCGATTTGTATTTGGTCGAGCGCGGTGGCGTCTCAAATTCCAATTCTTGCCGAACGGTTCGGATTAGATGCTACGGTGCTTTCCGCGCCGCTGATTACCACGCTGGTTGATGCAACCGGATTGATTATCTACTTCACGATTGCCAAACTTGTTTTTCATCTCTATTGACGCAGGGTTTTAATCATCGACAAATCCATGTCCTACCTTTTTCAAAACGCGCACCTTATCAATCCCGCTGAATCACTTGACGCAATTGGCTCTATTCGCCTTTCAGAATCGGGCATCATTGAAGCGATTGCGATTGCGCCCGAAACGCTCACGCCGATGGCGAGCGATAAAGTTTTTGACTTTACAGGTAAAATCATTGCGTCAGGCTTGTTCGATATGCATTGCCACTTTCGCGAGCCGGGCTTTGAATACAAAGAAGATTTAGCGACGGGAACGCGCTCGGCATTGGCAGGCGGATTCACGGGCGTTGCGCTCATGCCGAACACCGAGCCACCTGTCGACAACGCACAAGTTTCAAGTTATCTCTACCACAAAGCCGCCGCACTTCCGATTGAGATTGAAGCGATTGGCGCAATTACCGCAGGACGCAAGGGCGAAAAAATTTGCAACTACGGCGAACTGTGGGAAACCGGCGTGAAAGCCATTTCCGACGACGGCGCGCCTGTGATGAACTCGCGCACCATGCGCCTCGCGTTTGAATATGCCTCGATGTTCGATTTGCTCGTGATTCAGCATTGCGAAGATACTTGCCTTTCCGCAGGCGGCGTGATGAACGAAGGCGTTTATTCCTCGCTCTTGGGCTTGCGCGGCATGCCCAGCATCTCGGAAACGATTGTGCTCTCGCGCGATTTGCACCTCATTCGCTACTTGCTTGACACCAAAAAAGCCGCAATGCCGAACCTTCCGCGCTACCATGTTGCACACATCAGCACAAAGGAAGCCATTGAACTTGTGCGCCAATCAAAAGCCGAAGGCTTGCTCGTCTCATGCGAAGTTACACCCCATCATTTTACCTTGACCGATAAAGATGTCTTCGATTCAGGCTACGACGGCAATTTCAGAATGAACCCGCCGCTCCGCAGCGAACGCGACCGCGACACGCTCCTGCAAGCTATTGCTGACGGCATTGTCGACGCAATTGCGACCGACCACGCACCGCACGCCTGCCACGAAAAAGACTGTGGCATCGCGCAAGCCAGTTTCGGCATTGTCGGACTTGAAACATCGGTCGGACTCACCTTCACGGAACTTGTTCATAAAAACATCATCTCGCCTTATCGCGCCATTGAATTGCTTTCTACCATTCCCCGCCGTTTGATGAAGTTGCCACCAATTCGCTTTCAAGTCGGAACGCTTGCCAACCTTTCATTCATCGCGCCTGACGACGAATGGCTTGTTGATACATCGCAGTTAAAATCAAAATCCAAGAACTCACCTTTTTACAACAAACACCTTAAAGGCAAACCGATTGGCGTAGCGTGCAAGGGTAAGATTTGGCTTCGGTAAAAAATGAGACTGAGACGTCAGGAACGGCACTCTTCATTATTCATTTTATGATGATTTCTCACGGCGTTCGGAAATGGCATGTGTCAATCATATTTGCACTTCGTTTTCAAGTTAGTATTCTGTTGAAACACGCACCGTGAAAAAGTCTTGAGATTGAGAGCCACCGCGCGTAACGAAGGTTTGATACTGATAGACATATCGTGCCTCGAGATTCCAATTACGCACAAACTCAATGCGCATGTTCATGGTTAAACTGTTGCTATCGACGCGCTCGCCGTCAAGAAACGGCGCAATCGGATTGACTTGAAAGGTCTCATATGGACGAAGCAAGTCGCCGCCAACATTGCGAATCAAAATTCCATTTTCATCAAAAATGTTGTTTCCTCTGCGACGCTTGCGAAACTCAATGCTCGGACGAATCCAATCCGTTGGGTTATATGCTAACTTCAAATACACTTCATCAGCGTTTGCGCCAATCGGATGCCCAAGCCCCATGCTCCACGCCGAATACGAATTGCGCTCGTCAAAATGCGTGTAGGTGTAAGGCCGAACCCGCGTGTATTCCGCCACAAACGATAAGTTTTTCAGCGTCAGAAATTCATACCAAAACATGCCAACTTGAAACGCATACTTGTTGCGTTCCTTGTTCAAATTCGAGAAGTCTAAATTTTCATCGAGAAAAAATGAG
>CALKXI010000051.1 GCA_938003965.1 uncultured Chlorobiales bacterium
TCCTTCGTCTTTGGTGTAAACGAACGCGCTTCGCGGGCTTTTTCTTCCATCGCCTTCTGGCGAATTAAATTCGCTTCGCGATTCAAACGCGATTGCTCTTCCATCTCTTTAAGGGCGCGCGACTGCGTTTTGTCGCTTGCATTTGAGGTAGCCTTTGTGCGTGCTTCTTGTGCAAAACTTGGCATGCTGAATGCTATAAGCACAAGCAATGCAAACAAAGACCCAGTGTGTGTGCTACGTGTATTCATCATTGATGTGAGTTTATGTTGAAAAATGAAACTACGTTGAAGCAGATTTTGAGGACAAAATTGCAAAGGGCAGAGCAGTAGAGTTGTGGACTGTGGTGCCTTCATAAAATCAAGCGGATTGTTCAGGTCAGTTTGCTTGAAAGGTAATGTAAGGAAATGCTTTTTGAAAGCAAAGGGCTTGACAAGTTTTTATGTTTGGTCTATCCTTGCGCCTTTTGTAGTGCAGGCATGCTGAAACATGCTTCTCGATTGATGATTTGAAGGCGAAGTTTAATCGTAGGTATTCATACTGATTCTGTTGCAGGCGGCTCGCAAAACCCGTGGTTGCTTGCAACAGGTTGGTTTGGAACTTCCTATTGATTCAACTCAAAATCATTGAACAATAAGAAGGCTCAACATTTCTTCAACCTCTTTTGAGGCTTCTGTCATGACCTCCTCCACCGTGCCGCCAAACGATTTGGCTAAAATGCCGCTATTCATGCGTGAGATATAGGTTTTGCCGTTGCTCTTTTCATAGACGCTGATTCTGCAAGGCATAACGGATGAAACAATTCTTTCATCGTCTTTCTGTAAAATTTTACTGGAATGTTTTGGATGGCATAACTCAAAAACCGTTACGGGTAATACCTCTATACCGTTCTTTTTCAACGTTGCTTTTAGGTCGTGAATTACCGAAATTTTCCAAGCCTTTTTGGCAACTTCTGATGTCAATTTTGCAACAGTTTCAGAGAAACGATACTTGCTTTCATTTTCCAAGAGTATGGGTTCGTTCATCGGTGTAGGTGTCGTGTGATGGACTTTGTCTATTGTTTGTGCAAAGCAAAGTTGCGGCACTGAAAAAACGATTCCAAGAAGAAGAGAGGTGCTAAATATCATGGTTCTGAACATAATCGAGAAGTTTTGAAATTAGAGATGAGAAGCACTAAACAGCTACTAAGTAAGTTCATATTTTTTGCGCAACTCCCAAAGCGATTTTTGAGAAATGCCGAGGATGCTTGAAGCCTTTGTATAGTTTTCGCCGTATCGTCTTAAAATTTCCTGCACATATGCGATTTTAACTTCTTCTAGACTTTTGCCGATTGGGATTGAGAAGTGCGTTGAAAGTTTTTCTTCGGACTTTGTTGAGGGTTCTGCGGGTCGAGAGGGGAAGACGATATCGGCGGCGGAAATGGGTTCATTTTCAGGCACGAAGGCAATCGCACGCTCAATGACGTTGCGAAGTTCGCGCACATTACCTTTCCAAGTGTGCGCCATCAATTTCTCTTTGGCGTCGTCGGTGAAACCATGTATAACTTTGCCCATTTCTTGGGCGAAGCGTTCTGCGAAATGCTCTGCCATTAAAAGCACATCGTTGCCGAGCGAGCGAAGCGGCGGCATTTCAACGATCATGACGGTGATGCGGTAGAATAAATCTTCGCGAAATTCTTTATCGGCGACTTTTTTGGCGAGGTTGGCATTGGTGGCGCAGATAAGCCGCACATCAATCGGAATATAGTCGTTGCCGCCGATGCGTCGAATGCGTCGGTTTTCCAACACTGAAAGCAACTTGGTTTGAACGGAAGGCGAAGCAGAGTCGATTTCGTCGAGGAAAATCGTGCCGCCATTAGCGGATTCAAACAAGCCTTTGCGGGAGGCTTTTGCGTCGGTAAATGAGCCTTTTTCGTAGCCAAAAAGTTCGGCTTCCAAGAGCGTTTCGGGCAGAGCGGCGCAGTTAATCTCGACAAATTTGCTCGAAGCGCGTTTGGAGGATTGATGGATAAACTCGGCGGCTAAATTTTTGCCCGTTCCTGTCTCTCCGAGCAAGAGCACGGTGGAATCAAGCGAGGCAAGGCGCATGAGAGTTTGCTTGACGCTCTTGATTGGTTTGCTTTCCCCAATCAAATCAATGGATTTCAGACGTTTTAATTCTTCGCGGAGCGATTCGGCTTCGTGCTTGTAAGTTGAACTTTCAATCGCACGCGCAATCAGTTCTTTGAGAATCGTGAAGTTGGCAGAAGAAACGCCGCCCGCCGATGTTTTTTCCAAGAAGTGAAACGCGCCAGCTTTGAGCGCGCGCACGGCGGCATCGACCGAGCCGTAGTTGGTCAGCATGATGATGGGAAGATAGGGTCGCTTTGCTTTTATCCTCTCGATGAGTTCAATCCCGTCCATATCGGGCATTGAGTAATCGGTAAGAATCAAATGCGGCTCTTCTCTCTCCAATTCTTTCAAGAGCGAAGTAGGCTCATGAAAAAGTCTCGTGTTGTATTCTCGCGAAAGCGTTGCATCGACCAGCGCTCTGAAAGTGGGTTCGTCATCTATAATAAATATTGTTCGTTTCATCGCATTCAAAGTAGGTTTGCGGTTAAAGCGTGTGCGATGGATTGTCTCATGCACTTGAAACAGCTTCAGATTTCAAAAGATGAAGGGTTTGAGGAAAAACGGTTTGCAACTCTTCCCACACATCAGGCAAAAGCACATTTTCGCTCGCCCCTTCTTCAAGCAGTCCGCAAAGTTCAGCGACCCGTTTGGCGCCGACATTGAGCGCGGCGCCTTTAAGGCGATGCGATGTCATCTGAATTTGTTTGAAATTTTGTTCGGCAATCGCATCGGAGAGTTTGCTGAGTTGGACAGGGGCATGTTCAAGGAAAAGCTCGATAACTTCGCTGACCAAATTTCTGTTGGTTTGTTCTGAAAGTTCGGATAAAATTTTGATAGTGTTTGTGTCAAGAAGTGTTTCTCGGCTGAGCATGTCGCTTTTTGAAGAAGATATTTTCTCGAAGGTGGATTGAATCACCTCAACAAGGCGCGGAATTTGAATTGGCTTTATGAGATAATCGTCCATGCCAGCCTGAAGTGCAAGTTCTTTATCGCCATCGATTGCGTTAGCGGTCAGGGCAACAATGCGCGGGCGTGCTGTGCCGTAGCGTTCAATAATTTGCTTAGTGGTTTCATAGCCGTCCATGTCATGCATTGAAATATCCATCAAAATCAAATCATATTTTTTTGACGTCAGACGGTTCAAGACGGCGATACCGTTTTCTGCAACATCAGGTTGGTATCCCATTTTTTCTAAAAGTGTGACGGCGAGGAACTGGTTGACAGGATGATCTTCGGCAAGTAAAATCTGCAATGGGTAACGTTTAGAGAGATTAGTGTCAATGAAGGCACTGCTGGCTTTTTGGGGAGGCGTGGAGGGCACAGAGGTGAACGAAAGCAAGAGCGAATAAAGAGATGCTGGACGAACTGGCTTAGTTAAAATAGCGAGTCGGTCGGTCGTTTGGGTGCTCTCTTCGCCAATGTTTTGCATAACGATGAGAGAAAGGTTTGGATAGTGTTGGCGAAGTTCATCAATCAAGTTGCGCTGTCCGAAAGGCGCCAGGGAACTGTCAATCAAGGCGAAGTCAAACGCAGAGGTTTGAGCAAGGCGTTCCAAGCCGAGCCATAGAGAATCGACGGTTTCAGCAGTCATGTGTGCGCGAAGAGCATACTGCGTAAGGATATGGCGATGAGTTGCGTTGTCGTCGACAATCAAAATGCGCTTGTGATGCAGGGGCGAAAGGTCGCGGCTCAATGCGTTTTGGGCGAGCGTATTGGGAAGTTCAACAGCAATAGTGAAAGTGAAAGTGGAGCCGACATCAGGCGTGCTTTCAACCCAAATATCGCCTTGCATCAGATTGACCAGGCGTTTACAGATTGCCAATCCTAAACCAGTGCCACCATATCGGCGCGAGGTGCTTGAATCAGCTTGGGAAAACGGTTGAAATAAGTGCGCTTGTTGTGTGTGGGAAATGCCGATGCCCGTATCGTGAACGGCAAATTTTATCATATACTTTGTTGGTGCAATGCGTTCCGTGGCTTCATAGCGAGAAACATGAAGATACACTTCCCCCGAAGAAAGAGTGAACTTAATGGCGTTCGAAATTAGATTGACAAGCACCTGACGAAGCCTTACGACATCGCCAAGCACAAAGGGCGGCACATCATCTTCAATGAAAAACATCAGCTCTAAATTTTTTTCAGCGGCTTTGGCAGCAAACAACGCACATGTATCTGCCACGCAGTCATGAAGGTTGAACAAGGTAGACTCTAACTCTAAGGTTCGGGATTCAATTTTTGACAAATCGAGAATATCGTTGATGATTTTGAGAAGACTATCACCGCTTTGTTTGATAGCCTCAACATAACTGCGCTGTTCGTCGTTGAGCGGTGTGTCGAGAAGAAGGTTTGTCATGCCAAGCACGGCGTTCATGGGGGTTCGGATTTCGTGAGACACGACCGCCAGAAATTCTGACTTTGCACGAACCGCATCTTCGGCGGCTTCTTTGGCGAGACGCATTTGGGATTCGGAAAGATGACGCTCGGTTACATCAATAGCAAAGACAATTGCACCGCCACGATAAGCATCAGGGAAATAATAGGCTTGAAAGTAAATTGGCGCTTCAGGCGTGCCATATTCCCAAAGGGTTTGCACCTCGCCGCCTGCAAAAACGCTCTTGAAGAGATGTGCTGAATCGGAGAAGACATCATAAATCGTTTTTCCGACAAAGTCGGCCGCCGTGCGACCAATTTTTTCCAATCCCGAACCTGACGAACTATGAAATACGCCGTCTTTGTCAACGCGATGCAGAATAATTGGAATGTTGGCGGAAATGGCGTTCATAATCTGATTCGCACTTTTGATGCGTTCTTCATTGATTTTCCGCTCTGTAATATCTTGTGCCGTGCCAATAATTTGATGCACAGTGCCGTCGCTCCTGCGCAGAAAGCCTGTGTCGCGTGAGAGAAACCATCGCCACTTACCGCGTGCATCTTTCAAGCGGTATTCAATCTCATATACTTCGCTGGTTTTGTCTTCACGAAGTTTGGCAAAGTGTTGCGAAACTTTCATCTCATCATCGGGGTGAAGCAAGGTTTGAAACACATTGCCTGTGAATTCTTCCATTTCGTCAGGGGTGTAGCCTAAAATGCACCACAGGTCTTTATTCGCATAAAGGTTGCGCTGTTCGTCGAGGTCAAAAATATAGACGATGCTGGGGACGGCTTCGACAATTTTTTCGTTGAAGAGTTGAACTTGTAAGAGTTTAGCTTCTACGGCTTTGCGAACATTGACATCGTTGAGCGTGTTGTAACTAATCAAATCGCCTTCTTCGCCTAAAATTGCGGTGGAATTGAGCAAGCCGAAGAAAATTTCGCCATTTTTCTTAATCAGTTCGCACTCGACATTTTTCAGCACGCCTTCGGCGCGAAACTTTGCAAGATGTTCCGCATATACGGCGCGACTATCGGGCGAGAGCAAATCAACGAAACGTTTTTTGCCCAAAAGTTCATCGCGTTCATAGCCAAGCCAACGCAGTGCCGTATCGTTGATGCGCGTAAAATAGCCTTTTGAGTCGAGCGTGTAGTAGCCGCAGGGCGCATTGTGATAAAGGTCGGAAGCTTCAGATTCTATCCGACGCTTTTCAGTAACATTTTCAAAAATACCCTGAATTTTCATGCGATATCGACTGTCAATAATCTGAACTAATAAACCTTCTGTTAAAACGCGCTTGCCAGTCCTGCTAACAAAGGTGATTTCAAATTTAGAAGATTGAGCAGACGAGACGGTGCGGTTAAAAAATGCTTGAAAATAATCCCGATTGTCTTTGGCAAGTAGGTCGTCAATCGTTAAGGAACGAAGGTCGGTCTCGCTGTATTCAAGTGTATTGCACAAAGCCGGATTGGCTAAAAGTAGTCGGCGCGCTTCATCGACTTGAAAAATCAAATTAGTAGAATGCTCGAAACAAGTTTTGAAATTGGCTTCAATATCGGCTTGTCGTTGCTGATTAAGCACGCGGTCCGACTCTAACTGCAAGAGAGTGGTCTGCAAGCCATTCAATTGGCGAAACAATACAAATAACAACAACACTAACAGCAGGATAGAAAGTAGCACTAAAAGAATTTGCCAAAGATGATGTTGGCGACTTTGTGTTTGGGCAGAGCGCTCTATGTCGAAGAGCAGAGCATTGACCGCATGAGAAAAATCGCTTTGATAATCGCTGACTGCCCAAGCAATGTCGGAAAGCATCGCTGTGGAAAGTGAATCGCGTGCGTTCCAAAGAAGAAGCAGGTGAGGCTTATAGGCACGCCATAAAGAGTCAATTTTGGCAAGCGCATCGCGCGATTGTGCCGAGCGAAGCGGAGCAAACGTGGTGGAACGAAAATAATCAAAGCTCATTATTCCGCCAGTTTTAAGTGTCAAAAGAATTTCATCGATAAATCGAAGGCTTTCATACAACTCGTCGCGCGAAGTGCGTGAAAGTTTTACAACAGGCGTCTCTGACGTTTGTCGCTCTATGTCATAAATCACCTTCGGAATCTGTTGCGACACAAGCCGTAATCGCTCCACCAGCAGCGTTTCGTTTTGCCGCTGTGCTTGCTCTGACGCAGCATAGAGATTGAGCAACAGCAACCCTCCCATGAGCAGCGCGAAAACCCCGACTAAAATCAATGCCGTGCGGGGAAAAAGTTCATGAACGGAATGCCGTGCAGAACATATGTCCAACTTCTCTTGCATGGCCATCTATGGTTTCTCAGTGATGCTGTTTAGGATAAATTTTTCTACGCACTCAGGGCAAATGCCATGCGTAAATTGCATCTGTAAATTTTCTTGAAGATAGGCTTCAATCTGATTCCAATACCCCTTGTCATCTTGAATTTTTTTGCACCATGAGCAAATCGGAACTAACCCTGAAAGGCGTTTCACATTTGCCAGTGCCATTTGCAGTTCGCTCAAAAGTTTGGCTTGCTCTGCAATCATCTTCTTGCTTGCAAGACGCGCCTCATGAAGTTCAATGACTTGACGAAGCGTAACACCAAGCAGTTTTAAGTAACCTTTTTTCTCATCTTTTACTACAATGTAATCCACTGCTCCAAGCTTCATGGCTTTAACGGCAATTTCTTCGCTTCCATGCCCAGTCAAAATCACAACAGGTGGCGCGTCATCGAGCGATTTGAGCGAAATTAAAAACTCAATCCCATTTAACGAGGGCATTTGATAGTCCGTCAAAATTGCATCGTAACGATTAGCACGGCAACAAGCAAGACCTTCTTCAGCACAGGCAACCCCCGTAACGTCAAACCTTTCCTTGGCTAAAACTTGACTGAGAAGCGCCAAATGCGTCGGCTCGTCGTCAATGCACAAAATCTTTGACAGCGATGAGTTCATCTTCACAATGTTGAAAAAAGAGTTAATGCTTCTCAAACTAATCAAGAACCGTGCCTGACTTTTGACGCCTTACGACCACATGGAGAAGGGTTGTGAGATTACAAAAAGTATTACGATAAGTGGAATCGTAAGGTAAAAGTAGTAAAAAAGTAAGTAAAAGGGATTCTGCTTTGAAAAGTAGGATTACTTATCGTATTACGAAATCTCTGATTTTCAGAAGAGTTAAGGCTGATGGGGATAAAGACCCCTTCCGAAGAGGGCAAGTTCGGCTGAGAACCTATCCTTCCAGCGTCAGAGCAGCCTACTTGACCAGCATCATTTTTTTCGTTTCTACCTGACTGCCGACTTGCAAGCGATAAAAGTACGTCCCTGACGCTAGCGCATAGCGAGCGGCGTTCAATGTGTAAGTGTGCGTGCCTGCCGCCTGGCGTTCATTGACGAGCGTGGCGATTTTTCGCCCAAGGGCATCGAAGAGTTCTAAGCGAACTTCACCTGCGGTTGGAATCGCATAGCGAATGGTCGTCGTCGGATTAAATGGGTTGGGATAATTTTGCTCCAAAGTAAAATCAGAAATTTTGGAAGGCGTCGGAGTCGGCGCAGAGACTTGTCCAATCGGACGGAGTTTGCGTTCATAGACGCCATTGCCGAAAGTCGCCGCACGCATGGTGCGATTGGGTCGGGAGAACTGCAAGTCTAAAATCATGGCAGTTGGCATGCCTCTGTCCCAAAGTTCCCACGAGCCGCCGTTCAAGCGGCGATAAACGCCTAAATCTGTGCCGATATAAACATCATCAGGAAAATCACCATCGAGCGCGACACATTGAACGGGAATATCAGGCAAGTTGCTTGAAATATCTTGCCAAGTTTCGCCTGCGTTGGTGGTTTTGTAGACGTGCGGATTGCCGTAGCCTGAATAAGTGAGGTAAGCAATTTTGCTATCGCGCGGGTCGACGTAAAGGTCGGTCGGGTAGCGGTCGGGCATGCCAGCTTGAGTGCGATTGACCCAAGTCGTGCCACCGTTGGAAGAAAAGAAGACTTCGCACAAGCCGTTGGAAGTTGTTGCGGTTGAAGTGCCTGTGGCGGCGTAAAGCGTGTCGGGGTTTGTCCAAGAAATCGCCATGGCAGAAGTGCGGTTGCCGTTGAGAGGTTGATTGTTGTTGGTCGCAAACCAGTTCAAGCCACCATCAGTGGTTTTGAAAATTTTGGTTGCGCCTGCATAAAGAATGTTCGGATTGGAAGGCGAGATAATAAAGGGCGCAATGAAATTAGCATTGCTCGAGCCGCCTTCGATGCCGTTCGTTGCGTTTGTCCAATTTGCGCCGCCGTTGGTGGTTCGGTAGATGTCGAGATAAACGTATTCAAGGTAGGCGGTTTGATTGTTTTGCGCGTTGATGGCGCACCAGCCGCCGTCGCCGCCAAATACTTTGTTCCAAGCGCGTGTGCCTTCGTATTTGAGCGTGCCGTTGTCTTGCAAACCGGCGTAAGCGAGGTTGGAATCGGAAAGGGAGGTGGCAAAGCCGTTGTAAATTTGCGTAGTTTGGTATCCGCCATTTCGTCCCCTGAAAGTTTCGCCGCCATCAGTGGTTTCAAAGATGCCGCCGTCGGTAGCAAGAAACATGCGGTTGGGGTTAAAGGGGTGAAAGACGATAGCGTGATGGTCGGCGTGGGCATAAACAGGCGAGCCTTCTTCGCCGCCGGGCTCAATCACGCCTTGAAAGTAAGCATACCATTGCGACTTGCGAACGAGGGTTGAACCACCATCCGTAGATTTGTAGAAGTCTAATCCGCTAACGAAAACGATGTTTGGATTTTCAGGGTGGACGGCAATCGCATTGTCATACCACGATTGAGAGGCGGCATATTGCTCGGTGGATTGAAGCGTCCAAGTGGTGCCGCCGTTTGTGGTGCGATAAACGCCGTGCACGCCGCGCGTCTGTGCATGACCAATACCAGCATAAACGACTTCGATGTAGCCTATAACTCTCGGTGCGGTGTAAAGCGCAAGTGCCGTGCGACCAAAGTCCGTTGTTGGAAGTCCGCCTGAAAGTTTGGTCCAAGTTGCACCTGCGTTAGTGGTTTTGTAGAGTCCGGGATTCGGTGCGGTGTTGAGTTGTCCGCACGCAGCATAGAGCACGCTGGTATCAATCGGATTGATGACAATGTCCATTGCCGCAGGCACATTAAGCGAGAGCGTCCAAGTTGCGCCGCCGTTTGTGGATTTATAGACGCCGTCGCTCGTTGCGGTGTAAAGCGTTTGTGAATTTTTGGGGTTGATGACAATGCGCTGAATGGCTTTATGTTCTTCAAGTGACCAGTTCAAGCCGGTTTGCGACCAAGTGTTGCCTCCATCGGTGCTTTTCAAAATGCCAATGCCGTAAGTGGCTCTTGCGCCGGGCGTGCCGACCATTCCTGGCTGGTTGTGGCGACGAAACTCGCCAGTGCCGATATACATCACATTCGGATTTGTGGTGTCAATCGCAATCGCGCTGACGGAGACGGCGGGAAAGCCCGTTTCAACATATTGCCAAGCGTTTGCGCCTGCACCTGCCGTTGTGGTTTTCCACAAGCCACCTGACGCCGCGCCTGCCCACATCGTATCGGGGTGAAGCGGATGAATGGCAATGGCGCGCGTGCGTCCGCCCACGTTGGTCGGTCCTAAACTTTGCCAAACCGTGCTATCGGGCGAGCGAAGCGCAACCAGTTCGCTTTTGCTGTATTGATAGGCTTGTTCAAACTTTTTGTAATCAATCAATTCGTTTGGATAAGCGCGCTGACCATACCACCACTCAAACGCCGCACCCGCAAAGCCATTGACAAGGTCAGGCTTTTTATTTGCCTTGCGTGCAATACGTTCGGCATAAAGTGAGTTCTCGGCAGTGGAAGTGTTTATTATGAAGTAACCGAATAGCGTTGCAGCAAGAAGCAGAAGGGAAACGATAAAGATGACGTGTTTCATTTCAGGTATCTTTGTGCCAAGAGACGGCGTTCAAAAATTCAGAAAAGCGATGCAAGATAGAAAAGAAATCGAAAATTGCTTGTCGCAAGCGCGAGAACGGTGCGAAACCGAACCTGAACAGGCAATCGCAATCGCCGAAAAAGCCTTGAAGCATTTAAGCCAAAGAGACTTAAAAGCGCGTGCCGAAGCACTCTACGCGAAGGGCGTTGCGCTCTATCGCATGAACGATTTTCAATCTGCGGAAAATGCCGTCGAGCAAGCCAAAACCTTGTATGAACAAATCGGCGATTCAGCAGGCGTTGCCTCTTCTTCGAACACGATTGGCAACATCGCACTCGCGCTCGGCGATTATGCAAAGGCGTTGGACGCCTATCAGAAAAGTCTGAAAATATGGACGGACATTGGCAATACGAAAGCCCTTGCCACCTTGCTAAGCAATCTCGGCAATGTGTATTACAACCTTTCCGATTACCCCACCGCATTGGAATATCATCAGCGTGCCTTAGGCTTGCGAGAAAAACTCGGCGATGAAAGAGAAATTGCCATCTCGCTCAACAATCTTGGCGTGGTGTATGCCGACTGCGCCGACTACGAGTGTGCGAAAGAAATCTTCGAGAAATGCCTCAAACTCAAAGAGAAATTTGCCACGCCAACCGCGCTCGCATCAAGCTACATCAACTTGGGTAACGTTCTGCGGAATTTAGGCAAGGTAGAAGAAGCCAAAACGTGTTACGAGAAAGCAAAGCAGATGTATCAAGACGACGGAAGAGACGCGGGCGTTGCCATCGCGCTACATGGCTTAGGAAAGATTTATCTCGAGGAAAATCGCAATAAAGAAGCCAAAGCCTACATCGCAAAGAGCATCGAGATTTTTGAGCGAAGGGGAATGAAACGCGAATTGATGCTTGCGTTTCTCTCTTTGGGAAAAGTCTATGCCTCGCTCCAACAAGTTGACTAACTAAAAGTTGACTAACTGACTTCGGTTCTGCCTTCGAGGGCGCGCGTGAGCGTGGCTTCGTCGGTATATTCCAATTCGCTTCCAATCGGAATGCCGCGTGCAATGCGAGAAATTTTCAAGCCGAGTGGTTTAAGCAGTCGCGTGAGATACAAAACCGTCGTCTCGCCTTCGACAGTCGGATTGAGCGCAAGAATAATTTCTTTGACTTGCTGTCCCTTCTCTGTGGAAAGCCGCGCAAGCAGTTCTTTAACCTTCAAGTCGTCAGGACCAATGCCGTCGAGCGGAGAAATAACGCCGTGTAAGACATGGTAAAGTCCGTTGTATTGATTCGTTTTTTCAAATGCAATCACATCGCTTGGCGATTCGACCACGCATATCAATGAACGGTTACGCTTCGGACTGGTGCAAATGATGCAGGGATTGGCAGTATTATCGGTCATGTTTTGGCACTCGACGCAATAAACCACTTTTTCTTTGGCGTCGAGCAAGGCTTTGGCGAAGCGTTCAACGTTTTCTGTTTTTTCGCGAAGAATGTGAAGCGCGAGCCGTTGCGCCGTTTTTTTGCCAATGCCTGGCAACTTGGCAAACTCCTCAATGAGAACTTCTATGGCTTGTGATGTATAGCGCATAAGTAATTGCGTTGAAGCGCGAAGATAGAGAAAAACCTACGACAATCTGTAAAATGTTCAGAGCCAATTTGTCAAAGGCGCAATGTTTGATTTGATAAACGCTTGATTTGACAAGCACTTACAAGAAAATTGAAAAATTTTCCAAAACTGCTTTGCAAATCAATTCGTTTCGTTGTATTATTAGCGCAATGTCGAGATAAGTTAGATAAAGTTTAGGAGAATAACATTACAGGAGAACATTAAAGATGAACAAGCAAATTGCCAAGGAGACAATTTGCCGACAAAAAAGATGAGTAGTAATATCAGTGCCAGTAAAGCCGTTCTCTTTTGCATCATTGCACAGGCGCACCGATACACTTCTCACCGTCGGTAAGTTAATCTCATCGTTTCAAAAACGCAGTCTCTGACTGCATAGCAGTATCGAAAGACGATGCAGAACGCCGCGTTGATTCATAAGAGTGACTTTTCGGAAGCCGTCGGAAGCTACCTTCTCCTGACGAAGCCGACGATTATGCTCTTAGTTGTGCTTTCTGGTGCGGTTGCCATATTCATTGAAGGGTCGCTACTTTCCAGCCCGATGAAGTGCGGTGCAATTCTGCTTGCGGTTTATCTCACAGGCGGTTGTGCCAACGCCCTCAATCAATTCTTTGAACGCGATATTGACGCAAAAATGGCGCGCACTCAAAAGCGTCGCCCACTTCCACAAGGCAAAATTCAACCAACCAACGCACTCGTTTTCACCATCGCAATTGGCGTAATCGGGGTATTGATTTTTGGGTTGATGTTCAACTGGCTGAGCGCGATGCTCTCGCTGGGCACGATTATCTTTTACGGATTTTTCTACACGCTTTGGCTTAAACCGAACACGCCGCAAAACATCGTCATTGGCGGCGTAGCAGGGGCAATGGCGCCAATTGGTGTTTGGGCAGGCATTACAGGAGAAATCACTCTCGAGCCGATTCTTGTATTTCTCATCGTCTTTCTTTGGACGCCGCCGCACTTTTGGGCATTGGCACTTTACTGCAAAGACGACTACATCAAAGCCGGATTGCCAATGATGCCCGTCGTCAAAGGCGAAAGAGAAACGCTGAAGCAAATGTTTGCTTACACCATTCTCACGGTGCTCGTAAGCCTTTGGCTCGCCGTTATTCACAGCGGATGGATTTATGATGTCGCCTCTGTGAGTTTGGGCGCGATCTTCATCAAGCGCAACTGGGAAACGTTGCAGAATTATTCGGAGCAATCCGCCAAAAAACTCTTTTTCTTTTCAATCACCTATCTCTTCGGCTTATTTGCCGCATTGATTTTGGATAGGATTGTTCAAATGTTGTTTTGAAAAATTTCAATCAAACGTTCTAAACACTGAAAGCAGTATGGCACAAATTTTTCCGAAGTGGACGAATAAAATCCCGATGTTTGTGATTGCAGGGGTGCTCACGACGGTTGCTGTGGTGTCGTTTGGGTTTTGGTATTTCGGCTCTCCAAAGTATTTGGAAGTCGGCTACCGCCCGAAACAACCTGTCCCATATAGCCACAAGTTGCATGCGGGGGATTTAGGCATGGACTGTCGCTATTGCCACATCGGCGTTGAAAGGTCGGCGCATGCGAGCATTCCTGCAACCTCAACTTGCATGAATTGCCACACGCAAGTTTTGCCAAAGAGCGAAAAGCTTTTGCCCGTGCGCGAAAGCTACGCCACGAACAAACCGATTGAGTGGGTAAAGGTGCATAAGGTTCCGGACTTTGCGTATTTCAACCACAGCGTTCATGTCAATGTGGGCGTGGGGTGCAAGAGTTGCCATGGCAATGTAGCGCAAATGGACGAGCGCGGGGTCTCGCAAGTTGAGCCGCTCTCAATGGGCTGGTGCTTGGATTGCCATCGCAATCCTGAACCACATTTACGTCCGAAGAGCGAAGTAACCAATATGGATTGGGTTGCACCGGCTAATCAAACTGAATTTGCAGCGAGGCTCATTGCCGAAAAGAAAATTAAACCGCCCGTCGATTGCGGCGCGTGTCATCGATAAAATCCGTAACAAACATCAAAGTTGTAATCAAGTTGTAATATGAAGCGCACACCGAAACCTGTTACCGCAGAAGAAAATTCAAACGCAAAAAAGTATTGGCGCAGTGCTGAACAACTTTCCAATTCGCCTGAATTTCGCCGTTGGCTCGAGAGCGAATATCCTGAAGGTGCAGCAGAGTTAGAACTGATGAAAGACAGCCTCTCGCGCCGAAAATTCTTAACCATCATGGGCGCATCGCTCGCACTGGCAGGGCTTTCGGCGTGCCGACGACCCGTTGAGAAAATTGTGCCCTATGTCAAACAGCCCGAAGAAGTTGTGCCGGGCATTGCCAACTACTATGCCACCACCATGCCGTTTGGACTTTCCGCTTACGGCGTGCTCGTGAAGAGCAATGAAGGACGACCGACGAAAGTTGAAGGCAATGAAAAACATCCGTCCTCGGCAGGTGGCACCAATACATTCGTTCAAGCCTCGATTCTGGGACTGTACGACCCCGACCGCTCAAAAGCGGTTTACAAAAACGGCAGTGAATCGTCATTTGACGAGTTCGTCACGTTCTGGCGCAAGCAGCACCTCGACTTTAAAGCCAACGGCGGGGAAGGCTTGGCGATACTAACCGAATCGTATGCTTCGCCAACGCTCTCGCGCTTGATGAGCGAGTTCATGGCGACCTATCCCAAGGCGAAAATCGCCGTCTACGAAGCCGTCAGCGATGAAAACATCTTCAACGGTATCCAACTGGCAACGGGCGAATTGCTTCAACCGATTTACGATTTCAGCAAAGCCAAAGTCATTCTTGCGCTTGATGCCGATTGTTTCTTGCGCGAGTCTGAAAATGTGATGAACGCACGCGGCTTTGCCGATGGACGGCGCGTCGAGTCAGGAAAAGACCAAATGAACCGCCTCTATGTGGTTGAAAGCACCTTCAGCGTAACAGGCGGCATGGCGGACCATCGGTTGAAATTGCAATCATGCTTGATTGGCGCATTCACCGCGGCACTTGCGCTGGAACTCAACGCACAGGGCGTCAATGTTCCTGCCGCCGATGCACTCGGCAACTATGCAACCCATCCGTTCGACAAGAAGTGGATTTCAGCCGTTGCCAAAGATTTGATTCAAAATCGTGGCGCGTCGCTTGTGGTGGCAGGGCGGCATCAATCGGCAGAAGTGCACGCATTAGTTACAGCAATCAACTCGGCATTGATGAATGTGGGCACAACGGTCTCCTATCGTCCCATCAAAGACGCTGCCGTTCCAAGCCGCAAGAGTCTGGTTGCATTAGTCGAAGACATAAACGCTGGAAAAATTTCAACTCTGTTGATACTGGGCGGCAATCCTGTTTATGATGCGCCAGTAGATTTGAACGTTGAGAGTGCGCTCAAAAAGGTCAAAACCACGATTCATTGGGGCTTATACCGTGATGAAACCGCACAACTAACCACATGGCATATCCCCGCAACACATTATCTCGAGCAGTGGGGCGATGCCATTTCTGTCAACGGAACAATTAGCCCGATTCAGCCGCTTATTGCGCCACTCTACAAAGGCAAGAGCAACATCGAGCTGCTCAATATCATCAACACAGGCTTGGAAGAATCAGGATATACCTGCGTGCGCCAAACTTGGAAACAGCGCATCGGCGAACTCGGCTTCGAAGAAAATTGGAAGAAAGCCTTGCACGAAGGCGTGCTCACGATGGTAAACGATACAAAACCGATTACGCTCAATTCTGAGGCGCTCTCGCAGGCAATGCAACAAAATCCATTTTCAACCAAAGCCCCCAATGTGAGTTCGTTGGAGTTCGTCTTTCTGCCGTCCGAATCCACTTTCGACGGTCGCTTTGCCAACAATGCTTGGCTTCAAGAACTGCCCGGAGCGGTTACAAAACTGGCTTGGGATAACGCCGCGCTAATGAGCCTGAAAACCGCCAAAGAACTTGGCTTAAAAGGCGAAAGCGTTTATGCACCCGAAGGCGACCGCACACACTTGAACGATATGGATAGGGAAGTCGTCAAACTCACCGTTCAGGGCAGAGAACTTGAAATGCCCGTCTGGATTGTGCCCGGTCAAGCCGATTATAGCATCACGCTTCCGCTCGGCTACGGACGCAAAGCTGCAGGCAGTGTCGGAAACGACATCGGGTTCAACTGCTATACCTTGCGCACACTGAACGGAATGGATATTCAAAACGGAACCGCAGAGCCAACAGGCAAACACTACATACTTGCCACAACACAAAATCAAGGCTCGCTTGATGGACGCGAATCTATTGTCATTGAAGGCACCTTAGACCAATACCTCAAGCAGCCCGATTTCGTCAAAGAAAAACTTATCAAGTATGAAGAAGTCAAACTCTTTGAGCGCCCTTACAAACATGACGAAGGGCATCAATGGGGCATGACGATTGACCTTAATGCGTGCATCGGTTGCAATGCGTGTGCAATTGCATGCCAATCCGAAAACAATATACCTGTTGTCGGCAAAGAACAAACGCGCAAAGGCAGACAAATGCACTGGATTCGCATTGACCGCTACTTTGCAGGCGATTTTGAAACGCCCGAAATGGTCTATCAACCTGTGGCATGCCAACAATGCGAAAACGCACCGTGCGAACAAGTTTGTCCTGTCGCCGCCACGGCTCACACGGAAGATGGCATTAACGCGATGGTCTATAACCGCTGTGTCGGCACGCGTTATTGCGCCAACAACTGCCCGTATAAAGTGCGCCGCTTCAACTATTTCAACTACGTAACCGATAATCCAGTGTGGAACGGCAACGTCCCAGAAACGGTGAAGATGGCGATGAACCCCGATGTAACCGTGCGTTTCAGAGGGGTAATGGAAAAGTGCAACTATTGCTATCAGCGCATTGCAGGCGCAAGAATCAACGCGAAAAATCAAGGCAGAGAGATTGCAGACGGCGAAATTAAAACGGCTTGCGAGCAATCCTGCCCGACACAAGCCATTGTCTTCGGCGACATCAACGACCCGAACAGCAAGGTCTCGCAAATGAAACGCCAAAAGCGCAACTACGACTTGCTCGCTGAACTCAACGTCAAGCCACGCACGTCGTATTTGGCAAAATTGCGAAATCCGAATCCAGAGTTGGAACAAAACGCGATTGGATAATTCAATCATAAACGGTATCGAACCATGTTCAAGAAATATGATTGGCTTTTCTTTGCGGCAACGTTTATCTCGTTCCTCTTGGCGAATTATCTCTTGATTGCGTCAATCGGAGCGGCAAGCGCAGAAGAAAAGAAAATGATGCTCAATAGCGCGTTTTTTGTCAGCCTTTGGGTGCCGACGAACTTGATACTCGGCATTTATTTCCGAAACATTGCAACAACTGGGCAAGCAGAAAAATGACAAGAAGAAATGGCGATTGAATCACTCATACTCGGCGTCGGCGGCTTTGTGTTTCTCTTGATTCTGGCGGGTGCATTTCTCGCCGTTCAAGAAGCCAAAGCAGGCAGTCTGCACCGATTCGATTTCTTCTTTTTAGCCGGTATTGCGACTGCTTTTACGGTTGCAAACTATCTCTGGTTTTTTGTCAATGAACAAGAAGCCGGTGCGTTGGTGGCAATTTGGGTGGCGGGTGGCGTTGCACTCGCGCTCTATTTCCGAAGTGCGTTTACGCGAACTTTGGCGCAGTCGCAAAAGCGTGAAGGAGATTACTAAACAATGAGCGATACGGCAATTTTAATTATCGGTGTGTTTGTAACGCTTCTGCTTTTGGGCGGCGTCGGCTTCACAGTCGCCGAGTTTCGAAAAATGTATGACGGAAAACCAAATACAGCAAAACCACAGCCACCAAAAGCAAAGAAACGCGATTTAGAAAACTATTAGGTCGAGACGATTCGGCACTCAAACGACGCACACGACCACACAAGCACTCTTAACCATCTAACTCCGACTGAGTATGGAAACAGCAACACTCAAACAAGAGCATCACAACGGGCATCATCATGTCTATGTGCCTGAACCTGAGCTCATCAACGGCAAACCTACCTTCAACACAATTACCGAAGTAATCTGTGGTGTTCCCGAAGGCAAAATGCCTCGCCTTTGGTGGATTCTCTTCGGAATTTCCTTTGCGTTTATGGCGATGTATCTTGCCGTCATTGGCTACCTCATCTGGAAAGGGATTGGAATTTGGGGAAATAACACCACAGTGGGTTGGGCGTGGGACATTACGAACTTCGTCTGGTGGGTCGGTATCGGACACGCTGGGACGCTGATTTCCGCTGTCTTGTTTCTCTTTCGTCAAAAGTGGCGCACGTCGATTAACCGCTTTTCGGAAGCGATGACGATTTTCGCTGTTATCTGCGCCGGTATGTTTCCGCTCATTCACATGGGGCGCATTTGGCACGCCTATTGGTTCTTGCCTTTGCCGAACTCCATGCAAATGTGGGTGAACTTCCGCTCGCCATTGATGTGGGACGTCTTCGCCATTTCAACCTACCTTTCGGTCTCAATTATGTTCTGGTATGTCGGATTGATTCCCGACCTTGCCACGATGCGCGACCGCGCCAAACCTGGCATTCGAAAAACCTTGCTGGGACTTTTCTCGCTCGGCTGGCGCGGCGGCAATCGACAATGGCGACACTATGAACGCGCCTACACGATTCTCGCAGGACTTTCTACGCCGCTCGTGCTTTCGGTGCATACCATCGTCTCATTTGATTTTGCGACCTCAATCATTCCTGGATGGCACACGACTATCTTCCCGCCTTACTTCGTCGCTGGGGCAATCTTTTCAGGCTTCGCAATGGTCATGACGCTTGTGATTATCACCTATTGGATGTTCCCGCAAGTCAAACAAATCATCAACGAGCGACACATCGACAACATGAACAAAATCATCATGGTTACAGGCATGATGGTCGGCTACGCTTATGGGTGCGAGTTCTTTATCGCATGGTATAGTGGCAATCCTTACGAAGCCTCGATTTTTATGAAACGTGCGACAGGTCCTTATTGGTGGGCATATTGGTCAATGATCACATGTAATGTCATTATCCCGCAAGTGTTCTGGATTAAATCCATGCGCACAAACTTGACTGTCAGTTTTATCGTCTCGATTTTCGTCAATATCGGCATGTGGTTTGAACGGTTCGTCATTACGGTTACGTCGCTCTCGCAAGATTATTTGCCTTCGAGTTGGAAATACTTCAATCCAACGATTTACGATGTGGCGTGCTTTGTCGGCTCAATCGGGCTGTTTATGACGCTGTTCTTGCTCTTTTTGAGATACATGCCAATGGTGGCCATGTCGGAGGTCAAAGGGGTCTTGCCACATGCAAATCCGCATCACCCTGACCATGCGCTAAATAAACATGGCCGTGGGCACGAAACCCATCAAGTCGAGAAAGTCGCAGAACTTGCAACGAAAAACGGAGGACACTAACCCATGAGTGAAAACATGAACGAACTTCAATCGCAATCCGCCGAAGAATTGAGAAAAAAAGCGGAAGTGACGAGTGCAAAAGCGTTGCAAATTTTGATTGAGGAAGAAGCCGAAGGCGTGGTCGCTGAATTTGACAATCCAGGCGCACTCTTGGAAGCGGCGGAAAAAATTCGCCATGCAGGCTACAAACGCTTTGAAGTCTATTCGCCCTTCCCGATTCACGGCATGGACGACGCGATGGGCTTGAAACAATCGCCACTTGGCTTTATCGTCTTCGCCGCAGGCGCAATCGGCTGTATTGGCGCACTGCTTTTGCAATGGTGGACGAGCGCAGTAGACTATCCCGTTGTTTATTCAGGCAAACCACTTTTTGCCTTGCCTGCATTTATTCCCATCACATTCGAGCTGACCGTGATTCTGTCTGGATTTACAGCGATGGTGGGAATGTTTGCGCTTAACCGCATGCCACGATTTTTTCACCCGATGTTTTACTCGGATAAATTTTCCAAGAAAGCCAGCGACGATGGATTCTTCGCCGCGATTTTTGTATGGGACGAAAAGTTCAACGTCCGCGAAGTGAAGCAATTTTTTCAAAGCATCGGCGGAAAGAATGTTGAAATCATTCACCGTCCGCTTGAGGGCGAATTAGCACAACAGAATTAAAACGGAGTAAATCAATGAAAAAAATAGGGATTATTGTTTTGAGCGTAAGCGCGATTCTTTCAGGGTGCGCACGAGGGTTGCCGAAAGAAGACCCACCGATTCGATTGCTTCAAAATATGTATAGCCAAGAAAAGTATAAGGCGCAAGCACAAAATCCATTTTTTGAAGACGGTTCAGCCATGCGTTTGCCCGTCTCGGGAACTGTGGCTCGTGGCTATTTGCGCGATGACGTTGCTTACTACGAAGGCAAAACGAAAGATGGCGATACGCTTCTTCTCGCGCCCGTCGCCTACACGATGGAAACCATGCTTCGGGGACAAGAACGCTACAACATTTATTGCGCGCCGTGCCACAGTCGCGTCGGCGATGGCAAAGGCACAGTGGTTGAACGCGGATATACACCCGCGCCAACTTACCACGACAATCGCATGCGCAATGTGCCTGATGGACACATCTATCTGACCATTACCAATGGAATCCGAAATATGCCGTCGTATCGCAGTCAAATTTCGGTTGAAGACCGTTGGGCGATTGTGGCATACATTCGCGCACTTCAACGAAGCCAACATGCAACTGTTGCCGATGTGCCTGAAAGCATGCGCCGTGAGTTGCAGGTTAAGCAGTAAAGACCTGAAAGAAAATTAAACAGAGAACTTAAAATTGGACAACTAAAATGAGTGCAGAAAACTTCAAATTGACAGGCGAAAGCAAGTTCGGCACGGTCGCGCTGGGCGTTGGTGTTGCGGGGGTGGTCGCAAGCATCGCAGGGCTGTTCATAGACCACAAAACATTTTACTTCGCCTATCTCGTCGCGTTCATGTTTTGGATGGCGATTGCCTTAGGTGGATTGTTTTTCACCATGATTCATCATCTTGTCGGAGCCGAGTGGAGCATTGTGATTCGCCGAATCCCTGAAACGCTGGCGTCCGCCATTCCGATGATGGCGATTCTCTTCATTCCGATTGTGCTCGGCATGCACGACCTCTACGAATGGTCGCACGAAGAAGCCGTCGCCAACGACCCGCTTCTGCAACACAAGTCCGCTTGGCTCAACCCGATTGGCTTTACCATTCGTGCCTACATTTACTTCGGCGTTTGGACACTGATTGCATGGACGCTCTACAAAGCCTCGCTTGCGCAAGACGACGGAAAAGATGTAACCGAAAAAATGCGTGGCGTGAGCGCGCCAAGCATGATTGTGTTCGCACTTTCTATTACGGTGGCCGCGTTTGACTGGCTGATGTCACTCGACCCGCATTGGTTCTCAACCATTTTCGGCGTGTATTTCTTTGCAGGCAGTTGGTGGGCGACGCTTGCCTTTGTCGTGCTCTTTTCAATGTATCTGCGTGGCAAAAGCAAACTCGGCGAAGTGATGACAATTGAACACTATCACGATTTGGGCAAACTCATGTTTGGCTTCACGGTTTTCTGGGCGTATATCGGCTTCTCGCAGTTTATGCTGATATGGTATGGCAACATTCCCGAAGAAACGATATGGTATAAACATCGTTGGGAGCACGGCTGGCAATATGTCAGTATGTTTCTTGTTATCGGACACTTCATTCTCCCGTTCCTCGTGTTGATTTTCCGCGCCTCAAAACGAAATTTCACGGTGATGAAAATCGCCGCGAGTTGGTTTCTCTTAATGGAGTTCGTCGACCTTTATTGGCTGATTATGCCATCGTTCAACATCGTTAATCCCGATGCACATCACGGCTTGCACTTCTCGTGGCAACACTTGGCGACCTTCGTTGGCATTGGCGGGCTGTTCATGTGGTTCGTTTGGAATCGCCTCACGTCTGCTTCTGTCGTGCCCGTCGGCGACCCGAGAATCGAAGCCTCTATCCATCTTAAAAACGCTTAAACCGATTAGGAGCACCTATGACTGAAACAACCGAAACCGTGAAAACGCCGATGCAAAACTTACCCGAAGAACCAAAGATGTTCATGGCGGAAAGCGATTACGAAAAAGAAGATGTCAACGCCCGCGTGATTATCATCATGTTTATCATCGGCTCCATCACGATTGGAACGATTATGTTCCTTCTATCTGAATACTTCACCGCCCGCAAGGAAGCGCAAATTCAAGCGGCGAATGCGGTCGTCTCATCGACCTATCGCGATATGCGCGCCCGCGAAGAAGAACGGCTCAACGCCTATAAACTCGTCAATGAAAAAGACGGCATTTATCAAATTCCAATCGGCGAAGCAATGAAACTGCTTGCGGCCGAAGACTATCAAAGACGGCTGAAAGAATCACAACCTTCGTCAGGTGAAGCAAAAGCGGCAAATGCAAAAACTGCAAAGGACAAAACCGTGAAAGATCAAACGGCAAAAAATAAGAATTAGCCGTTCCCATGCGATTTCAAATGACATTTCCAAGAACATTCATCAAGGAGTTTGGCTATGAACGCAAAAAAAGAAAACAGAGCGGAAAATGAACAACAGCATTCGCCTGAAAAGCAACAGCAAAGTGAACGCTTGCAAGCCAACGCACAACGACTGCTCCGCGAACAGCGCGACATGGCGCGCATTACAACTTTCGGCAGACAAGATGAATAGCATCGTCAAGAAAGTTGCCAACAAAACCGCCCTGTTGTTCTTTGTAAGTGTGATGATAGCGAACGCGTACGCACAAGTCGTCTTGGAAAATCCAAGCCAACTCAAAGGCATCGACGTCGAAGAGCATCTCGGCGAATCGTTGCCCAAAGACCTTGAATTTACAAACGAATATGGCAAGGCGGTTAAACTTGGCGACTATCTTGACGGAAAAAGACCCGTGCTCCTTACGCTTGCTTACTACCGATGCCCGATGTTGTGCGGCTTAATGCTCAACGGCGTGTGCAACAGCGCCAAAGCGCTCGACCTTGTCCCGGCGAAAGATTATCAAATTCTCACGGTGAGCATCGACCCGCGTGAAACAGCAGAATTGGCAATGGCAAAGAAAACGCGCTACGTCGAGCAGTTCGGAAAATCTGGCATCGAACAAGGCTGGTCGTTCCTCGTGGGGAGCAGCGAAAACACGAAAGCCTTAGCCGATGCGGTCGGATTTAAGTACTTCTATGATGCAAAGCGCGATGAATACGCACATCCTGCCGTCTCCTATTTGATTGCGCCTGACGGAAAAATCGTCCGCTATCTTTACGGAATGGACTACAAGCGGTTCGATTTGAAAATGGGATTGATTGAAGCCTCACAAGGCAAAATCGGAACCACGATTGATAGAATCATTCTTTCGTGCTTTCACTATGATGCCAAAGAGGGCAGTTATGTGCTCTTTGCGCAGAACCTGATGCGATTAGGTGGATTTTTGATAGTGATTATACTTGCAACTGTCGTTTGGCGACTTTTTGCCCAAGAGCACAAAAAACACGTCTTAAAAGGAGAACCCAGTTCAGATGTCAATCTGAATTGAATGAACAATGAGGAGCGCGATGCTCCCGAAGGAAACATAAACTCAAAAAAAGGAGTAAAAAATGAACCCGTTTTCAATGCCCGAAAAAGCGTCTAATCACGCCAGCGATATTGATGCGCTCTTCTTCTTCATTACAGACGTGGCGGTAGGCTTATTTTTGCTTATTACCATTGTCTCTATCACATTTCTTTGGCTCTATCGCCGAAAAGGAAAAGCCTTTTTTACCTCGCCAATTTCTCACAACAATCGACTTGAAATCACTTGGACCATCATTCCGACGATTCTCGTCTTCGTCGTCTTCTTTTGGGGATTCCGCTCTTACCTCGACATGCAAGTCGTTGAGACTGACGCCATGGAAATCAAAGTAACAGGAAAGAAGTGGTTCTGGGCATTTGATTATCCAAACGGAGTGAACAGCGTCAATGAACTCGTTGTGCCCGAAGGCAAACCCCTCAAATTTTTGATTTCATCGGAAGATGTGCTGCACAGTTTCTATATCCCGGCATTTCGCACCAAGATGGACGCTGTTCCGAACCGATACACGGTTATTGGCACACGTCCGACGAAACAAGGCACATTCGACATCTTCTGTGCAGAGTATTGCGGAAAGTCGCACTCGGAAATGATTGGCAAAATTCGCGTCGTCTCCACAACCGAATACAATAAATGGCTTGAAGAATCCGAAAGCGGCGGCAATGTTTCGCCCGTAGAATTTGGCGCAAAACTCTATGTCTCCAAAGCATGCGCTACATGCCACAGCGTCGACGGCAGTGCAAACACCGGTCCGACTTGGAAAGGCATTTACGGCAAGAAGCACAAGATGGCGGACGGAAAGGAGGTTATTGTGGATGAAAACTATCTGCGCGAATCCATGCTCGAACCAAATGCAAAGGTCGTCGCAGGCTATCAGCCCGTTATGCCAACTTATCAAGGCATTTTGAAGGAGAAGCAAATTGACGCGCTTATCGCCTACATCAAATCGTTGAAATAACATCTCGAAGTAACTGCAAAAGAAAAAGGAGATTAACAAAATGACAACCACACAAGCATTAGGGAAAGTGGCATCCGAACTGCAAGAGGAGAGAAACTACCTCAATTACCCCAAAGGAATTTGGTCGTGGCTGACGACCGTCGACCACAAGCGTATCGGCTTAATGTATCTGTTTTCCGTCTTGCTGTTTTTCTTTGCGGGGGGCGTGTTTGCATTGCTGCTCCGCTTTGAGTTGATTGCGCCCGGAAAAGATATAGTCGGTCCTGATACCTACAATCAACTCTTTACCTTGCACGGCGCAATTATGGTGTTTCTCTTCATCATTCCCGCCATTCCTGCCGCGCTTGGAAACTTCATCTTGCCGATTATGCTTGGCGCAAAAGACGTCGCTTTTCCGCGTCTGAATTTGCTGAGTTTTTATGTGTATGTCTTTGGCGCGTCGTTCTGCCTTTATTCGCTCGTAACAGGCGGCGTCGATACCGGCTGGACATTCTATACGCCATACAGCGTCGAGACGAATACCAACGTGATTTCAATGACGCTCGGCGTGTTCATTCTCGGTTTCTCGTCCATTTTTACAGGCATGAATTTCATTGTTACAATTCACCGCCTTCGTGCGCCAGGAATGACTTGGTTCAATATGCCACTCTTTCTTTGGGGAATATATGCGACCTCGCTTATTCAAATTTTAGCAACGCCTGTGCTGGCGATTACGCTCGTCCTGCTGATTTTGGAGCGCGTTTGGGGCATCGGCATCTTTGACCCCGCCATGGGCGGCGACCCCGTGCTGTATCAGCATTTCTTCTGGTTCTATTCGCACCCCGCCGTTTATATCATGATTCTGCCCGGTATGGCAATTATCTCGGAACTCATCGCCACATTTTCGCATAAAAAGATTTTCGGCTACGTGCCGATTGCCTTCTCTTCCGTTGCAATTGCGTTGGTGAGTTTCATCGTTTGGGGACACCACATGTTCACCAGCGGACAAAGCGACCTTGCATCGATGATTTTCTCGTTCCTTACCTTTCTGGTTGGAATCCCATCAGGTATAAAAGTGTTCAACTGGATCGCAACGATGTATAAAGGCTCGCTCACCTTTCAAGCGCCAATGCTTTACACGCACGCCTTTCTCGCCCTTTTCACGATTGGCGGACTGACCGGCATTTACTTAGGCACGCTTTCAGTGGATGTTCACTTGCACGATACCTACTTCGTTGTGGCGCACTTCCACTATGTGATGATGGGCGGAACAGTCATGGCGTTCCTTGGCGGATTGCACTACTGGTGGCCCAAAATGTTCGGCAAAATGTATAACGAAACTTGGGCAACGGTTTCTGCCGCGCTGATTTTCATCGGCTTTAATGTAACCTTCTTCCCGCAATTCATTATGGGGGCGCAAGGTATGCCGCGTCGCTATTACACCTACATCGATCAATATCAATCCATGCACGCACTTTCCACTTACGGCACTTGGATTTTAGGCGTTGGATTTTTAATCATGGCAGGCTACCTCACCGTGTCGCTTATCAACGGCAAAAAAGCCACTAAAAACCCTTGGCTTGGATTGACGCTCGAATGGACGACCGCCTCACCACCGCCAACCGAAAACTTCCTCGGCAATCCGCGCCAACTCTGGGGACCTTACGACTATGATAAAGTCCTAATGGACGAAAACGGACTGGTTATCTTCAACCCAAATGCTCCGAAAGATGACCGCCACGCCAAGGACGAAAACGGAAGCGCAACATCGCACAAGCGCGACGGCAAAACCACAACCATGAAACAAACAGTCTAATGTTGTTGGTGATTCTAAATCGTTGATGATTTGAGAGAAGCCTCGCAATTTGCGGGGCTTTTTTTATTTGACAACGCGCGAAAAATTGCGCTCGCACTTTGAGCGGAAAAGCGAATTGACGTCAAACATTTTGGAGGGATTGAGGATATTATTCGGGTCGATGGCTTCTTTGAACTTGCGCATCAGTTCGACCTGCGTTTTGCCAGTTGCCATTTCAAGGTATTTTTTCTTCGCAAGACCTGTGCCGTGTTCGCCCGTAATCGCGCCCCCAAATTTAATTGCGGCTTCAAAGGTGCGCTCAAAGAAACGCTCACTTCGGTGAACTTCGTCCGAATCGCGTTCATTGATAAGGCAAGTCGGGTGAAGGTTGCCGTCGCCCAAATGCCCGAAGTTTCCGACAAGCACCGATTCTTGTTTAGCGAACGATTCAATTTGCAAAAGCATATCAGGGAGTTTTGAGCGTGGCACGCTGGCGTCTTCCAAAATCGTCGTTGGCTTTAAGCGAGCGAGAGCAGAGAAGGCAGATTTTCGCGCAAGTTTCAATTTCAAGGCGTCATCGGCACTTTCAGCGGCTTTGATGAAGCGCGCGCCAAGTTTTTTCGCAATCGCAAACACGGTTTGAACGTCATCTTCCACGACGAGTTTATAGCCATCAAGTTCAACAAGCACAAGCGCGGCAAGGTCGGTCGGCAGTCCTAATTTGGCATAATCTTCAACGGCGCGAATGGTGTTGCGGTCAAGGAATTCGAGCATGGCGGGCGTAATGCGTGCAAGCATTACTTCGGCGACGAACTCACCAATCGCGGCAATCGAATCAAAGTGAATCATCATCACAACCGAATGTTCGGGCTTTGGGAGCAAGCGCAGGGTGATGTTCGTAAAAATGCCAAGCGTGCCTTCCGAGCCGATGAAAATATCGCGCAAGTTCAAGCCTTGAACATCTTTAACCGATTCCGAGCCAAGCGTGATAAGTTCGCCGTTTGGAAGAATGACGTCGAGCGCAAGAACGTAGTTTTTCGTTACGCCATATTTCAAGCCGCGCAAGCCGCCTGCATTTTCGGCTACATTGCCACCGATGGTTGAAATGCTCGCGCTTCCGGGGTCGGGCGGATAAAACAAGCCGCGCCGTTCAACCTCGCTTTGCAGTCGTGCCGTAATCACACCTGCCTCAACTTTCGCCGTCAAATTCACATCATCAATCGAGAGAATTTTGTTCATCGGCGGAAAGAGAAGCACCACGCTATTTGGAACAGGCACACTGCCGCCTGAAAGTCCCGAGCCCGACCCGCGTGGCACAACGGCAAAGCCTTCTTCATTGGCAAGTCTTAAAATTTTGGAAATAACTTCCGTGCTCCGCGGAATTAAAATTGCATCGGGCTTTTGGCGGAGCATCGGCGTGCCGTCGTAAGAATAAAGGACTTTATCGGCTTCGGAATCAAGGTAATTTTCACTGCCAACAATCGAGCGGAGCATCGCAAGCACAGCGGGCGAAATCATCTTATTGACGAGTTGGAGGTTGAAGGATTAAAGCGAATTTGAGAAAATCAGTCGAGCGAAGCACAGCACCTGTGGTGCTTGTGGCATTGACCGTGTAGAAGAGCGTATCGGTTGAAAGCGTATCGTTGGGCGGCGTAATTGCGGGCAAGTTTGATAAAACTTGATAAGGCATAAGATGTTTAATTGCAACACGCTCAATAGTTGTATCTTTCGGAACAAGCACGCCTGTGGAGTCGCGGATATAAGAAATTTGGGTTGAAAAAATGGTATCAACAGAAGGAAGTTCGAGCGTGAGAATGCGCCCGTTGGTGAGCGTGTCGTCGTTGTCCAAAATCAGCGTATAGCGCGAAACCGTGCCAATGTCGTTTGGGATTTCCCATGCGAATTGCAGGCTGTCGTTGGGCGTAAGCGTGATGGTGGCATTTTGAGTGGGAGCAAGCAATCGGAACGAGGAAATCGTGCGCGGCGGCGGTGTTACGAAACCGGTTGAAGTGTCATCGCACGAGTGCAGGAGCACGGCACTGAAAAGGAGCATCAAAAGAAGATAAAATTTGCGCATAGTTTGTTTCTGTTATTGCAATAAACCTATGATTGTTTTAAGCCCTCAATAAGGCTAAAAAAATTTGGAAATGAAACAGCGGCGCAGTCTGGATTATCGAGTGCAAGTTCCATGTTGCAAAAATAACTTGCAATCCCAAAACTCATGGCAATGCGGTGGTCGTTGAAAGTTTGTATGTGAATTTTCTTGTTGGAAATCGTTTTTCGTCCTTTAACGACGAAGCCGTCGGGGAAGGTTTCGCACACAAAGCCCATTGCTTCTAAGTTCAAGACGAGTGCCGTAATGCGGTCGCTTTCTTTGGTGCGAAGTTCTTCGGCGTGGTAAAGTTCAAATTCGCCTGTGGCAAATGCTGATAGCACAGCGAGCATCGGCAGTTCGTCGATGGCGTTGGCGATTAAGGCTTTATCGGAAACGCGCAGTGGCTGTTCAAGCGAAAGATTTGTGCATATAAGGTCGCCTATGGTTTCGCCGCTGATGGTGCGCACATGGTCGGTTTGAACACGCGCGCCAGCATCAGCAAGAATCGTCAGAAATCCGGTGCGTGTGGGGTTAAGACAAACATTTTTGAGCACAAGTTCGGGGCTTTTGGAAAGGAGCGCGAGCGCAACAAGAAAGCACGAGGCGGAAGCATCGGCAGGAACAAAAAACGATTTGGCTTCAATCGGATTCAAGCCGCGCACTGTGATTTTATCAGGCTTTTCGGGCGAATCGGGGTTGATAAGTCCAAGCATCGTTTCGGTATGATTGCGCGTTTGAATGGCTTCTGAAATTTCGCTTGTGCCATCGGCATGCAGTGCGGCGAAAATGACGCACGATTTCACTTGTGCGGACGCAACGGGCGTTTGATAGGCAATTGGCGAAAGTGGTTTCTTGCCGCGAATCTCAATCGGTGCGGTATCGGCTTCGGAGAGCGTAACCTGTGCGCCCATTTGCGAGAGTGGCAAGGCGATGCGTTTCATTGGTCGCTTCATCAACGAGGCGTCGCCAACCAGCGTGGAATGAAAGGGCTGTGCGGCTAAAATGCCCGCGAGCATACGCATCGTTGAGCCTGAATTATTGCATTGAATGGGCGTTTGGCTTGGCTTCAAATCAAACAGACCGTTAGAGCGAATGGTAACGGTGCGCGTTGAAGAAAGGTCTTGACGAATTGAAACGCCGAGTTGCAGAAGCGCAGAAAGCGTGGATTGGTTGTCTTCGCCAGCGGAAAAGTTTTCAATGCGGGTTTCGCCTGTGGAAATTGCGCCGATGAGCGCGGCGCGATGCGAAATGGATTTATCTGGTGGAAGGGCTGTAACTGTGCCGCGAAATTGAGGTCTTTTCATAAAAAAGAAAGGCAACTTCAAAGTGAAATTGCCTTATGCCTTGAATTAGAAACGAGATTAAGTGTTCATCTCTTCATTGGCGCGCTGAGCGCGACGCTTGCTACGAGAGCGTTTCAAACGATTTTTAACCGAAGGTTTCGTAAAGAATGTGCGAGAGCGGTATTCCTTCAATATACCTGAACGCTCATACTTCTTCTTGAAGCGTTTGAGCATCTTGTCAACAGGTTCGTTTTCTAAAGCCTGAACGCCTACCAAGAAATTCACCTCCTTTATGTTGGCGCGATTTAAGAGTTGAATAAGATTACAGAATAACGACAAAGGACTTTACGATGAATTCCGTAAGTTAACGCTTACTAATCTTCTTGAGTTTAAGTTTGCCTTTTTTGCCTGGGTCTGAAACCGTGCCGTTTTCATCAATCGACACGTTTTCAAGAAGTTGGCGCATCCCCAAGTCGCGAAATTCAACCGTTATGGCGCTTGCACCGCTGTTTGTGAATTGTTTCGCACGCACGATACCGATTTTATTCAAGGCTTTATGATAGATAGCATCGCCAATGCGATAAATGCCTTGTGGGGTGTAGGTTGTGCAATCCTCAAGCGTCAACTCGTCCAAATTTTTTTCGCGATTGATTTGAATTTTCCACTCTTCAATGACTGAGACGGCTGAACAATTTTTACAGCGAAGCCAATACTTTGGCTCGTTATCTTCTTGGGGCGGGTCAATGTCGGAATCACGAGGTGCTTCGTTCGGATGCCAATCGCCGACATATTCCCAGCCACCTGTAACACCACACACATCGCAATGGATGTCTTTAATTTTTCCAGCCTTAATGGCTTCGCGCTTTTCAGCATTAAATACAGGCGTGGCGCGTCCGTTGGGGCGTAATTCGGCTGATGTGCCGTTATCCGATTTCTTCGTATCGGTCGCTTTTGGCTTTGCGGACGAATTTTTCTTTGTTACGATTCGCGTTTTCAAGGCTTCTCCTGTAAAAAAGTTGTAAATATAAAAAACTTTCGCTTTTTGCAAGGGAATGTTAAACTTGAAAGAACATTTACGATGCGGTAATGGCGGCGATGACGTCGGATTTGGTGATAATCTGCAACGTAGAGTCGGGAAGTTCTACTAACACAGCCGAGTTGTCGCGTGTAAATTCTTTGGAAACATCGGCAAGTGTGGTTTCTGGTGCGACAATCGGAAATGGTTTTTCCATGTAGCCAATAACCTTGTTGAATTTGGCTTGTTCATCGCTGATGAGAATGCTTAAAATTTTATTTTCGCTCACGCTTCCAATGACGGCGCCATCGCTCAGCACAGGGACTTGGGAAACTTCGTGTTGTTGCATTAACTCAAAGGTGTCAGCAAGCGTTGTTTCGGGGACGACGTAAAGCAGACTTTCGCGCTTGTTTAGAGCAATGTCAAGTGCGGTGAGGCTTGACTTATCGCCGCGCAAACTGCGAGAGAAGTTATTTTCTTTCATCCAAATGTCGTTGTAAATTTTGCTGATGTAACGCTCGCCTGTGTCTGTAATTAACGCGACCACAACAGCGGAAGCATCGAGGGATTTGCAGAGTTCAAGCGTGGCGAACATGGTTGCGCCAGACGAGCCGCCTGCGAAAATGCCTTCCATGCGTGAAAGGTCGCGCGCGCAATTGAACGCATCTTTATCGGAAACAGCAATCACATCGTCGAGAAGTTGAAAGTCGGCGGTCTTCGGAATTTTGGCGCCGCCCATGCCTTCGACTTTCCACAAGCCTATTTCCGTTGGCACGTGACCGGTTTTGAAGTAAGGCTGATATGCCGAGCCTTGCGAGTCAACGCCAATGCACCGAATTGCAGGATTTTTGAATTTTAGAAACTTCGCAACGCCGGAAATTGTCCCGCCTGTGCCCATGGCGGCAACAACGTGCGTAACTTTACCTTCGGTTTGTTCCCATATTTCTTTACCTGTGGTTGCAAAGTGAATTTCAGGGTTTTGCGGATTCTCGAATTGGTTGGGGTAGTAACTATTCGGAATGGTTTTGGCGAGATGCTCAGTTACGCTGTAAACGCTACGCGGATCTTCAGGCTTAACGGCTGTGGGCGTAATGACGACTTCGGCACCGAGCGCGCGAAGCAGATCGATTTTCTCTTGTGAAACTTTATCGGGCATAACGGCAATGAGTTTATAGCCTTTGACGGCGCAGACAAGCGCAAGTCCAATCCCTGTGTTGCCTGCTGTCCATTCAATAATCGTGGCACCGGGCTTAATTTTACCTGAGCGTTCCGCTTCTTCAATCATCGCCACGCCGATTCGGTCTTTGATGCTACCGCCAGGATTGGTGTATTCAATTTTCGCCAAGATGGTTGGCTTCAAATGTTTAGCAAGGCGATTGATTTTCACAATCGGTGTGTTGCCAATGGTTTCAAGAATGTTGTTGTGCCACATAGTTATTGATGTTTGAAGCAGTTCGGCTTCTGCTCATTGTTATGTCTTGCAATTCGAATCGGGCAAAAGTTAAAAATTGCCACTTCAATTCCAAATGAATTTTATCTGAAAAAGATGAAAATTTTCAATAAAACACTTGCAAATATCAAGGATGTTTTTTATCTTTTCGTTGCAAAATAAGTTCAATTTTCAAGTTTGCAAAAGTTTGCAAAAGTTCTTTGAACGATGGGGATATAGCTCAGTTGGTAGAGCGTTGCAATCGCACTGCAAAGGTCAGGAGTTCGACTCTCCTTATCTCCACGCCCGTTATAGACCGCGAGGGCATGGACAGATTCCCGTTGTCTGTCGTTCCAGCAATAGTGCCTTGCCTATATCAAAAGAAGCCGCACAATGCGGCTTCTTTTGTTTATTGGGTGTTGTAAAAATTTGTTCAGCGAATACGATTGCGCGCGTCCCATTCGGGACGGACTAAACGATAATGCCCAAACCCAGAAGTATCGACGAAAATCAGGCGAATGTTGTGTTGATAGTATTCCCAAATTTCGTATGGCTGACTGTCCATACTGAACGGCTGTCGCTCAATGAAGTCAGGCGGACCGTATTTGATATAGACTCGTCCCATATCGGTCTTCCAACCGGGGAAGTAAGATGAGAAATTTTGATTGGCGAACTCAACTCGGCTGTAATACTCAATCATCAATTCATTTTCAGGCGTGTCAGGAGTGGGGTCGACGCATGCCCAGAACGCATTAAAGAGTTGGAGTTTTTCTTCTTGGGATTTAGCGTTGCGTATTTTAGCGATTTCGTCGCTGTCGGCGATGTATTCGAGTTGATCAATGGCTTCGTCCAAGTTGCGAATGAACATGGCTTGTCCTGAAACGCGCGTAAAGAAAAAGAGCGTTGCTTTGTCGTAGACTTGCTTAGTGAATTTATCAAACACGCTAATTGTAAGCAGGTAGTTGCCACTTTTGAGTTTGTGCATGCTGAGCGTGTCAAGGATGCGTGTTTTTTTACCTGTGGAAACAAATGTGCGCGTGTATTCATCGACCACTTCGTCTTTGTAAGATTTTGATACGATGTTATAGTTCAGGTAGAGGCTATCGATGGCGCGGTCCGTAACATAAACTTCGTAGTAAAGTTGCGGTTCGGTCTTGCCTTGAATGATGGCGGCAGAGAGGTTTGGGTAATACTCGAGTTTGCCTGTTAGCGAATCGAAGCGCGTAAAGACAAGCATCACGGTCGAGAGATGAATGCCCTGGCGCATGAAGTTCTTTACGGTAATCGTGCGCGTGTCTTTATACTCGCGTCGGCTTTCAAGGTCAATGATTTTAATGTGCGCCGTGTAAGTATTCGGCGAAAGCGTGAAGGTGAAACTGTTGGAGTGAAAAATGTCTTTGGCAATCGTGCGTTGGTAGTCGGTAGTGCAAATCGTGTCCATCAAATGTTCTTCATGCGTGAGGCGACCATTTTTGTCGACAAATGTGGCATTGATTTCATAGAAGCAGTAGAAAGCAGAATCGCGTTTGACGAAAGAAAGTTTGTTGTAAGAAATTCGCGTGTAGAGCGTCAGGCGTGTTGCACCAGTTGAATCGTCTTTGAAGGCGATAATGTCGGCGTTGAATTCGGGGGCACGTATAGTAGCAAAGCGATTATCGAATCCTGACCCTTGTTGAGCAAGCAGACCTGGCGCAACAGAAAGCCACATGGCGCAAATCCACAAGGCGCAAATCGGCCTTACGGTTACTTGAAAGACTGATACGCTACCATTCATAACCTATATCAAAGTTTTCTCCAACAAGACAATTAAGAAGCACTAATGATATCGGCAACAATTCTCGCGCTTTCGTTCAGCACTGCGTCGGTTGACGATTGTGGCTCGTCATCTTCAGAATTGTCGGGTAGTTCGGTTTTCGGTTTGACGGTGGCTTTCTTTTGTTTGGCTAAGCGTTTTTTTTCGAGTTCATCACGCTCTGCTTTTCGGACGGCTTCGTTGAGGGAAAGCGTCTTATTGGCACGGCGCGCCTTGAGTTCGGCAATATCGTTTGCATACTCTTTGAGTTCTTGGTCGGTTTTCAAGCGTTGTTCGTGTCGCTTGCGCAGTTCGGCGAGCAATTTATCATTTACGCTGCCGTAAGGCGAAAAAGAGGCAGGAGCAATTTGGCTCCACGCCATGGCGTTGGGCTCAGCTTCTTCGCCGACTTCACCGTCGCGATAAACAGAAGGGAAGGCGACATCAGGCGAAACGCCACGAAGTTGGGTGCTACTCCCCGTGATGCGATAAAACTTTGCGATGGTGAGTTTCAAATCGCCGAGCGGTTCTTTAATCGGAATGTAGCGATTGAGCGAGGTAAGGTTTTGAACAGTGCCCTTTCCGAAGGTTCGGTCGCCAAGAATAATGCCGCGCTTGTAATCTTGAATCGCGCCTGCGAAAATTTCAGAAGCCGACGCACTGAATCGATTGACCACCACAGCGAGCGGACCGCTGTAAAACACTTCGCCGTCTTCATCTTTGAGCACTTCAACCGAGCTATCAAAGTTGCGCACTTGCACGACAGGACCGCTTGGAATGAACAAGCCCGTCAGCGAGACGGCTTCAGGGAGCGCCCCGCCGCCATTGTTGCGAAGGTCGATGAGCAAACCGTCAATTTTTTCCTTTTGCAATTCAGTGATGAGTTTCTTGACATCGCGCGTGGTGCTTCGGTAGTTTTTATCGCCACGTTGGTATTCCTCGAAGTTCATGTAAAAATTGGGAATGGTAATCACGCCGATTTTGTAAGTCTTGCCGTTGTGTTTAATCGAGAGCAGTTTCTTTTTGGCGGCTTGCTCTTCGAGATTAACCTTTTCGCGCACAAGGCGAACGATTTTGGGCGGCGAGTTGATGCCCTCGCTGGCAGGAATAATGCTGAGTCGAACCACTGAGCCTTTCGGTCCGCGAATGAGTTTGACCACATCGTCAATGCGCCAACCAACCACATCAACAAAAGCGCCTGTGTCGCCTTGTGCAACAGCGATGATTTTATCGTCCTTGTGTAAGAGTTTGCTCTTGAATGCCGGTCCGCCAGGGACGATTTCGAAAATTTTCGTGTATTCGTTTTCTGTTTGAAGTCGTGCGCCAATGCCTTCGAGCGAAAGGTTCATGTCGATTTTGAAATTTTCGGCGCTGGCAGGAGCAAGGTAGTTGGTGTGCGGGTCAATGGCAGCGCAAAAGGCGTTGATATAAAGCGAGAATACATCGTCGGCATTGTATTTATCTAAATTGCGCTTCTGCACGTCGTAGCGCGTGAGGATGGTTGCCGCAATGGCAGAGTCGCTCTTGCCCGCAAGTTTGAGTTCAAGGGCTTGATTCTTCAACAGTTTTCGCCACCGGTCTTCAATTTCGGCACGGTCTTTTGCCCAAGGGTATGAGTGCAAATCCGTATTGAAGGTTTCATCCGTATTGAAGTTAAATCCTTCGGAAACGCACTTTGAAAGAAAGGCGTAGCGTTCATCGAAGCGCGCTTTGAAGGTTTCATACATCTCGTAACAGCCAGTCAGATTGCCGACCTTCAAATCGTCGTCAAACGAAAAACGATATATCTCAAAGTTCTGAATATCAGATTGCAGAAAGTAAAGACGGTTGTAATCGAGCGCGTCTAAATAACGGTTGAACATCTCCGCCGATAGCGAATCGTCAAGCGTAACACGCTCGTAGTGATTGTTCGATAAAATCTGCGCAATTTTCGCACTCAACAATTTCTGCTTTAAGTTCGGTTGAAAGGATTGGGCTGTGAGCGACGACGAGGCAACCGCGCTCAACACTAAAATTAGCACGACAACCAAACGCTTGATGTGCAACATAGATTTTGGTAAGTAAGAAAGTTGAAAAAATCAATATCGTGTAATGATAAGTCAAAATCCGTGAGGACTTCTGCGCAA
>CALKXI010000052.1 GCA_938003965.1 uncultured Chlorobiales bacterium
CATCGCGAAAGTTTGATTTTTCTCGAGAGGGCATGCAAATTTAGCGTATCTTTGTAGGTTCTTGCAGGTAGTAAAATTTTTTAAGCAGTAAAGAAAATGCCCGAAAAAGCAGTAACAACCTTTCAAAAATGGGCGACAGCGACCGTCTTCGCCGTTTATTTCCTCATCTTCATCGGCGGACTAGTGCGCGTGAGCGGCGCAGGGCTTGGATGCCCCGATTGGCCTCGGTGTTACGGCATGTGGATTCCGCCAACCAGTGTCGACCAACTTCCATCGCAATACGACCCACTCACCTTCAACCCAGTTCTCACTTGGATTGAATACCTGAATCGCTTGGTGGGCGTCGTTGTTGGATTGTTCATTCTCATTCTTGCAGGGCTTGCCGTGAAAAATTTTTCAAAGCAAGTGAGAATTCTTGTGCCATCGCTCGCCGCGCTCGTTTTGGTCGCATTTCAGGGCTGGCTTGGAAAAATCGTCGTTTCAAGCGATTTGCACCCGTTCATCGTTACCCTTCACTTGGTTATGGCGCTCGTGATTGTCAGCATTTTGATTAATGTGGCAATGCAAGCGCGAGAGATGCGTAATTCAGAACCCGATATGCTTATCAAAAGCAATCAAAGCCGAATGGTGTTTGGATTATGGGTTGCCGTAATGCTTCAAATTGTGCTGGGCACACAGGTTCGCGAAACGCTCGAGTGGCTCTCACGCGAATATCCATTGCTCAACGAATTTGACTGGTTGGAACAAGCAAGAAGCATTGGAATTGCGCACAGCATTTATGGCACGCTACTAACGATTGCAATCGTCTGGATTGGACGAAAACAACTCAAAGAAAATCGGCTATCGCCCTTGCTTTCCGACGTGGTGAAGTTTTCTATGGCGATTGCGGTTGCTCAAATTGGGGTGGGCGTATTGTTGGTGAGATTAGGCATTCCGCAAGCAGTTCAAGTCTTTCATCAATGGATGTCAAGTTTGCTTGTGGGGTTTATTGTGGCGTGGTTGATTGGCTTGAAGTTGGCTGAAAAACGCGCAATGCGATTACAGAAACAAACCGCATCTCAACCATCATCTTTTGAACTGACGAATTAACTATGAATAGAGCAATCATAACTGCCGCAGTCATCGTCATTGGTTTGATTGTGATGTCAATGTCGGTGATTCAACTGGCAAATGCGCCAGAGGCGAAGTTACACGAGCCGCTTCAAACGTTGCCCGAGTTTGAGTTGACTGACCAATTTGGGAATCGATTTACGAAAGAAGATTTGAAAGGAAAATTGACTGTTGCCGAGTTCATTTTTACGCGCTGTCCGTCGGCGTGTCCCGTGATGTCGCGCCGCACGGCTGAACTATACGAACTTTACAAAAACGCGCCGAATGTGCAGTTTATTTCAATTACGGTCGACCCGAGTTACGACACTGAAGAAGTCTTACAGCGTTACGCAAAAATGCATGGCGTAACCGATTCGCGGTGGAAATTTCTGCGACACCCTGAGATTTCAACGATTGTAGACCTCTGCGAAAAAGGATTTCTCATGGCGGCGGAAAAACTGCCGGGCGGACACGCCACTAAGTTTGTTGTTATTGATGCCAACGGCGCAATCCGCGCTTACTTCGACTACAACGATGTGCACCTGATTAGCTCGATAAAATTGGCACTGCGCCAATTAGCCAATGACTTTCCCGAAGTCAAAACACTTGCACACAAAAATTAACTTACAAACCTAACCAACGCTTTACGGAAATGCCAACATTAGATTTGAAACAAGTCAATGAAAAATCGCTCACGCTTTTGGTCTATGCAATTTCAATCGTGGTGGTGAGCCTTGTTGCGTTTATGCTCTTTTTTCCGCAAGCCCTTTCGTTTGGAGGAGGCGTGAATGTATCAATCTTACCGGCGTTTCACGCCTTTTTGAACGGCTCGACTGCCGTGCTGTTATCAATCGGATTTTTCTTTATCAAGCAACAGAAATTTCAAGCGCACAAAACCGTGATGGTGAGCGCGTTTATCTTGTCGTCCATTTTTCTCGTCTCATATGTGATTTATCACTCGCAAGCACCAGCGAGCAAGTTCGGCGGAGAAGGGGCGATTCGTTATGTATATTTCTTCGTCTTGATTACGCACGTGGTTTTGGCGGCAATCATTATGCCTTTTGCGCTTTTTACGATTGCACGCTCGTGGCGCGGCGAGTTCGAGAAGCATAAAAAAATTGCTCGATGGACACTCCCGCTTTGGCTTTATGTTGCAGTTACAGGCGTTGTCGTATATTTGATGATGAAGCCGTATTACCACTTTTAATTTCAAGCAGTTCTAACACTAAACTCAACAACAATGGTTGCTACAACACTTTCAGAAAACGAAATCGCTGCAGCTGTAAAGATTTTGAATAAAATTCTTGAAAACGAACTTGCAGGCGTGGTGCGATATACCCATTACTCCTTTATGATTTACGGATACAACCGCATTCCGATTGTCGGTTGGCTTCGCTCACAAGCCTCTGAATCGCTGGCACATGCACAGCAAGCAGGCGAACTCATCACAGGGCTTGGCGAACACCCGTCGCTTTCAATCGGGCACTTGCTCGAGACGCATAACCATGACATTGGTGCAATTTTGCTCGAATCGCTCGAGCACGAAAAAGAAGGTTTGAACGCCTATCGCGAACTCTTGGAGCTTGTCAAAGATAAATCGGTTGTTTTGGAAGAGTACGCACGCCAAATGATTCACGATGAAGAACTTCACATCATGGAGGTCAACAAAATGCTCCGTAAGCCTGGAGACATCGCCATGTTCAAAAACTGAATATTTTTGGCGTCAAAGGAAGCGGAGCATCATGTTCGCTAACGATTAAAAACCATATCGATGAAAAAACAACTTGTTTTGGGAGCACTCATCGTTGCGCTTTATTTAGCGGGATGCAAACCAGAAACGTCGGCAAAATTAGAATCCTTGCCCGAAGGTGTCTCGTTCTCAGGGAAACTGGATAAGGTGCGCTATGATGCCACGCAGAAAGCGTTGATTGTCAAAGGCGATTTGACGATGGAGGACTACAACGCGCTGGTTGCGATGTCGGGCGATTACGAGTATCGCAGAGCCGTCGACCGCCTCTTAGAGTGGACGAACAGAGAAGAGTCGGCGAATAAGGGCTACATTCGGGCACTTGTTGACCCTGCTGTTCATCAAGTGGTTAAGCAGATGAAGCAAAACTTTTTGAGCGGTAGAGCGGAAGCGATGATTGAGATATTCCCTGAAAAATCGCGCAAAGCCGTTGCCGCTGTGCTGAATGAAGAGGTGCGCTTCGCCGTGATTATCGGCGGCTTGAAGCCTGAAGAATTTGCTGAGGCACAAAAGAAATCTGCGCAAGTGAGCCGCTTTGGTCGCGATGCCATTTGTGTGGTGGTTCATCCTAAAAACATGGTCGATGAATTGCGTCTCTCGCAAGTCGGAGAAATTTTCTCTGGGCAAATTACAAACTGGGGTGCCGTTGGTGGGAAGCCAATGAACATTCGAGTTCTGCTTCCGCATGAGCAAGACGGGCGGCGCGATTTTCTCGAAGATACGCTTGGCATTAAACTTTCCGATAAAGCCGAAGCCACTGTAACTGAAGCACAACTTTTGGAGACGATTTCGAAGGATTCGTCGGCAATTGGCTTTGTGAGCATGGTGAGCGCAAAGCCGTTCTTGAGCCTCAAAGAGCCTGATACAACCAAGTTCAAAGTGCTTGCCATTCGTGCTAACGAACAAGGAGCGAAAGCCGTGCTCCCTTACCAGGCATACGTGGCACAGTCAAAGTATCCCCTCATCGTTGATATTTACTCGTTTTTCCGCACAAACTTAGGAAACTTTCCGCCAATTTTTTCAGCCTACATGCACGCTAGCCAAAAAGAAACGGACGGACAGTTTGTGCTCAATGCAATGGGGTTAGTGCCAACACGCGTACAAATTCAACTCACGGAAAACTAACAATGCGCTATTGTCAAGTTGCAAGCAAGAGATGGTTGACGATAGTAGGAGTTTTAGTATCTGTTATTGCAATAAACTGCGCGTCCAAAAAAGAAGAAACCACAACCGCAGGAAAGTTAAGCATCGTTTGCGATGAAAGCATTGCGCCGCTCTTAGATATTCAAATCAAAGAGTTTATGCGCATTTGGAAAGGTGCGGAGTTAACAAACGAGTCGGAGTTGACGCGCAAAGCCGTCGAGCGATTCGTCAATAAAGAAACGCGCTTTATCGTCATTTCCCGAACGCTCAATGCTGATGAACTTGCCGCCATAAACGAAGCCGACTTGAGCTATGTGCATAAACCTATTGCTTACGACGCCATGTGCTTCATCGTGAATCCAAAAAATCCTGTTCGCAAACTGAAAACGGAGCAACTACGTGATATGCTTTCGGGGCGGATAAAAAATTGGGAGCAGGTTGGCGGAAAAAATCAGCCGATTCAACTGTTTGTGATGAGCCGCAACGACGGACAGCGCGACTTCCTCAAAGATTCACTGCTTCGTCAAGATGATTTTTCAAGCGACGCTTATCCATGCTCCACAGCCGCACAGATGAAAGAAATGGTCTTAAAATTTGAAGGCGCACTCGGATACACTGGCATGGCACATGTGCGAAATGGACTGAATCCGAATGTGCGCGATACTTCCGCCTACAAAGTTTTAGCACTTGCTCCCGAAGGCGATTCTACTTACTACCTGCCGATGCAGGAGCATGTCTATAAGCACCGATACCCACTGGTCAATACCGTTTATTATCTTTACTTGAAGTCTGATAAGTTGCCGCTGGGGTTTGCCGCATTTCTCTCAAAAGAAGGGCAGAAAGTCTTTCAGCGAAATGGCGCTGTGCCGTTTGAGCCGCCTGTTTGGGTCATCAATTTCAAACAAGATTAACCCAACTTGTCGCACAATGACATTTCGAAGTAAAATCATATTGCTTCTCTTGGTCGCAGTTATCGTGGCGGCTATCTTTCCGATTTTTTCGCTCCTGCAACTGAACACCTTTGATAAAGACTTCAAGATTTATGTCGGCGAGCGCGTCAATGAATATGTTAATACCAGCGAAATGAACAAAAGTCTGATTCGCTACGATAGCAACTTGTGGAAGTATGTCGCATCAGGAAATCCCAACTGGCTCAAAGATGCACAAGAAGCAAAGCGCACCTTAGAACGCAACATCACGGAACTCTTGCAAGTCGCCGAAGGAAATATCGAGCTGACAAATACTGTGCAGCGCATTCAAGCGATGCAAGAAGAATACTTCCGAAAAGCCGAAGTCATTGCGCAGTCCAAAGGCACGATTGATGAAAAATCTTCCAAATTGACGAAGGAATACAACGAAATTTTAGTAAAAGTGTTTAATGAAACAAATCGCCTTAACGAGTTAAAACAAAATAACTTACGCAAAGCTTCGGTGAGCGTGCGCGAACAAGTCAATCAACTGCGTGAAGTCAGCTTGGTGCTTGCATCGATTTTCTTGCCAATTCTGATTATCGTCGGGCTTGTCATTTATAGCACAACTGCCACGCCGATTGAAAAGCTCACTAAAATCATTAAGAGCGTTAGCGAAAACGATTTCAAAGACATGAGCGCGGTTGTGAAAGGGTCGGAAGAATTTATTGAAAAGCGCAAAAGCAACGATGAAATCTCGCGACTGGCACGTGCGTTACGCAACTTCGGTCAGCAAATTGAAGATAAAACGAACGAGCTTGAACGACTCATCATCACTGATGAAAAAACAAAACTCTTTAACTTCCGTCATTTCAAGTCTGAATTGCAATCGGAAATTGCGCGTGCAAAACGCTTCGGCGAATTCGTCTCGCTGATAATGATTGACGCAGATAAGTTCAAGCATTACAACGACACAAACGGACACGTCTTGGGCGACGAAGCCTTAATCAAAATGGCAAAATTGATAAAAAGCCTCTGTCGTGAAACCGATAAGCCTGCACGTTTCGGCGGCGAAGAATTTGCCATCTTGCTCCCAAAAACAGGAAAAGATGAAGCAATTGTGTTGGCAGAGCGCATTCGTAAAGCGATTGAAGAAGCCGTATTCGTCAATCAAGAAAAACAGCCCGACGGAAACTTCACTGCAAGTTTAGGCGTGGCCACTTATCCCGAAGATTGCACGGACGCCGAAACGCTCGTCAATGCGGCGGATAAAGCCCTTTACAAAGCCAAAGAAAAAGGACGCAATCGTGTAGAAGCCTCGCCACCTAAGATGTTGTAGTTTTGGAATAAACCAAAATAAGACTTTGAAATAAAAGCACTTAAAGTTGAAATTTGAAGTTACGATAGCGCGGCGATTTCTCTTCCCGCAAAGGGAAAAGGCGCACAAGCCGACCTTCATTAGCGCAATCGCCACAGGCGGAATTGCACTCGGAACAGCGGCACTGATTCTCACGCTCTCGATTGTTCAAGGATTCAGCGACGAAATTAAAAACAAAATTATCGGCTTTGGCTCCCACATTCACTTGGTCAGAGTCGGCGGCGGCTATGTAAAGTATGATTCTGTTATTGCAATAAAAACCAAACAAATTCAGAATGTTCAATCAGTTTCCCCATTCTTACAAAAAGACGTAATTCTAAAATCTGCAAGCGGAGCATCATTGCTTGAACCCGCGTTGCTCAAAGCCGTTGAGCCGCTGACCGGTAACGCCTTCATTCGCAATAAAATCATTTCGGGAGCATATTTTGGCGATTCCTCGCAGGCGACCTTGCCACTGCTGTTGGGCAAGAAGTTAGCACAAAAACTCGCGCTTAAAGTCGGCGATGAGCTGCTCGTAATTGCAACAACCAAATCGTTCTCACAAGGGGAAACGCGCGCCGAAATGAATACCCAAAATCTGCTCAAATCCATGCGCATTGAAACGGCAACGGTTATCGGCATTTATGAAACAGGGCTATCACAAGGCTTTGACGACGCTGTCGCATTTACAACGCTTTCATCGGCGCAAGTTTTTTTAGATATGCCCGAAATGATAAGCGGCTACGAGTTTGTCGTTCAAGACATTGACCTTCTCGGAGAAACTGCCAGAGAGTTAGATGCCATGGTAGGATTTCCAATGTATGCGCGCACGATTTTTCAGATTTATCAAAACATTTTCGTGTGGCTTCGCTTTCAAGAAAACATCATTCCGCTTCTGCTTGTCAGCGTTACGATTGTGGCGGCGTTTAATGTGATTTCAACCTTGCTGATCATCGTTTTGGAGAAGGGCAGAGAAATCGGCGTGGTCATGTCGTTTGGCGCAAGTGGCAAGCAAATTAAAACGATTTTTATCTCGCAATCGCTTTTGATGGCGCTGATTGGAATTGCGATAGGAAACACGTTGGCGCTGTTGCTCACGATAGCCGAGAAGTCGCTTCACTTGATTTCGCTGTCCGAAGAGACCTACTTCATGAGCAATCTGGCGATTGCAATTAAGCCGGTGAATTATCTGATGATTTCCATTTTTACCGTGCTTGTTTGTTGGCTCGCGTCGCTGGTTCCGTCAAGTGTTGCGGCGAAATTAAATCCGATTCAAGCGATACGACGATGAATAATTCTGTTATTGCAATAAAAACATTAATTTCAAGAAGGTTCATATTCGCAAAGAATACAACGAAAAGCATCAATATCATCACAGGAATCAGCATTGCAGGCATTGTAATTGGTGTTACGGTGATTTGCGTTGTGCTTTCAGTTTTGAACGGATTTCGTAGCATTGTCAGCGGGCTATTTCTCACGATTGATAGCAATGTCCAACTTATTGCCAAAGAGGGACAAACAATTGAGGTAACAGAGTCTATGCTGAATACATTGCGAAGTCTGCCTGAAGTGGCGTCGGCGGAGCGGTTTATTGAGGGCAAAGTGCTTATCGCCGCCAAAGAGAAAAGCAGTGTGGTGATCCTGAAAGCGATTGAACAAAGCGCCATCAAACAACTTGCAGGTTACATGGATGTGCGGCGGCAATTTGGTGATGAAGACCTTGCCGTTGGAGGCGGCGTCGCCAATCGGCTTGGGGCAATGTATCAACATGAAATCGCTGTCATCAGCGCGAAAATGATTGACGAGGGGTTGAACGCGATACAAAATCCGCTTATGAAAAGGCAGCCTGCTGTGCCTATCATGCGCGTTGAAAATTTTTTTCGCACGCACCGCGTCTATGACGACGTGTATGTCTTGGCGATGCTGAACGCAGGCAGGCGCATTTTTGATTACGCCGAAAACGAAGTAACTGGAATTGATATTCGCCCGAAAAAAGACGTCTTCGGAAAGCCTATATCCGACGAGGCATTGCAGACTGCTGTGAAAAAATGGATCAAGGAAAATGGATTGGAAAATACGCTTCAACTGACGCGGCTTGAAGACAAGTTCAGCGACCTTTTTCGCGTCATGAAAATGGAGAAGTGGGGAAGTTTCGCCGCCTTAATGCTCATTATCGTTGTCGCGTCGCTCTCGCTCATCGGCTCGCTGACGATGACGGCAATTGAGAAGCGTCGCGATTTATATTTCCTGCGATGCATTGGATTGACTGCCAAAGATGTTCAGCATATTTTTCTCATTGAGGGCGCGCTCATCGGCTCAATCGGTGTTGCCTGCGGGCTTGCGCTGGGCTATGGCATTGCGTTTCTTCAAGCGCAGTATGGACTTGTTAAACTTCCATATGGGAATGCCTTTATTGTTAAAGCCTATCCGGTGGCTATTGAACTGTGGGACTTTGTGTGGACAGCGTTGTTGGCGTTTCTCATTACCATTTTGGCAAGCCTTTATCCAGCAAAACGGGCAACAGAGCTTTCTGAAAAACTCTCCTTAAATCGTGAATAAGTCTGCTGCGGATTTTGTAATTTCCATGCGGCATAACTTTTACTGACGAATGGAACACAATCATCACGTCTATCAAGAGAAACTCAAAAAGTGTACGACAGCCTCGAAGGGTTTATTTCTTTCAACCCTAATTACAGGGGTTATCTTTTTAGTCGAACTTGTTGGGGGGGTGATTAGCGGAAGCCTTGCGCTTATTGCTGATGCAGGGCACATGTTCACGGATTTGTTTGCACTGCTGGTGAGTTCTCTTGCTGTATACTTGGCTTCAAAGCCTGCGACGAAAAATCGCACCTATGGATTTTACCGCATTGAAATTCTTGCCGCCCTGCTCAACGGAATCATTCTGTGCCTGATTGCGATTTTCATTTGTTACGAAGCCATCACGCGCTTCGGCTCGCCAAGAGAAGTTCATACTGACGATATGATGCTGTTCGGTGCGATTGGCTTACTGGCAAATGTGATGAGTGCTTTGCTCCTGCACCGCGCAAAAGAAAGTAGTATCAATGTCAGAGCCGCATACTTGCATGTGCTGTCGGATTTGATGGGTTCAGTCGGTGTTTTGGTTGCGGCTGGATTGATTGCCTTGACGGGCTGGCAAGCCTTTGATTCCGTTATTAGCATATTCATTGCCATGCTCATCATACGTGGCGGTTGGAATGTGGTGACCGAGTCAGTCGACGTGCTTTTGGAGAGTGTACCGCGAGACGTAGATATCGTATGCATTGAAAAAGAACTTCGAGCACATGAGCACGTCGTCGACCTGCACGACCTTCACATCTGGGCAATTACGTCAGGTGTTAATGCGCTCAGTTGTCATATCGTGGTTGATAAGTATGATTGCAGTCAAGACTTAATTCTCAGCATCAATAAGTTACTTAAAGAACGCTTTAACATTGACCATGTAACCATTCAACTCGAAGACGGGCATGTCCAAAAGCATATTGGGCACCATCAAACGTCTTTGACTGAAAAGAGAAGTAAGGCTCATCATCACGTGCATTTGCACCACGATTAGATTGTTTTCACGGACAAGTTTTATATTTAGCACCACAAAAAAACTATTTGAAGGTAAATATCCACAATGCAAAAAATTGATCCAACTACCTTTCCTATTTTTGAAGGACTTTCACAGGAAGAGTATGAGCAAATCACCAAATATGCCTTCGTGAAAGGCTTTGAGCCAAACTATGTGCTGTTTCGCGAGAACTTGATTGTGGGTCAAATTATGTATGTGATTTTGTCAGGCAAGGTTGAACTTTCAAAAAAGAATGCGGCAGGCGAAGACGAAGTATTTACAACGCTTGGACCAGGTGCACTGCTCGGTGAAATGTCTCTCTTTGAACAGCAAAAACGCTCCGCCTCGGCGGTTGTCAAAGAATACTCGGAACTGCTTGTAATGCCGAAGTATAACTTCGACCGAATGTTGCAGAGCCGCCCAGCAGAATCCATTAAAATCCTGCTCAACTTCATTAAAATTCTTTCACAGCGATTGCGTGAAACAACCAATCGCATGATGAAAGCCAGAGGTGAATCTGGTACACCACACGCTGGCTCAGCACTAACCTTATCTCCGCCTGCAACTCCTGCCCCTGCGCCGCCCACGCAAGTTGCACCTGAAAAATTAGCCATTCGCGACGGTGCTCAAAAGGGTAATGAGCTTTATGTGCTTACTCTCGAGGAGCTTCAAAGTCCTAACCTATATCAAATCTTGGAACAAAAACGACAGCAGGGACTCATTACCGACAGTTCTTCACGCCTTCTGATGATTCGAGACCTTGTCAATTATTACTTACAACTTCCCATAGAGGAACTTCAACTCAAAGTGCGCGAAATGGAATTACGTTTCCGAAACAAACCCCGCCTGTAAGCGTTACACCCTCACTCAAAACGTTCAAAGAGCACGCAATTGTTCGTTGTTCTAAATTTAGTTCAATCAATCTCAAAGGACAATGACGACTCAAACAAGTACTGCACATACTCTAACCGATTCCACCCAGCCCCGACGCCATAAACTGACCTTGCTTTTCCATAACCAGCCTGATAAATGTGTTGTTCTCGAAGTAGATGAAGGCACATCAATTCTTCACGCTTGTATGGAAAACGCGATTCATCTGCAACACAACTGCGGCGGCGTATGCGCTTGCTCAACTTGCCACGTGATTGTTAAAGAAGGAATGGAGAATCTGAACGAAATGACAGACGAAGAAGAAGAACAGTTGGACGAAGCCGTCGGACTTACGCTCTCCTCGCGATTAGGCTGTCAGTCTAAACTCTATGGCGATGTTACTGTCCTGATTCCTGACCAATCGATTTATTTAGGACATTGACCTCGGGAATCAAGCATCAAACAGCGTTGGTATCGGGCGCTCGCTCCTTAAAAGCAGTGCTTTAATAACCGACTGGTTAGCTTTGGGAAACGCAAATTGGCTAAGCTCGTGGAGAGCAACCCAGCGAATTTCTTGACTACTTTTAGGATGCGCTTCACCGCTTTGATAGGCGCATAAAAACGCATGAAGCGTAATTTTGAAGTGCGTATAAGTGTGCTTGACAACGGCAATGCGCTCACCGACGACCACTTGTACTCCAGTTTCTTCTGCGATTTCGCGCTTACAGCAATCCACAAGGGTTTCGTGTGCCTCTTTCTTTCCGCCCGGAAATTCCCAAAGGTTTCCGAGCAATCCGTTTGGCGGGCGCAGTGCAATTAACACCTTGCCCTCACGCTGAACAATTCCAATCGCAATTTCTTTGTGCGGAATTTTCGGCTTTGCTGACTTAAAAGGATAAGATGAAACCGCATCTTGCTGGAAAGCGGCACAGTCTTGATTGAGAGGACATGCGGAGCATTGCGGATTTTTGGGCGTGCAGACGGTTGCACCGAGTTCCATCACGGCTTCGTTAAATTCGCCTGCTCTACCTTTTAGAAGATTAAGCGTGGCTAATTGCTCAATTTTGGACTTTGTAGCAGGCAAGCGAATATCGTCAGCAATTGCATAAAGCCGCGCAAACACGCGGAGCGCATTGCCATCGATTGCGGCACAATCTTCGCCAAAGGCAAGGCTAGCAACGCTTGCCGACGTATATGCTCCGAAACCTTTGAGCGACTGTAAAGATTCTCGCGTTCTCGGAAGATTACCGCCATGCTCCCGCATCAGTGTTTTCGCCGCATGTTGCAGATTACGAGCTCGTGCATAGTAGCCAAGCCCTTCCCAACACTTCATCAATTCATCGGTCGGTGCTTCTGCTAACGCTTTGATGGTAGGAAATTTCTCCAAAAAACGATGATAGTAGGGAACTACGGTCGCCACCTGCGTTTGCTGTAGCATCACCTCTGAAATCCAAATATGATAGGGATTTTTGGTCTTTCGCCATGGTAAATCGCGCTTATGTTTTGAGAACCATTCAAGTAAGTTTTCAACAGATACCTTTTTGTAAGTCATTAAAATCTCGTTTTTTTTAGAACATACTGCTTAATTGCTTACTGAATCTTTTCGAGATAAAGCTCGAGCGATTTTTGCTCTGCGGGCAATGTGCGAATAACTTCAAACGTTTCATTCTCAACGCGCTTTACCCAAAGAGAGAGCACCGCTAATTCTGCCACGTCGGCTCTATCAATCACACCTGAAATTCTATCGCCTTTGCCTATTTGAAGTTGATGCTTAAATGGCTCGCCATCTTTCAAGCCGCCGGGGCGAATCACCGTGTAGGTAAAACCATCTTTACCATAGATGCTCCGAAGGTGATTTTCTGAACGAAGTTTTTGAGAAAGCACGCCACCAAATAAATTGAGTGGGTGAAACGGCTTCGTAACAGCGATAGAACTAACCAAGATAAATTTCTTAACATCATTTTCTCGTGCAATATCCACAAGACGAATAATCCCATCGCCGTCCACCTGAACAGGAGAGGACTCACCGATTAGTTCGCTTGCGCCAATGGTGCAAATGATAGCATTACAGCCTGATACTGCGCTACGAAGGGCAGAAGCATTCTGAATTCTGCCAAGTGAAACTTCAAGATTTCTAAATTCGGCAAGTTTATCGGCTTTGCGAGCGAATGCGCGGGTTTCAATACCGTAATGTTGTAGGCGACGAACCACCCACAACCCTGTGCGCCCTGTTGCGCCGACAACTAATACTTTTCCCTCAAATTTTTTCATAGTCCAGCAGTAATAATGTGACGAGAAAATAAGGAATAGTGGATAGAGTAAATAACTGACACATCTACAAGGATATGCAAAAAAGCAACAGTCCAAATATCACGATATAGAAAGTAAATTAACGCCCAACTAATCGCTAAAGCCAGTTGCAGTGGCATAAAGAAGGCTTTATAGAACATTTTTTCAGGGTCGGAAGTGAGGTGCGGCGGAAGTTCGTTAATCCAAAATGTGCCATGAATAAAACCGCTAAAAGCCATAAAAATCAACAACCCCCCTAAAAATAAAAATGGCTTTTTGTCAGTATATTTTGCCATCCAAGATTCACCAAGCTTAAAGCACGCAATAAAGATAAAGGTTTCACAAATTCCGTTACCTAACCCGAAAACAAGCATAGAGAGATAGTCCAAAGGTCGCCCCATCGTTTCAGTAGAGTTCTTGTAGATAAACGCATTAAAAATCACGAGAAGCAGAGAAGTGAAAACCAATAAAGTTCGCTTCCAATCTCTTTCCAGCTTTTTTTGAGGGAAAAGTTCCTCGCCTAAAAAGAGAATGGCGCAGAATACGCCAACCGCCCAATAGAGCACCACATAGATTCCTGTGCCCATAGTGATGAAGATTTAATAGTTAATGTGATTGAGTTGATTTGATTAGAGTTAAGGTTTAAAAATCCAATCAGCAATAAACACGTTCGTGTCGCCATAGCGTTTGCTGTTACGATTAGAAGAAAAAATAATTTTCTTACCGTCTCTTGTAAATACAGGGAATCCGTCAAATTCAGGACAAAAGGTAACGCGAACTAACTTTTCAGGATTTTCAGAATCAATCAAATGAATATCAAAATTTCGCCCGCGTTGTGTATCGGCGACATTTGTAGAAAATGCAATCGTGCGATTGTCAGGGTAAAAGAACGGCGCAAAATTCGCCTTGCCGTTGAAAGTCAGTTGTTTGCGATTGCTCCCGTCAGCATCCATAACGAAAAGTTCCATTTTATTAGGGCGCACGAGCCCTTCTTTGAGAAGAGATTTGTAAGATTCGGCTTCGGTGGAATCGGGCGATGAGGCACGGAAGACGATTTTTTTGCCGTTCCATGAATAAAATGCTCCGCCATCGTAGCCCAGATGATTTGTTAAACGCTTTTGATTGCTCCCGTCTAAATTCATTTCATAAAGCTCTAAATCGCCGTCGCGCACAGAAGTAAAGATAATTTTGTCGCCTGTAGGTGAAACCGTTGCTTCAGCATCGTAGCCGGGTGTGTTAGTAACTTGGCGTAAGTTGGCGCCATTGGTATCTGCAAAAAAAATATCGTAGCCTTGGTAGAGTGCCCAAGTGTAGCCTTTTGCCATGCTCGGGGGTGGAGGACAGGCTGTATCTGCCAAATGCGTGGAAGCATAAAGAATGGTTTTCCCATCAGGCAAAAAGTAGGAGCACGTAGTGCGCCCTTTGCCCGTGCTGACTAATTGTTTGCCTGTGCCATCTAAGTTCATGATATAGATTTGGTCGCAGTCACCGTTGCCCTTACGAGATTGAAAAACAATTTTTGTTTCATCAAACGAGAGATAGGCTTCAGCATTTTCGCCTTCAAAAGTCAGTTGCTTAACATTAGCAAGGAATCGCTCTTCGCCTTTGTAGAGCAACGTAAGCGAATCAAAGTCGCTAACTTCGGATGAAGCCATTTCGGATGGAGTAAAAGCATCGGGCGTTGAGGATACTTGGAAAGAAGTAGTGAAAATCAGAAGTAAAAAAGGCAAAAAAAATTTAGACATTTTAAGGTGCATCAATGCAAACTCCGAATGAAAAATGAATTGAAGTGATGAGATTAGACCTACGCAAAAATACACGTTTCACTAAAAAATGTGAAGCAGAACAGTGATAGATGCTAAACAGCGGGTTGATGCGCTTTAAGCTGCTGCTGCTTATCGAGAAACGCCAGCACGGCAAACGCTTCGTTGAGGTCTTCCAAGCTAACAAGACCAAGATAATCTGCTCCATTGAAGACAGCCACAATGCGTTCGCCGCGCTCATTCATCAGTGCATAGACTTCGTCGAGTGAAGCATCTGCTTGCACGGTAAGGAAGTTACGGCGCATAATTTCAGTAACATACATATCACGCGTGTCTGACGAGAGCGCATTGAAGACATCACGGCGTGTTACAATGCCAATAATCTCGCTGCCTTGCATCACAGCAAAATCAG
>CALKXI010000053.1 GCA_938003965.1 uncultured Chlorobiales bacterium
TTACATCGCCAGTGAAGCCGAAGAAAAAAGCCTGCCTGATAGTTTGAAGCACAATTTAGATGCGGCAGTTCGAGCGAACATTTACCATGCGGTTCACTTGCTTCAATCTTCTGAGCCTGTCTTAAAGCCAAGAGTAGCGCGCAAGGAACTTCGCATTGTTGGAGCGTATTACGATATTGAAACGGGTCAAGTATCGTTGCTGGATAGTTCTAACAGCATTGTGCTCAAATGATTCAATACGATAGCCGATTATGGTTTTCTTTTCTGTTTGATTTTCGGGCGGGTCAAATTCGTCGCCTCTTGCCAAGCATGTTGGTCATGGCGGCGTTCACTGCTGTGGTGTGTTATCTCGATTTCGTAAAGGGTCTCTACAAAATTGAGATTCCGCTCACAGTGCATACCTTGATGGGCGTGGTGCTGGGGCTTGTGTTGGTTTTTCGCACGAACACGGCATATGAACGCTGGTGGGAAGGACGAAAACTCTTCGGCGCGCTCGTCAACTCCGCACGCAATCTCGCGATAAAACTCGATGCATATTTAGACCCATCATCTCTTGAAACGCGACACGTTTTCGCATCATGCATTTCCGCTTTTGCTATTCTTTTGCCCAAACACTTGCGCGATGAAATCACCGATTCCGATTTACAGATTCTCGATAACGCTTATCGCAGCACGGTGGCTGACGCGGCACACAAGCCCCTTGCTGTCGTGAAAATCATGACGAACCAAGTTCAAACGCTTCGTGCAGAAAACAAAATTGGAGCAGAGCAGTTTTTAGCAATTTCTCAAAACCTCAACGAACTTGTCGACGCGCTCGGCGGCATGGAGCGCATTAAAAAAACGCCGATTCCGTTTTCATACTCAATGCTCATCAAACGCTTCATTGCAGGATATGTCTTGTCGCTACCGTTTGGACTGATTCATGATTTCCGATGGGCGGCAGTGGTGATTGTGCCGTTTATCTTCTATGTGATGGTTGGCATTGAGTTTATTGCCGAAAGAATTGAAAACCCATTCGGAACAGATGAAGACGACTTGCCGACGGACGACATTGCACAGAACATTGCGCGCAATGTCAAAGAAATTTTGCACTCCGCTTATGGCGAACCCATTGAAGAAAAAATCGAGGGCGAAATTTTTTCCGCAAAGAAGTGAGTTCTTTTGAGAGACTCAAAAATTTGCGCGAACCTTTAATCACCAACTTGTGACAGCTTCTTCTGACACATCTCCCAAACACGAATGGCTCTTGCTTTTTGTCTTAGTTGCGGTCCAGTTCACACACGTATTGGACTTCGTCATAATGATGCCGCTCGGACCGCAACTGATGCGCGTCTTCGAGATTTCCCCACAAGAATTTGGCTTCATCGTTTCAGCATACACATTCAGCGCAGGCATTACAGGATTTTTAAGTGCCTTTTTCATCGATAAATTTGATAGACGCACCGCACTTTTATTTCTCTATTCAGGCTTTACGATTGGCACATTTCTCTGCGGAATTGCGCCGACCTATCTCACGCTTGTGCTTGCGCGGATTGTAGCAGGCGGATTTGGCGGCGTGCTCGGCGCGCTTATCTTCGCCGTCATTGGCGACTGCATTCCCGAAGAACGACGTGGCGCGGCAACCGGCACCGTTATGAGTGCCTTCTCGATTGCCTCCGTTGCCGGCGTGCCGATTGGGCTGTATCTCGCCAATCACTTTGGGTGGCATTTTCCTTTTTTTATGCTCGCCGCGTTGAGTGCAGTTGCGCTTACGCTTGCCTACAAAGAACTGCCAAGCATGCGCGGACATCTTCAAACCCACGCCTCACACGAAACGCCATTGGAAGCCATTCAAAAACTTTACGCGCTTGTCTCTACGCCGAATCACCGAAACGCACTCTTGTTTATGATGCTCTTGATGGTGGGCGGATTTACCGTCATTCCTTACATCAGTCCGTATTTTGTGGCGAATGTAGGCATGAGCGAATCGGAGTTGCCCTTGATTTACTTTTTTGGCGGCGCGGCAACCATTTTTACCTCGCGCTTTGTTGGACATCTTGCGGATAGATTCGGCAAAGCCAAAGTCTTCACGTTCATGTCGCTTAGTTCAATCGCCGTGATTTATGCGATTACTAATGTGCCGCAAGTGCCGCTCGTGCTTGCATTGATGATTACAACGCTGTTTATGATTACGATGAATGGACGATTAGTGCCGGCAGTTGCGCTTGTAACATCGAGCGTTGAACCGAAGTCGCGCGGAAGTTTTATGAGCATTAATTCCTCGGCGCAACAACTTGCGTCAGGTGCATCGAGTTTTGTGGCAGGATTGATTGTCGGCAAAGCGGCGGACGGAACCATGACAAACTACCACCTTGTTGGCTTGCTTGCGATTGGCGCAACGATTCTCTGCCTGTTTTTAGTTCAGCGTATTCGTCTGATTGAAGAGGTAGGAAAAGTGCCTGTTCAGGAGACGGCTCTACTCAAAGATGTATAATCAAGTGCCGCTTTTGTGTTCCGCATTTGCTCACTTCCTTCGAAAACGCCTCTTTCATCGCTTTTCCACTAACGCCAACCCTTCATCAAGCCGTTTTTGATTGAGATACTCGAGCGAAATCGTCGGCGGTTTCTTTCCAATCTTGACCAGTGCCAAGAGAATTTCATCGCCATTGAGAAAGCGATAAACGATTTTTCCTGTTGATTCTGTAATCATTGACTTGAGAGCATATTGCGCACAGATAAGGCTATCGAGCCGTTTGAACTGTTCATCGGTTTTTTCATTGCCCTCAAAGACAACCTGCGCAAAATACAATCCGATGGAATTGAGCGAATCGGCGCGGACGGAATCGCCAAAGGCAAACGCCCATGTGGCAACGCGCATACCGTAAAGCATGCCGCCTTTGAAATGGAGTTCAGGCGTTACGAATGTTTTTTCGTGCTGAGAATCCGTGCGAATGTTTTCGCGTGCAAGCATGGTTTGAATAATCGCGGTTTTGCGCGTTCCCCACTTGAAAAAGAGTTCTCCGCCAAATGCGCCCGGGAGTTCCTTTTTGGTGTCTTGCACTATCTCGACGTTGCGCGTTTTGCAGGCGGCAAGTGCATGCAAGAGCACTGTGAGCGTCAGGGCAAGTTGCGCCCAGCGAGCAAGCGTTGGGTTCATCGGCTACTTTGCATAAAGTTTTTTTCCGACAGGTTCATACTTATCGCCCGATTTCCACTGCGGTGCAGAAGGATTATCGGCAATGCGCCGCGCCGCATGAATAAAGGCTTTGACGAAGCGATGAAGATAAGCGAAGTCGAAATTCTCGTCGGCTTGGTCGGCGGCTTGATGATAAAACTTGTTAATCGCATCATCGAAGGCGCGAAAGCCAGGGCTGAAGGTCGGTGCCGGAATGCCCTTGCGCGCAAAACTGACGTTGTCGGAACGGTCGAAGAGATTTTGTTCGGGTGCGGGGTCTTGAACCGCACCAAGCCCAAGTGCTTTGCATGCCTCGAGAATATCTGGTTCTGCGGTTGTGCGTTCTAATCCGATAACCGTAACAATGCTGGTGTCGTTATAGCCTGCGCCGTCGATGTTAAGGTTAAACACGGTTTTATTCAGCGGCACAAGCGGGTGCTCGGCGTAGTATTGACTGCCAAGCAAGCCCATTTCTTCCCCGGTGCACGCAAGCAGAAGAATACTCCGTTTCGGCGGGGCTTCGCTGAAGATGCGTGCGGCGCAGAGCAGGGCAGTTGTGCCCATCGCATTGTCGCGTGCGCCGTTGTAAATGGAATCGGTTGAGTTCGGCGTCGATTTAACTCCGATGTGGTCGTAGTGCGCCGAGAGCAGGACAAATTCCTCTTTCAACTTCGGGTCTGTGCCTTCAATGATTCCGACGACATTGTTTGAAATCACCTTTTGCTCTTTGTATCCATCGGTTTGAAGCGTGGCGTTAAGGTTCTTTTTCGTTTGAACATCGTTCCTGATTTCCGAGTTATCGTCGTTGAGTAAGATGTGGGTAAATGTGCCCGTCGTTGAAGTGCCGTCGTCTATCGCTAAACTCCCGCCGCCGAAAAATTGCTTGAGGCTGATAAATGGAAAACTAAATCGGTATAGTTCAATCAACGCAAGCGCGCCCTTGGCTTTGGCGGCATCTTGTTTTTGCTTGAATGCGCCGAAAAGCGCGCGCGGCGAATCTTCTTCTGACGTGCCGAGACGTGCCACAACAATTTTGCCTTTTGCGTCAATGCCCTGGTAGTCGTCGCGTCCGCTGGCACTGTCGACAATTCCAAAGCCAACATAAACCAATTTTGCGGAAGCGTTTATTGAGTCGCCTGTGAGCAATAGCAGGTCGTCGCTGTTAATGGTTCGGTTGCCGAGTTTAAGCGCGAGCAATTTTGGCGGAATGCGTTTGATGAATGAAATCGGTTGAAAGTAGTTCGGCGTGATAGGCTTCACGCCATAGCGTTGAAACTGCGTAGCGATGTAGCGCGCGGCGACGTTGTTTCCATGTTCGCCCGTCATTCTCCCTTCTAATTCGTCAGAAGCAAGAAATTTAATGTGCGCCGAAGGTTCGCCAATCGGAATAGAGTGCTCGGGAAGCGGTTGCGCCGAAAGAAACGAAGCGAAAAGAACAAAATTCAAAAGAATGATGAATCGCATAAAACGAAGGTTTGTTAGAAAGCGGAAATATAAATCGCGTGTGAAATGAAAAAAATCAAATGCCCACGATGCTTTCAGACAAAAACGGAAAAATCCTTCAAGCAAGGCATGTTGCACTATGAGTGGTGCAAGGAGTGTCGCGAAAAGTTTGAGCGCGCGCGTCGCAAACAAATTGAACAAAAAATTTTATCTGAACTCGCGTCGCTTGGATTGATTCGCAAACGAGACGCATAAAACAAAAAAGGCGCTCGAGTGAACGCCTTCTCTGAATATCCTCGAAAAGATACACATTGACCATTACGCATTGACTACTTCGCCGTGCGGTTTGAGTGCCGATTGAACGCGCTTGTATTCCGTAATGTCGGCAATCGCGGTTACTTTGCACTTCATTCCATCTTTGACCATCAAGGTTGGCACAACATAAACATTTCGCAGTTCGCCATTCTTACGCACCACGACCCATTCAGCAGGCATTTCGGGCGCGCCAGCCATAAACGCATCGTGAATGCGAGTGGCTTCAGCGCGATAATGCTCGGGCACAACCATTGAAAAATGCTTGCCAATCAACTCCTCGCGGGTGTAGCCGTAAAGGTTGAGATAGGCATCATTGACCTCCACATAGTTGCCGTGTTCGTCCGTAACGCAAATCGCCATGCCCATATTTTCAAAAATGGCGGCGCGGAATTTTTCTTCTGTCGGAAATTCAAATTTGTTCTTGCTCATCTTGAATGCCTCCTAATCGTTAGGTGTGTAAATGACGTGTATTGTATAATTTTGAAGTTAAATTGTCAAAAAAGTTACACATCGCCGGTCATTTTCGCAACGATGATGCGTTTTCTTAGATGCCTTAACAAGCGTCAATAAGCGTGCCGAAGTATTCCGAAAAGTATCGAAAAAAAAGACTCGGCTGCCCTATAGCCGAGTCCCTCTATCAACAAAACAACAAAGGAGGCTCTGATAAGCAGGGATCAGAGTCTTTGGTGTGAGAAAGAACAAATTGTACCTGAACTGATGCAAATATACGGTAGCCGCTAAGCAGAGTTTCATTAACAGGGTGTAAAATTTCTTTCTCACTACGAATCTTCATCAATCTGTAAAGTTAAATTTCAAGCGACCCGATAAAATTTTTGAAAGCAACACCATTTTCGGTAGAAAAATAATGCTCAATTTGTTCGGCAAGGGTTGCGCCAATGTTCGGCGAGACGAAATTCATCGTTCCAACTTGCACAGCACTTGCCCCAACGAGAAAAAATTCCATCGCGTCCTCGAAATTGGTGATGCCGCCCATGCCGACAATCGGAATTTTAACGGCGTTATAGACTTCCCAAACCTTCGCAAGCGCAATCGGCTTAATGGCAGGACCGGAAAGCCCGCCCGTTACATTTTTCAGCAAGGGTTTGCGCGTTTTGTAATTGACTGCCATTCCAACAACCGTGTTAATCAGTGAAACGGAATCTGCGCCGCCGCGCTCTGCCGCAAGGGCAATCGTAGCAATAGAGGTTACATTCGGCGTGAGTTTTATCATCAAATGCCGATTCGTGCATTTTCGAAGTTCGCTTGTGATTTCAAATGTGGCGCGCTCATCGACGCCGAAAATGATGCACTCGCCTTTCACATTCGGACAAGAAAGATTGATTTCATAGCCGCTAATGCCTTCCACATCTTCCAAGCGACGCACGACCTCGCAATAGTCATCAACAGACTTACCCACAATGTTGACAACGGTGTGAAATTGTTGCGCACGCAAGAATGGCATTTTTTCCTCGATGAATTTTTCAACGCCGACATTGGCAAGCCCAATCGCGTTGAGCATTCCTGCTGGTGTTTCAACAATGCGTTGCGGCAAATTGCCTTCGCGCACCTCGAGCGAAATGGCTTTGGTAACAATCCCACCAAGTTTGGAAAGGTCAGTGAGTTTGGAGAGTTCTTCGCCGTAAGAGACCGTTCCGCTTGCAAGCAGAACAGGATTTTTGAGGTCAAGTCCGCGCCCCAGCGAAATGGACGCAGGGCGAATTTCGGTGAGTTGCGTCGTCAGCATGTTCGAGAAGTGTTGTCTGAAAAAATAATCAACTTGGTTGTTTCAAGCGGCGCAATTCTTCGCGAGCCGATTTTACCAAAAAACTGCGCGGATAATCTTTGATAAGTTGTTCAAAATACGCAATGGCTTTGTCGCGATTTTTCAAAATTTTTTCAGCAAGAATTCCAAGCCGAAAAAGCGATTTATCGGCGTAATAACTTTTCGGATACGCGCCTAAAAGTTGCTCATAAGTTTCCAATGCACGATTAGGCGCAAGCATTTCCTCAACCGTTCCTTTTTTGAAGAGCACATCGTCGGTGAGAATTGAGCCGCCAAAGTCGCTCAGCCACTGTTTGATGGATTCGAGCGCGACCGTGTGTTTTTGTTGCGCAAGTTGTTTTTCAATGAGCGCGAAGCGTCGGAGTGCATCGAGGGCTTTGGGATTTTTAAGCGTATCGCCAAGTCCTTTCAAAATGGCGAGGCGTTGAAGAAGCGCGTCGTTACTGGCTTCGCGAGGCGATTCGATTTCAGAAAAGCGTTTAAGGGCTTCGTCAAAGTTGGCGTCGTAGTAGGCAAGTTGTCCGAGCAAGAGCGCAGCATCGGCTTTAAGGCGCGGCGTTAAGAACGGACGATTAAGCATCGCGTTCAAGGTTTCGCGTGCCTCTGAAAAATTATCTTGTGCGAAAAAAACTTGTGCCAAAAGCAATTCAGCGCGGCGTAGCGTAGGCGCGTCGGGGTGGCGTTGAGCGAGTTGCTCGATTGTGAATTTGGCGTCGGAAGGGGATTTCAAAATTTGAAACTGCAATTCGGCAACGCTCAAAAGGGCTTCGGGCGATTCAGGCGATTGGCGGTAGGTGTTGGCGTAATCTTTGTAAGCAAGAATGGCATCGGTGGCTTTCTGAACTTGATTTTCTGAGGCTTGTCGGGCTTCGGCTTCCAAGACGCGCGCAAGTCCTAACTTGCCCATTTGAATGGCGTGCACACTGGCGTCCATTGCAATGGCGGTCTGAAAGGCTTTTCGTGCGGCAGGCAAAGCATTTTGAGCCAATGCCGATTGCGCAAAAGCAATGAGTTGTCCGCCGCCTGCATTGAGTTCGCGGTCGCGATAAAGGGCTTCGCTATAAGCACTATCAAAATCGCCAAGTTCCATGTAAAGCGAGAGCAGAAGTTGCGAGATAAGTTGGCGCGGCAAATCTTGATACTTCGTTTTTTCTTTCTCAATGACTTTGATGGTTTCACGAAGCAAGTCGGGGTTTGATTTTTGAGCGTAGCTGGAAATTTGCGCGCGAATGCGTTGGAAGTCAGGCATATCGGAGTCGAGCAGTTTGAGGTATTCGCGCGTGGCGTCGCTGTAGCGATTGAGAAACAGAAAGGCATCGGCAAGGTCTTCGGCAAAGAGCATGTCGGCGCGCTCGATTAAGCCGCGCAATTTTTGACGCGATTCAAGCACAACTTTCGCAACGCGCTCGGTCATGCGTTCCTTTTTCAGCGCAAGAATAATTGAGGCAAATTCGGGAATATCCTTTGCGCGTGAAATGAGTTGTTGGAGTGCGTCGTCGCCTTTTTTGCTATCGCCTTTGGCATAATAGCACTGCATTAGCATCAGTAGCATGGCGTCGCGATTTTCCTTGCGGTCTAATTCTTTCGTGATGAGCGCGATGGCTTTGTCGTATTGGCGCGATTCGTAGAGCGAGATGCGCAGGCGGTCGAAGTAAAGTTGAGAAGAGGGATTTTGTTCGTAAAGTTTTTGAAATCGCTCGGCGGCTTGTTCGTAATTTTGCGCTTGAAAGAAACTTTCGGCAAGTTGGTAATCGCCACGATTTTGCGCGTTCAGCATTGGCGCAATCAAGAGAAGTCCAATCAGTATTCGTTTCATTCGCAATTCAATTCAGAGTTACATGACGGTTCATTTTACGAAAATGTCGGGTGCGGGCAATGATTTTATCATGATTGATAACCGCGCCGAAAAGCGCACGTTTTCTGAAGCACAAATCGCCAAGTGGTGCAAGCGCGGCACAGGCATTGGCGCAGACGGCTTGATTTTACTGGAAGAATCAGACCGTTACGACTTTTCCATGCGCTACTACAACGCCGACGGAAAACTTGGCTCAATGTGCGGCAACGGCGGACGGTGCATTACGCGGTTTGCACAACACTCCGGCATCAATAAAACACAATTTACATTTGAAGCCAATGGCGAAACTTATCACGCCGAAATTTTGCCTGACCGTCGAGTCAAACTCCAAATGACGCCGCCGAAAGCATTTCGCGACAGGTTCATCGCCGAAGGTTACGAAACTTATTTCATCAATACAGGCTCACCACACGCGATTGTCTATGTTCAAGATGTTGAACAGGTTGATGTGTTTAACGAGGGCAGAAAAATTCGCACCAACGCACAACACTTTCCCGAAGGCACAAATGTGAATTTTCTCAGTGTGATTGCGCCTGATGCGATTCGGATTCGCACCTTTGAGCGCGGCGTCGAAAATGAAACGCTGGCGTGCGGAACAGGCTGTGTGGCGTCGGCGGTGGTGAGTTATCGTTTAGGAAAAATCAGCGCGAAAACGGTAACGCTGCATGTGCAAAGTGGTGAGCAGGTGCAAGTCGAATTCGACGACGCTTTTCAAGATGTGTATTTAATCGGCTCTGCCGAAATTGTCTTTGAAGGTCGCATCGAAATGCCTTGATTGCTCATGATTACTTTTTGACCAAGCGAATTGAGAACGCGCCGTCGAGGTGATGTCGATGCGGCAGAATTTCAATCGCGCCCGATTCGCAGACGTATTGGTGCAGTTCAGCAGGCAACACTTCGCTTGCGCTTTGCACGCGCCAATCGGGGTGTGCTTCGAGGAACGATTCAATTTGCCGATAATTTTCTTCGGGCTCGAGCGAGCAAGTCGCATAGACGATAACGCCATCATCTTTGGCGCATCGCACGGCGTTTTCGAGAAGTTCGCGTTGCAGTTTTTGCATCGTAACAATGTCGTTCGGAGAGAGACGCCAACGCAGTTCGGCGCGACGCGCTAAAACCCCTGTGCCTGAGCAAGGCGTATCGAGCAAGACTTTATCGTATTTCTCGGTCGGCACAAATTTTCGCGCGTCGCCTTTGACGGTTTCGATGATGTTGATTCCGAGCGTTTCGGCTTGTGAGCGAATTTGTTGGAGTTTGTTATCGTAAAGGTCGATGGCGGTGATGTGTCCGAGATTGTTCATGCGTTCGGCAAGGAAGGTTGACTTTCCGCCGGGGGCGGCGCACATGTCCAAAATGCGTTCGCCGGGTTTGGGGTTGAGCAGCAAACACGCCATGCCTTGCGATTCGCTCTGAACCGACACCAATCCCTCTTTCAAAAATTCTTCCAAGTCGAAAAAGCGTTCAGGGGTGATGAAGCCGAAAACAGGGCTTTCTTGAAAAGGAATGTTGGATTGCGTAAGCCGTTCGCGAAATGCGCTAATGGTTGTTTTGAGCGTGTTGATTCGGAAAGAGATTTTCGGAATTTGGTTGTTTGCCGACATGAGTTCTTGCACTTCACTGAATCCGAAACGCTTTAACCATCGGTCCAGAAGCCATTTCGGGTGCGAGTATTGAAGTGCGATTTGGTCGGCAAACGTGCCGCCTTTGGTCTTGAAACTTACCGACTCGATGTTGTTGGCGATGTTGCGCAACACGCCATTGACAAGGTTTGCAAGAAATTGATTTTTAAGTCGCTTCGCTAATTCAACAGATTCATTGACCGCCGCCCATTTCGGCACTTTGGAAAGGTAGAACAGTTGATAGACGGCAATGCGCAAAATGTTCTTCACATCGGCGTCCATCTTGTTGTAATCGTGCTTGTAAAACTGCTGAATGATGTAGTCGATTTTCATTTTCTCGCGCAACGTGCCATAGATCATGTGCATGGCGAAGGCTTTGTCGACGGCATCGAGCGGCGAGATGGAAAACTGCGTTGTGATAGCCGTGTCAGACTTCACACCGCCAAAATCAACTTCACGAAGGACTTTAACAGCGACCTCTCTTGCGGTCATAATGTTCGATTTAGAAGGTTCTTTCTGCCTTGAGTCCATGTTTGCGTCTATGATTACTCCAAACAGAGTTCGGTTGTCGTCAAATGATGTTTATTAAGCAATGCTCATCGCTTTTGGGAGCGAGTGCACCGTGATTACAATGTGCTTACGAATGTTAAGGCGTTTCGCTAAGCCGTGATGAAATAGGCACTTACAACAGCAGACAGATGTTTGAGGTAAAATTTATTACACTTTTTTCGGCATAAAAGTTCTTTTTGCGATGTGTGAAAGATAATTTAACCGATTCAGCGGCTAAATGGCGAGATTATAGCGTTTAAGGGCTTCGTCGAGCACACGGTTGATGAGCGCATTAAAATCTATTCCTGCCGTGCGTGCCGCCAATGGAAAGCATGAGTGTTCGTCAGGGTTTGGCAAAATGCCGGGAAGCGGATTGATTTCTATGATAAACGGCTTTCCGTGTTCGTTTAATCGAACATCAATGCGTGCCCAGTCGCGGCAGCGCAAAGCCCGAAAAGCGCGTTTGCAGAGAGAGGCAATTTCATCGGCAAGTTCTTTGGAAATTGGCGCGGGGCACTTGAAAACCTCGACGGGATTTTCGGGGTCGTCCCACAGCCACTTTGCCTCGTAGGAGTAAATTTTTCGTGAATCTTTCGGCAGGTGGTCGAAGAGCAGTTCGATGATGGGGAGCACCTCGAGCGTTTCTCCATTTCCGATAAGGGCAACCGTAAATTCGCGCCCTGAAAGAAATTGCTCGACGAGCGCAGGCTGTTTGTATTGCTCAATGACTTCGCGAAGTTGGCGCGAAAGTTCTTCGACGGAATAAACCACCGACCGCTCAAAGATGCCTTTACTCGAGCCTTCATGAAGCGGTTTGACGATAAGGGGAAATTGATGGTGCTCATTCAAAAATACCATGCCTTCGCTGAGTGAGTGAATGACGCGAAAGTGAGGCGTCGGAATTTGATAATAGGAAAGGATTTCTTTCGTGCGCGCTTTGTCGAGCGCCAGGCATAAGGTTGCAGGGTCAGAAGCGGTGTAGCGTAGGCGCATCATATCGAGCAGTGCAGGGATTTGCGCTTCGCGGCTTGGCTCTCCAATTCCTTCGGTGATGTTGAAGCAGATGTCGGGCTTTTCCTCGAGAAGCGTCGTGATAATCTGTTGAAGGTAAGCAGGATTGCAATCTATCTTGACGACGTCGCATCGCTCACGCAGGGCATTGGCAACGGCGTCTATCGTTTCAGGATTATCCCACTCAGCAAATTCATCGCTTTGATATTTCGGTGTGTTTTCGGGTAGGTCGGGCTTTTGATTGTAAAGCAGAGCCACTTTCATGCGAGCAGGCGATTAGGACGCAGTATTTGTTGTCGATCTAGAAGACGAAATAGAAGGCTCTTTGACAGATGTCTCAACCGATTGCACGCCATCAAGCGCAAGAATTAGGTCGCGTGCGTCTGAAAGGTCATGCTGTTGTTTAGGCGTTGCAACAAGCAAGACCTTGCCGTTTTTGACATACACATCGATTCCCTGAATGTGCGCTTTTTGAAGCGCGCGATCGATTTTCTCAATGAGTTGCCACTCGGCAGTCAGCGCAGTTGGTAGTTCGGTTTTCTCAGAGGATTTTTCCTTGCGCAGTCGAAACGGCAAGCCGAAACGCGACACTGCCACGCCTAAGGCAAGTGCCGAGGCAATGCCAACCGCTCCCCAAATCCACTTTTTAGAGAATCCACTCGGCGCGCTGTTTGAACTGGAAATCATCGGGGTTTCCTGTGTGGGTTTATTAGGTGATTTCATTGAACGTAATTTCTGTGCGAACAATTTGTGCAAAATTTGAGCGAAGGATTAGATTAAAGTAGAAAGAAAAATCAGTTGTGCAAAATTGAAAAAGCATATCGTTTTTGCTATTATTATTTTTCACAAACAGTTCTTACAAAAAAATCTTCACCGGGTTTGTTCAACCTAACTTTTCCTTTCATGTCAAACAAACTTATTCATCTTTTCATCTTTGCTGCCATTTTCAGCGTGCTGACTGCTGCTGATGGCGGATGTGGAAGTGCCGACGTTGAAGGCGCGAAACTTTATCTCCGACAAGGCAACACCGACGACGCCATCAAGGCGGCAACCACTGCCACCACTACTGACCCAACCAACGGTGAGGCTTATTACATTTTAGGAAAAGCCTACTACGTCAAGCAATACAACGACTCCGCCGCCATCGCGCTTAAAAAAGCCATCTCACCCGGCATGAAAATTTCCGAAGCCGATTTGAAAGATGCCACCTTGCTTCTTGGCGAAGTATGGCGCATTGAATACAATGCTGGGGCTAGTCTCTTCAACCAAGCCTACACCGAAAAGAGCGACGAAAGTACGAAGCAGGCACTGCTCGAGCAAGCAATTACGAAACTCAATCGTGCGATTGCTATTCAGCCCGATAGTGTCGCTTCGTATCGTGCCCTCGCCAACTCCAAAGTCTTGCTCAAAGATTTCAACGGCGCGACTGAAACACTCGAGAAAGCCATCAGTATTGCTCCAACGGATACAGGGTTTTATGTTCAACTTGCTAATATCTACGCAGGCGAACTCAAAGACACCGCAAAAGCCATCAAGACACTTGAGACGGCTTACGCGAAAAACTTACGCTCGCCCGAAGTCAATCGCCTGCTCGCTACGAATTATTTTCTTGTGAAGAGATACGACAAAGCCGAAACGATAGTGCAACAAGCCTTAGCCGTTGAGCCGAACAATTCGCTTATGCTTTACCTCTACGGCACGCTTCTTAACGAAAAGAAAGATTACAACGGCGCGATTACACAGTTCAAAAAAGTGATTGACACGAATCCGTCCTTCTTGGATTATGCATGCTCCTACAACGCCGCTGTGGCTTACTTCAAACTTGCCGAAGCCGATGAAGAAGCCAACAAACCCAAAGACAAAAAGCGCGGCAAAAAAGCCCCCGAATACACGGGGCACTACAAGTTCTATGAAAAAGCCATCGAAATTTTGAAACCCGCCGCCGAAGCCAGTAATAGCAAGGACTTTTGGCGGTTCTTAGGGCAACTCTACGCGCGTGTTGGAAAAAACGCCGAAGCAACGGAAGCCCTTGCGAAATCTAAATGAGAAGTTTTGATGAAAGCCTCGCAGCTTGCGGGGCTTTTTCATTTTCCTCCCCCTCGACTCAGACACAACATTAAACCATCGCGCATGCAAATCGGCTCTGTTTCGGCTTAGTGTTTTGCGCGATGAGAATTCTTAAATCTAACCATAAAACCACAACGCTAACCTGTTACCATGTCGCTGTTGCAAAATCCAAAGCGCCTTGCGGCGATTGATTTAGGAACAAACTCGTTCCACATGATTATTGTGGAACTGTTACCCGATATGAGTTTTCTGACCATTGACCGCGCAAAAGAGATGATTCGCATCGGCGATGGCAGTCTCTTAACCAAAGAACTCTCGCAAGAAGCCATGTCGCAAGGGCTTCAAACGCTCATGCGCTTTCGCAAACTTGCTGAGCAACGCGGCGTGGAAACCCACCACATCATTGCCTTTGCTACAAGCGCAATCCGCGAAGCCAAAAACGGCGGAGCGTATATGGAAACTATTTCGCAAAAAATTGGAATTCGTACAGACATCATTTCAGGCGATGAGGAAGCGCGTCTTATCTACTTAGCCATTCGTCAAGCCATTAGCATTGGCAATCGCAAAGCCCTCATGATTGATGTCGGTGGCGGCTCAGTAGAACTCATGATTGGTGACAGCGAAAAACTTTACCTTGCCGAGAGCAAAAAGTTAGGTGTAGCAAGAATGTATGACCGTTTCATCAAGCACGACCCGCCAACCGAAAAAGAGCAAGACGAGCTCGAGCAATTTTTCATCGAACAGATAAACCCTTTTGCCGAATGCGCAAAATCTCTCGGCTACGATATGGCGATTGCGTCCAGCGGCACAGCGGAAAACATCGCCTCTATGATTTTCATACAAGAAAACGGACAAGCATTTGAGTCGCTCAACGGCAATGCGTTCTCGCGCAAAAGCTTTCAGAAGCTATATGAACGGCTTATGCCGATGAAATCAAGCGAACGTAAAAGTATCGCAGGATTAGACCCGAAGCGCGCTGATTTGATTATCCCTGGACTGATTTTGTTCGATGTGATATTTCGACTCTTCAATCTTAAAGAGATAACGATTTCAGGATATGCGTTGCGTGAAGGCATGGTGATTGACTACCTCTCCAAGCATATTGAAGAGTTTCGGCTCATTTATGCCATACCTGATGTGCGCCGTCGCAGTGTGATTGAACTCGCCCGCCGTTGCTACTGGGACGAAGCTCGTTCGATTCACATTGCAAACCTTGTGCTTCAACTCTTTGATGAATTGCAACCCTTGCACGGCTTGACAGTTCACGAACGAGAACTTTTGGAATACGCAACCTTACTACACAATATCGGCTACTTCATTTCACCATCAGGGCATCATAAACACAGTCAATACATCATTCTTAACGGAGAACTGCGTGGATTCAGCAACGACGAAATTCAAATTATCGCACACATTGCGCGCTACCATCGTAAATCGCCACCAAAGCCTGAACACGAAACATTTCAGGCGCTTCCATCAAAGCACAAGCAAGTGGTCAGATATTGTGCGGCGATGTTGCGCATTGCCAACGCACTCGATAGAACACATCGGCAGAATGTGCGCGGCGTTAAAGCCAAAATTTCTGCCAAGAAAATTGAACTGCGCCTGACCATCATGAGCGATGCGGAAATCGAAATGTGGGCAGTCTCGCGTGCCAAAGATATGTTTGAAGATGTCTTTGAACGCACTTTGAGCGTTTCAGTTGAATCGGTTGCCGACTGATTAAGCAGAGTTAAACACAACGGTGTAGAACTTCACATCGTTAAGTGAATGTTACTGGCGTATCACTTAAATCGCTCATTCAATGACACCTCGTTTAGTTGTTCTTGGAACAGGTTTTGGCGCGTTCAGTTTACTCAAAAACCTTTCGCCCAGCCGCTATGCCGTTACGGTTGTCAGCCCTCGCAATCACTTTCTTTTTTCTCCGCTGTTGCCGAGCACAACCGTCGGCACGATTGAATTTTTAAGCATCGCTGAGCCGATTCGCACGGCAGTAAGTTACGCGAACTTTGTTCAGGCAGAAGCCGTCGGGCTTGATACGTCTCGCAAAGTTATTTGCTGCAAAAGTGTCTTTGACGGAAAAGAATTTCCGATTGAATACGACGTGCTCGTGATTGCGGTCGGCGCGGAAAGCAATACTTTCGGCATTGAAGGGGTGAAAGAGCATACCTTGTTCCTCAAAGAACTTGCGCATGCGCGCGCGATTCGTCAAAAAGTGTTGGATAATTTCGAGGCGGCATCGCTTCCTACCATCAGCGAAGAAGAGCGCAAAAAATTACTGCACTTTGTTGTTGTTGGAGGTGGACCAACAGGCGTCGAGTATGCCGCAGAGCTTGCCGATTTTTTTGACGACGAGGTCAAAGCGCATTTTCCGCACCTCGTCCAAGATGCACGCATCACACTTGTGGAGGCAGGCAAACAAATTTTGAGCACCTTCGACGAACGGCTTTCAAGATATGCCACTAAACTCTTTCAACGCCGACGCATCAAGTTCATTATGAACACGCCCGTCAAAAAAGTTGAGGCCGGAAAAGTTTATTTATCGAGCGGCGAAGTTTTAGAAACAGGGCTTATTGTTTGGTCGACAGGCAATGGAGCGAATGCGTTTGTAAAATCATTGCCCTTTCAAAAAGATAGCGCAGGACGATTGCTCACCGACCGATATTTGCGCGTTCTGGGAGAGAAAGACATCTTCGCGCTCGGCGATTGTGCGACCCTTCAAGACTACACACAGCCCGCCACCGCACAAGTGGCAATGCAAGCCGGAAAGTATTTAGCCAAACTTTTGAACGAAGTCTCTGCCCCAAGCAAAGCCGAAAAGGATATTGCACCGTTTGAGCGTCAGAACTTCGGCATGCTCGCCTATATCGGCAAAGACGAAGCCCTCGCGGATTTGCCGTTTATGAAATGGAGCGGATTTTTAACGTGGATTTTTTGGCGTGCCGCCTACCTCACCAAACTCGTCAGTTTCAAAAACAAACTGCAAGTGCTCTTCGATTGGATTCGCTCACGCATCTTCGGACGCGACATCAGCCGATTTTAACCGTGATTCTCTATTTCTCTACATTCAAAAATCTTCCACGAATTGCAAGACCGAAGGTGAGATTTTTAACCGCACTTGGTGCAAACGGCAGAAAGATGTTGCCGATGTTGAAGTCAATCGCAACGTTCTTTTGGTCATAGCCAAGTCCAAACGCCCACGCAAAGCCTTGTCTGCCACCAAGTTGAATCCCTGTGCGAATCGGCATCTCGCGAACAGGGCGAATTTCTCCGCCGACGCCGAGAATCGGAATTCCAGTATTTCCAAAATTATTGTTGAAGCCTTGCACGTAGTCAATCGTGAGTGCGGCAGGAAATTTCAGACGGTCATCGAGAATCATCACGAAGCCGACGCGCAAGTGCGTGGGCAGGGCGCGCGTGAATCCGTCTGCCGTTCGGTTTTGCGCGCGCACGCCGTTAGAAATGCTGTCTAATTGGTTCTTATTTGCCTCGCCGCTAATGGGGTCAGTCAAGCCTGTGAAGATGATAGTGGTATCTGCTGTTTTGAGAAGCGCGTTATCCCCAAACGAAACGAAGCCAAGATTGTTGAGCGAAATGGCAAATGTCATGGTTTCGCGATAATTAAACGACATGCCTAAATCCAACCCAAGCCCATTTCCGACAGATTCAGGAAAGAGAGAAAAACTTTCGGTTGAGTTATTGTCTTGCAAACGTCCGCGTGCGGCAGAAGTCGCCGTGTATAGAACGGTGGCGGCGAGGCTATCGCCTGTTGGCGAGTGGAAGATGCGGCTTTCGTCGTTGAGTTCCGAGTAGGCGTGTGCGGCTATCCATTTCAGACTTGCACCGACCTTAATACTTTCAATCGGGCGAAGGTTTCGCGCACGAAACGAAGTGGCGAACTCGCGCGCGTAAGAAAGAGCGTATTCACGATACCAATAGGCGTTGGAGGTGGTGTTGCGTCCGCCCAAGTCGCGCCCGAGGAATCGCTCGTTGCCATAGAGGGCGTATTCTAAGAATTCTCCATTCAAAATGCCGCGTCCGCCGAAGTGGTCCATGATGTGAAAACCAAACGCGCCGACTTTATCGTTGTGAAAATAACTCGCGCCGAAAAGCATGACGCTCGCTCGTCCGTTAATTTCAAATTCATCATCGATTGCGTTAAGCAGTTTGCGTTTGTCGTCATCAGTCCATTCGGTTTTATCGCCCGAAACGCCTCGCGTCTCTTTGCCAAAAAGTGTGTTGTAAAGGTCGATGTTGATGGAATTATTTTTAAGCATGAAACCTGCTGGGAAAATCGTAACGGAGGCTTTTTGCTCGTGATATTCGTAGGCAAGCAAGCGCGAAGGGTTGATACCCAAAGCCAGCACGCCGCCAATATAGGCAGAGCCGCTATTGCCCATCGAGCCGACGACGATATTTTCGGGGTTTGTTTGTGCAGAGAGAAATGAAGCAGAGAAAAAGCAGAGAGAGAAAAGTAGCGCGTTTCGCATGATGGTTATGTTGGTCGTTGTGTTTTGTGTGCTTCAAACTTCTTAAACTTTCTCACCTAATTCCGATAGCGGCAATCATCATTGACATCACATAAAGCAGTGTGCCAAATGAGTTATACCACACGGCTTTTTCTTTGGGCTGTGCAATCAAGATGCGCTGCATGGGTTGTTGTGCAATAAGCAACAAGAGCGCAAGCCCTGCCCAAATCCACGCGCCTTTGAAGGCAATAATTGCAATCGCGGTTGCTTGCGCGGTGTTCATTACGACAGCGGCGAGAATTGCGGCGTTCTTTTCGCCGAGTTGAACGGGAATCGAGCGCACATTGCGAATCTTATCACCCGTTACGGACTTAAAATCGTTCAGCGTCATGATGCCGTGCGCACCCAAAGAAAAAATGACGGCGAGCCAAATCGATTCACTTGACGGGATTCCCTTTGTTAAAGCAAAACTGCCTGTTAGCCACGCCACGCCCTCGTATGCCAATCCGACAATCAAATTTCCATACCAGCCATTTCGCTTTGCGCGGAGCGGCGGACCCGAATACATGTGCGACATCAGCACGCCCGCAAATGAAATCCAAAGCACGTAGGGGTGAATCCAATACGAAACTGCAAACGCTCCACCGATGAGCGCGAAGGTGATAATCCAACTCGCGTCTTTAGAAATTTGCCCCGATGGAATCGGACGATATGGCTCGTTAATCGCATCGACCTCGCGGTCAAAGTAATCGTTCATGGTTTGCGACATTGCGCACATCAGCGGTCCTGCTAAAACTAACCCCGCAACCAACACGAGCCAGTTTTCCGAAAGACTTTCGCCTGTTGAAATCGCGCCGCATAAAAACGCCCACATTGGCGGAAACCACGTTACAGGTTTCATCAGTTTAACAATCGCTCTTGCCTCAATGTAAAACCCCTTGCGATTGACGTTTTCCAGTGCTTGTAAAATCGCTTGGCGACGCGTTTCGTCTGCCTCAACTTGCAGAAGCGTTTCGGCTATTGCGTTTTCCGTTGAGCGTGGGTGCGTTTCGTTCAGAATGTTCATAACAAAAATTCCTTTTTCAATCTGCGCTTAAAATAACGCCTTTCACATCGTTTCGGAAATTCAATGTGTAAAAGTTTGTGGTCGGATTAGAATAAACCGCATTTTGTATCTTCGCACGCTCAAACATTATCTCAAATTTGTTGATACCCTTTGCTGACAATGAGCGAAGACTTTGTGATTCGTAAAATCAAGCCCGAAGACAATCCCATAATCGCCCGCATTATCAGAACCGTGATGCCACAATTTGGTGCCGACGGCGACGGTTTCGCAATCAAAGATGCAGAAGTCGATACGATGTATGAAGCCTATTCTCAACCTCGAAGTATTTACTATGTGGTCGAGCATCATGGGCAAGTCATCGGCGGTGGCGGAATCGCACCACTGCAAGGCGGCGACGAACAAACATGCGAACTCAAAAAAATGTACTTCCTGGAAGAAGGACGAGGAAAAGGCATCGGACAAGCTCTCTTGAATCGTTGCTTAGACGCAGCAAGAGTGTTCGGCTACAAAACTTGTTACTTAGAAACCCTTGAAAAAATGGGCGCAGCGCGCAAACTCTACGAGAAAAATGGATTCATTCGTCTCACCAAACCGATGGGAAACACCGGTCACCACGGGTGCGACCGCTATTACGCAAAACCACTTTGACGCAAAAACTTTGACGCAAAATGACTTTGAAGTTTTACACCAACACCAAACACGAACACAGACCATGACCGAACCGAAAAATGTGCTGGGCGGCAAATTGGAATGCTGCTGCACCAACCCCATGACAGGCTTCTTCCGAGATGGCTTCTGCCGCACCGACGAACACGACCATGGGCGACATGTCGTTTGCGCCATCGTTACCGATGAGTTTCTCAAATTTTCGCGTGCGATGGGAAATGACCTTATCACACCGCGCCCTGAATACCGATTTCCCGGACTCAAACACGGTGACAAGTGGTGCTTGTGTGCCATTCGTTGGAAAGAAGCCTTTGACGCTGGCGTTGCGCCGAAAGTGCTTTTGAAATCAACGCACGAGGCGGCACTTCGCTATGTCTCGCTCAAAGCCTTGCAACTGCACGCGCTCGATGCAGAAGAAACAAAAAGCGAATAGGCTTAAACGCCTTCGCGCGATTGTAGTCGCACGCGAATGGCTTCGGCATGGGCTTGCAAGTGTTCCGCGTCGGCAAAGTAGGCAATGTCGTTTCCGCTTTTCATCAATCGCGCTTTGGTGTATGAAATAATCGAAGTGCGTTTGAGAAAATCTTTTGTCGAGAGCGGCGAGAAAAATCGCGCTGTGCCGCTTGTGGGCAAGGTGTGATTTGGTCCAGCAAAGTAATCGCCGACAGGTTCAGAAGAATACGCACCCAAAAAAATCGCGCCCGCATGGTTCAACTTCGGCAAGAGTTCAAACGGGTTTCTCGTTTGCACTTCCAAATGCTCAGGCGCAAGGCGATTGGCAACCTCACATGCTTCATCTAAGTCGCGTGTGAGAATAATGGCAGAGTGATTGGAAATTGCGGATTCAATGATGGCTCTGCGCGGCAAACGCAAAAGGTGTTGGCGTGCTTCGACTTGAACACGCTCGGCTAAATCTTTTGAAGGCGTAATCAAAATGGCGGAAGCCATTTCATCGTGTTCGGCTTGTGAAAAGAGGTCAAGCGTAATGAAGGTGGGATTCGCGCCTTCATCAGCAATCACGGCGATTTCGCTCGGTCCTGCAATGCTATCAATCGCGACATCGCCAAACGCCAGCCGCTTCGCCATTGCGACATATTGATTTCCTGGACCTGTAATTTTATCGACCTTCGGACAAGATTGTGTTCCGAAAGCAAAGGCGGCAATCGCCTGCGCGCCGCCAAGTTTGAAGATGTTTGTAAGCCCAACGACTTGCGCCGCAAGCAAAATGTTCGGGTGAATGTTCCCTTCTTTGTTGCATGGCGAAGTGAGATACATTTCCGAAACGCCCGCCACTTTTGCAGGAATGGCGTTCATCAGAACGGAAGAAGGATAAACGGCTTTGCCGCCGGGCACATAAAAGAGGGCGCGCTCAATCGGCGTAACTTTCTGACCGATTAGCACGCCGTCGCCATCTTCATAAAAAAAACTTCTATCCAACTCGTGTTGATGAAAGCGCGTGATGTTTGCCGCCGCTTGTTCTAAAATGCGGAGCAAATTTTTATCCGCGTTCTTGAAAGCGTCATTGAGTTCGTCTTGCGAGACGCGAAACGACGAAAGTCTTGCGCCATCGAATTGTTCGGTATATCGCCGCACAGCGTCGTCGCCGTTTGCTTTCACATCGGCGAAGATGGCTTTGACGGCGGCTTCCACTGAAGCATCACTCGAGTGGCGACGAAGAAGAAAGGATTTAAGAAATTCAGGGTCTTGCTTGTAGTCGATAACTTTGAACACGGACGAAAGTTTGAACTAATTTTGAAATGCGAAGAAGGTAATGAAACAATCGAAAAAAACTCGCGTTTCCCGAATGTATCACGCAACGCCTTTTCAATAAAAATTCGTTTCACACCGTGAATGCACAATTACTTTCCGGGAGACTTTGGGTTGGGATTCTTTTTATCTTTGCGGGAATTTTCGTCTTTTTAGACCAGCTTCATGTCATTAACCTTTGGCAACTTTTTTCTACGTGGTGGCCGCTTTTGCTTGTCGGTGTTGGGCTAACGAAATTGATTGCGCGTAGCGGCTCGCCCGTTGTCGCAATTCTTCTGCTCTCTCTTGGCGCGATTCTTCAACTGCAACGCTTGCAACTTCTCGATATCGACCTTGTTTCGCTGATTCTTCCGCTCGCGCTTATCTTCGGAGGTGCCGCTATTCTTCTGTCAAAAACGAAACAAATCGGGACGGCTTCAACGGATAGGCTAAATCATTTTGCCGTTTTAGGAGGCTCGACGCAGCGCATTTCATCAAGCAATTTTCAGGGAGGAAGTGTAACAGCGGTGATGGGCGGCGTTGAACTGGATTTGCGCGACGCGATGTTGCTTTCCACCGCGACGCTTGAAGTAACGGCAGTCATGGGCGGCGTTGAAGTGCGCGTGCCCGCCGATTGGCAAGTTGAAGTTTCAGGCACACCTATTTTAGGCGGCATTGAAAATCGATTATCTGAAAACAAATTATCTGAAAACAAATTGGCGACTGTCTCTGCACCGCCTGACGCACCGACACTTTTCATCAGCGCAACCGCCGTGCTTGGCGGAATTGAAATTCACACTTAATCTTGTGAGTTTAATTGTTTGAATTATCAACGCTCAACGCACCTTAATTGTGAAGCACGCGCTTACTGCACTCCTTTGGCTTCTTTCTTCCGCAACATTTGCTCAAACACCTTCAACAGAATTTTTCAAGGGTGATTTCGTCGAGATAAAACGCCTTGCCGATGAGCGCAACGCGCCCGCACTCGTTCAAGCCTTTGGCAAAAGCGATGCCCTTGACGAAACGATTTTAATTTCGCTCGGCAGCGTTCAAGACGACAATGCGGCTGAAGCGATTGCCGAAAAACTGGGCGCAACATCGGAGAAAGTGCGCCTTGCGGCATGCTTTGCGTTAGGGCAAACTTTGCGCGATTCGCCGAAAGCCTCTCGCTTTGAACGTGTTGTGATTGAACGCATCGCGAAGGAAAAGAACCTGCGCGTGAAATCGGCGTTGATTGTGTCGTTGGGCGTATTCGGAACACGCGCTGCATTGGACGAAGTGACGCGATTTTCTTTCACAGAACCAGCACTGCAAGAAGCGCAAGCCGAAGCGATTGCCCGCTTTGCGATTCGTCAAATGTTTTCTACCGGTGCAGTGCAAACGCTTGCGAAGATATACAAGCCAAAGCGGCAAGGATTGAATTGGTGCATTTATGCAATGTCTCGTGTGCCTGATGGCGCGTTGCTTGCAGGGCAAGTGCCGTTGCTCCGTCGTGCGGCAGAATCTCGGAATGCAGATGAGCGAATGTTTGCCGTGCTGGCGTTGAGCCGCGTGCGCTCGCCTGAAAGTTTTGATGCGATTGTGGCGCGTTTGCGCGATGAAGATTGGCGCGTCAGTGTGAATGCCATTCGCGCCTTGCAAGGCTTTACAGCGATAGACGCGCCGACGCAAGAAAAAGTCATCACAGAATTGCTACTGCTTCTTTCCTCGCCGAACTATCACATCGCACGCACATCTTTGGAAACGCTTGCGCGCATTAAATACTTCAACCCAACCGATTCCGAGCGACGCATTGCGCCGACGATTGGAAATCAACTACGCGCAACCTCGCCCGACCTCTCCGCAACCGCTATGCGCGCCCTCGCCCAAGCCTTTCCAACAACTGCCCTCTCTTACCTTTACGACCTGAAAGCAAAGGGCGACACTTCGCTTGCTCTGTTAGAAGCCATCGGATTGATTGCCGAGCGCGAGCGCGTGATTCGCGAAGACTTGTTACATCTCTTGTTGGAAATACTTTCGCAGAGAAATTCCAAACGGGCAACCGCCGCAACCGAATCGCTCGTTAAACTTTGGAAACTTTCCCCAAGCGATGAACGCTTTGAGAAGTCGCTTCTTTCTGCCCTGAAATTCCACAGCGATTTAGGCAACAGTTCTGCTGTGCAGGCGATTGCGTCGGCACTTTCCGATTCGCTCTTTTTCAAACAAGAATACTCACAAGCACTTTTGAACGCGCTCGTTCACTTCAAATCGTCGGACAACGCTGAAACCGTCATCGCTCTGCTTGATGCGCTTAAAGCAAGCAAAGAGCCATCGCTGGTGTCCAAAGTTGAACCCTATTTGAGCGATGAAAACAACGCCGTACGGCTAATGGCGGCACAAGTCATAGAGAAATTGACAGGCACACGCCCGCAAGTTTTACGAAATGACACGCCCAAGCCGCCTTACAACTTAAACGCTTTTACGCACTTCAAGAAAAATCCGATAGCCGTTTTAACGACGCAATACGGTGAGGTTGAACTCGAACTGTTTTTGAACGAAACGCCTTTCACCGTGCTGAACTTTGTTGCGCTTGCAGAACGCAAGTTTTTTGACGGGCTGACGTTTCATCGCGTTGTTTCAAATTTTGTGGTGCAAGGCGGTGACCCCAAAGGCGACGGCACAGGCGGCGCGGAGCACACAATTCGCTCGGAATTTTCGCCTCGAAGTTTTGAACGCGGAATGCTCGGCATGGCGTCGGCAGGAAAGGATACGGAAAGTTCACAGTGGTTTGTAATGCATGCCCATCAGCCGCATTTAGATGGGCGATATACGCTGTTCGGCAAGGTGTTGCGCGGAATGGCTGTAGTTGATAGGCTTGAACAAGGTGATGTGATGAGTGCCGTCCGCATCAAGATGAAGTGAAGGGAATCGTAGAGCGAAGCGTTTTTGCCTTGAACTCTTTTCTAGTTTAGAACGCAATGCTAAAAAGCGTTGAGGAGTTCAATTTTTGCTGAAAAAACTTCCGCGTCGTTCTTTGGTGCGGCGTTCGACAATTTCTTCGGTAGGTTCAGATTTGCGTCGGTCTGGGTTCTGTCGTCGGTCTCTGACAACGCCTTTAATGATGTTGCCTTCTTTATCCGTAACGATAATAGGCTTTCCCCAAAGTTCAATCGTACGATTTTTGCGCGCAACGGCAAGCAAGTTAGCACTTGGGCTAAACGCAATTCCGTAGAATTCACCTGAGACGCTATCCATTAACTTGCCTGTTTGTGCGTCCCAAAGATTTACGGTGCCTTCGTTTTCAATGCGGCTGTAGCTAGCCGAAACAACAGCATTTCCATTCGGCATCCATTCCAAGAATTCTACGCCGTTTTTGTGCCCATCGAGCGAGGTAATGCAAGTTCCTGTTGCCACGTCCCAAATTTTGATGGTTTTATCCCAACTCGTAGAAGCAAGTTTTGAACCATCTGGACTGAACTTGACCACCGTTACATTATGCTCGTGACCGGCAAGTTGTTTGATTTTCGCTTGCGTAGTGGCGTTGAAAAGGTAAATCAGTTTATTTTGACACGCCGTGGCAACCATTTTGCCGTCAGGGCTAAAATTCGCCCAATTTACGCCGTCAGTGTGTCCGGAAAATGCGCCGATTCGTTTCCCATCAGTTGCATTCCACAGTTTGACCGTTTTATCGCTACTGGCAGACACAATCGTTTTGCCATCGGGGCTAAACTCGGCGTGGTTTACAGTTTGCTTGTGGGCTTTAATTGCGAAGAGCAGTTTCCCGTTTTTCACATCCCAAATGCGCACCATTTTGTCGCTACTTGCCGATACCAGCAAGGATTTATCAGGGCTGAACGCAACGGAATACACATACGTGCGTGCAGAACCAGCCATTAACATTTGAATCTCTTCGCCGCTGTGCGGGTCATGCACTAAAATTTTCCAACTAGCAGAAGCGAAGTACTCGCCATCAGCACTAAACACCATAGAATTGATGCGCAGAGAATGCCCTACTAACGTGTGCAAGCGGCTAACCGAGCCTTCTGAATTTTGCTGCATGTTGTGTTTGCAAGATTTGTTTCTACCCTTCAAAGGGTAAGTTATGATATTTGTTGCGACTTACCAAGACGATTGTTATCAATGCGTTGCATTCTTTTCGTTCTACTTCTCTTGAACCTGTGAATTTGAACGCTCGCTTGCAGTAGCGATTTACGCTAATGTCAGATGTTTTCACTGTCTTGACGGATAACTCCAACGTAGGGCGTTTCGCTGTGCGCTCGCGCAGGTGGAGGTAAGTTGTAGGTTTCCAGACTTGCGGCTATCGATTCTCATACTTTGGGATTCGTGTCATCAAGTCCATGACGGCTTCTTTGGGGGGCTTGTGATTGAAGAGCACATCATAAATGCCTTGTGTGATAGGCATTTCCACATGGAGTTTGCGTGCGAGTTCGACGACGGCTTTGGTAGTATAAATGCCTTCGGTAACCATTTTGACTTCTTGAAGCACGTCGTCCAATGTTCTGCCTCTGCCGATTTGCTCACCGACGTAGCGATTACGGCTGTGCCTACTGCTGCAAGTAACCACCAAGTCGCCAATGCCTGCAAGCCCTGCAAAGGTCATAGGGTTTGCGCCGAGTTTGATTCCAAGTCGCGACAGTTCAGCGAGCCCTCTTGTGATGAGTGCGGCTTTGGCGTTATCGCCGTAGCCGATGCCGTCGACAGCCCCAGCAGCAAGTGCCATAATGTTTTTCACCGAGCCTGCTACTTCCACGCCAATTAAATCTGTATTCACATACACACGAAACATGGGTGTGAAAAACGCTTCTTGGATTTTTTCAGCCGTTTGTTCATTGAGAGAAGAGGCAACAACAGCAGTTGGGTGTTTCTCGATAACTTCTTCGGCATGGCTCGGTCCGTAGAGTGCAGCAATTTGATGGTCGCCTAATTGAGGCAGCACATCTTTTGTAACTTCCGACATTCGATAGCCGGTTGAAATCTCAATGCCTTTGGAAACATTAACAATAGTAACATCGGAGAGATTAAGCGGCGTAATTTTTTGCAAAGTTTCGCGCACTTTTTGCGCAGGCGTTGCAACCACGATGAGCTCTTTTCCGCTGACCGCGTCGAGAATATCGCTACTGACTGAAAGACTTTTGGGAAATGGTGCGTTGGGTAAATACTCTTTGTTTTCGCGCTCGCTGGCAAGTCGTGTTGCTTTTTCAGGATTATGCGACCACAGGACAACCCGATGTCCTTTTTCCGCCAGAAGAATTGCTAAGGTTGTGCCCCAACTTCCTGCGCCTAAAACCGTGATGTTCATTGAGAAACGCTCGTTGATTTTTTGGCAAAGAGTCGATTTTCAGTTCCGTTGCGAAGCCGCTCAATGTTAGTGCGATGAGTGTAAATAATCACAAGGGAGATGAACACGCTAGTTATGATGGTGATGGTGTCGAGGCTATCGTGCAGGATGAATGCTGTGCTAAAGAGATGAATGGGATATTGTGCGTCAATTTCTCCGCCGAAAACGAAACGGCGAATTGCCATAATGGTCGGAATGCTGACCGCGCCCGTCATTGATGAAACCGACACGTAGCGCGTTAAAAGAAGCGTGGTGAAAAACACAGCGACCACAAACGCCATCGTAATCGGCGCAATGCCAATGAGCACGCCCGCACCTGTGCTCACCCCTTTTCCGCCTTTGAAGTTGGCAAATACGGTGTAGATGTGCCCCAGCATAGCAGCAACGCCTGCAAGCAGTTGAAAGACAATGAACGGTACGCTTGGCAAGGCATCAATCGGATTCTCTGTAAAATATCCAACAATTAAAGTAACCGGCAGAATACCTTTGAGCATATCGAAAAGCGTAACGAACAAGCCTGCTTGCCAACCTAAAACGCGAAACACATTTGTTCCGCCGGCATTGCCACTTCCATACTGACGAATGTCAATTCCCTTAACGGCTTTGCTGACGATGATGCTGATTGGAACTGCGCCAATAAGGTAGGAGCAAACCGTAATGAGCGCAAGTGTAATCATAGTTAAGTTGAAAGAGTATTTCTGCTACACAAGTGATGATAGTTCGGTATTTGGCGCGAATTTATTAAAATCCTTTCGCAAGGCAAGTTAGTTTGCCAAATTACAAAGAGATGTTATTTTCTTTGCAAATCAGCAACTAAGTCATCTGAGCATTGCAATGCTATCAGTACTCAACGACGGTGGCGCGCGTTCTAAAATGCTTTTGGCGCGACTTGCCGAGCAACCGAAATCTCCCGCCATAATTGGCGTTGCCGAAGTGCTCTGCGAGCAAGGGCGTTGTGGTGAAGCCATAACTCGCCTTCGCAGCGTTGCTGACCTTTACAGCGATGTTTATCGTTTCAATCTTGTTCTAGCACGCGCCTGCCGCAGCGTTGGCGAGACAAAACTTGCCAAAGAGTATTATGAAAAAGCCTGCCAGATTGCACCACAAAATGAAGTCGCTCTTAAAGAATTGATTGCCTTGACAGCGTTTCCGCACGCATTGCCAAAGCCCTCGCCGCGTCCTGCCGAACCTACTATGGAGCGCGACTCACCTATGCCGCCACAAGCCCATGAACCAGAAGCACAAAGCACATTCAAGTTAGATAAGGAGAAACTTGCAAAGGTGTTGAGCGGTGTGATTGGAAGTAGAGAGAAGAGCGCCGAAACACCGATTGAACCTCAACAGCCTGCATTAAGCCCACCCAGTATCTCTTCGTCTGTGATTGAGGCGTTTCGCAAAGCAGATGCTCTCTTGGAGCAAGAACCTGATATTGACGCCCTTGCTCGTGAAGTTATGGGCAATGCGTTTTTGCCGCAAGCGCCGTTCAATGCCCCGCAGAGCGACTTATCAGATGAACCACCAGCCGAAAATGCTTCGCCGACACATCCTGAACCTTCGCCGAAAGTCAATACACCGCCACCGCAAAGTTCCAAGACCGACATAGACACTGACGCGATTGCTCAACAGATGCAGGGAATGCACTCGTCTGAAAGTTCTTCACCATTAGATTCAATGGCAAGTTCAACCGTAAATTCAGAATTTACGTCAAACACCTCAGTGCATGCGTCATCAACACCTTTTGCACCCACCCCGATTCCGTTTGATGAACATGGCAAGCACAACGATGTGCCGCTTCCAATGCCAACCGCAGCAGACACAAGCAGCACGCCTGCACCTGCGTCGCTGGCCTCGACGCTGCAATCAGAGTCTCAACGCAGCCGCCCGCTTTCTTTTGAAGAAGAACTTATGGCAATACAGACGCAAGGCGGAGATATTGACGCTTTTGCCCAACACCAAGAGACGTCGCACCACGACGAAACAGTTAGCGCCTCGACTCCGTCAAGCACCGAAGTCGACATTGACCAGCTTGCACGCGAAATCATGAACGCCCAACTGCCAAAGATAGTTGAAACGAACGACCCCACGCCGGTTGCCGAACAACGCCAGCCGTTTCCTGATGACGATGAAATTAAAACTCCAACGCGGCAACTCGCCAAAATTTTTCAATCGCAAGGCGCTTACGCCAAAGCCATCAAGGTCTATGAAATGCTCGCCGAGCGCGAACCTGAAAACGCATCACTTTATAAAATCCTCATTAGCCATTTGCGCGACAAAATGTCCTCCCAAATGTAGATGAACGCGCTCTTTTCTACTTTTACAAAATTTTACATTTCACTTCAATGCGTGCTGAAACACAGTGCACAAGTTTGTCGTTATGACTTCATTAGCACTATGCTTATTGCTTATTGGCAGTTGTTTCCAATTACATTGCCACCAATCAAACCACCTGAGTCTGGTTTGAAAAAACTGTTAACGCTTTCTTTCATCAATGGCTAAGCACATAACGCTTTTCAGGCTTTGTGCACTCCTTTTGTGTGCGTCGCCTGCATCAGCCCAATCAACACAGCCTACTGTTCCTACCGATACGCTCACGCTTGAACGATGTATTCAACTTGCCATAGAAAATTCGTTTGCTGTCTTGCGAGCCCAAAACACGCTCGAGCTTACAGGCACAGCATTAGTTCAAGCATACGGGCAGTTTCTGCCTGATTTGCGTGTCAATGTTGGGTTTACACCACTGACAGTTAATAACAGTTTGCAAGGTCAGTTGAATCCCCTTGATAGCACGCTCTTTTTCAACTTGCGCGGTTCAGAAGGCAAGAGTGCAAACTATAACATCAGTTCCTCGCTCAACCTCTTTAATGGATTCTCTGATGTTGCCGGTTTGCGCCGAGCGATGAAGCAAAAAGATGCCGATACGTATTCGCTCACACGAGCCAAGCAAGACATCGCGTTCAATGTGGCTCAAAGTTATTTGCAAGTGCTTTTGAACGAGGAGCTTTTGCACATTGCACGGGAAAATTTGAAGTCCTCGCAAGAGCGATTGCGGCAGTTCAGAGAGCAAACGCGTGTCGGTTCGCGTGCTATTGCGGATTTGTATCAACAAGAAGCACAAGCGGCAAACGATGAACTGACCGTAATACAGCGCGAAAACGCCTTGCGTAACAGTAAAATTTTATTGCTCCGACAAATTCGCGCCGACCTTGAAAAAGAATATGTCTTTGCCATTCCGCCAAGTGATACCGTCATTTTGGGCGTTGAATTTCAGAATGTTGCTCGGCTCATTGAATCTGCGCTTGCAACGCGTGCTGACTTGAAAGCGCGTGAAAAAGCCATTGAAGCAGCGCTATGGGCAGTTCGCGCTTCCGAAGGCAACTATTTGCCAACACTGAGCCTGAACTTTAACTACGGCGCAAACGCATTCACGCAAGAGCGTTTGACGATTGACGGACAACCGCGTCCGCCCGCCGTTCTGCCAGATTTTACCCGACAGTTGCGCGACCAAACAAGCTACAACATCTCGCTCAATTTGAATTGGAACATCTTTGACCGATTCTCGCGTGAGTTGCAACTCCAACAAGCCAAAATCAATGAGAAGAATGCGCAGTTGGCTTTTGAAGAATTGAAACTTCAAATTATCGGCGAGGTCAAACAAGCACTCGGCGATTACAATGCTGCGGTCTTGCAACTGGCCGCAAGCGAAAAAGGTTTAATTTCTGCTAAACAAGCCTACGAAACCATCGCAAAGCGATATGAGGTTGGCTCAGCAAATTTTGTTGAACTCATCACGCAACAAGCAGCTCTCGTTCAAGCACAATCAAATCGCGCACAAGCCTTGTTTAACTTTACTTTCCAAAAGAAAATTCTCGAATACTATCTTGGCACGATTGATTTAAGGAAATACGAGGTCGGTGCAAAGCATTGACGCATTCGAACAAAATTTTAACCACTTTAACTCTCTATGGCGATGTTTGCAGAAACAGAGACAACGATTCAAGCAACGTCATCAAAGATGACGACGGAATCCACTGCCAAGCCCAGTGGCAAGAAAAAACAACCGAAGCGCAAATGGTTCTGGATAGGTGTCGGCGTCAGTCTTCTTGTGCTGATTGTGATTGGCGTGTTTGGCGGTAAGAAACCGCCACCATTGACTGTCAGCACTGAAAAAGCAACGGTGCGCACCATTACGCAGATTGTCTCGGCAACAGGGAAAATTCACCCGCAGACGGAAGTGAAACTTGCGCCCGAAGTTTCAGGCGAAATTGTTGCCTTGCCCGTCAAAGAGGGAGACGCGGTCAAGAAAGGGCAGCTGCTCTTTCGCATCAATCCCGAAGTAACAAAAGCACAAGTCGAGCAAGCCGCTGCGGCGCTCTCTGCCGCCAAAGCGCAAAACCTGCAAGCCAAAGCGCAACTTTTGCTCCGCGAAGATGAACTCCGACGCGCCAAAGAACTCTATAATCAAAAACTCATTTCGGAATCCGAATACCTGACAGCGATAACCAACGCCGAAGTCGCCAAAGCCAACTACGAAGCCTCGCTCTTTGATATTCAACGCTTGGAAAGCCAACTGCGCCAACAGCGTGAAAACCTCTCGCGCACGACGGTTTATTCACCTATCGACGGGCACATCACGCTCCTGACGTCCAAACTCGGCGAGCGCGTCGTCGGCACCAGCATGATGACAGGCACAGAAGTAATGCGCGTTGCCGATTTGAACCAAATGGAAGTGCGCGTCGATGTCAATGAAAACGATATTGTGCTCGTCAAACTTGGCGACACTGCGCGCATTAGCGTTGATGCATATCCCAATCAAAAATTCACAGGCGTCGTCTATGAAATCGCAAACATGGCTAAAACCACAGGCGCAGGCACGCAAGAACAAGTAACAAACTTCGAAGTCAAAATTCGCATTACCGACCATCAAGGCAAACTGCGCCCCGGCATGAGTGCAAATGCTGACATTGAAACCGAGACAGCAACCAATGTGCTCACCGTTCCCATTCAAAGCGTAACAGTGCGCAACATTGAGGAAGGATTGAGTGCCGAAGAACTGGCTGAACAACGAGAAATGAAGGACCGTCAATCGGGAGATAACACCTCTACAGTGGCGAAAAATCAAGCCCTTCAAGCACGTGCCGATAGAGAAAAACTCTCACGAGTTGTCTTTGTCAAAGAAGGCGACATCGTGCGGATGAGAAAAGTCGAGACGGGCATTGCAGACAATACCTATATGCACATTAAATCAGGCTTGAAAGAAGGCGAAGAGGTCGTCTCTGGACCTTATCGCGCCATCAGCCGCGAACTCAAAGACAGCACGAGGGTAAAGCTCGAAGTTACATCGATGAAAAAGTAAACCGACATTTCACTACGACAGAAGAGGAACTGTGATATGGAGCAGCACACACTCAGACCTAAGGGCGACCTCGTCATTCACATTCAAGGGGTAACCAAAGAATACAAAATGGGCGACGAAATCGTCCGCGCTTTGCGAGGCGTCGACTTATCCATTCATCGAAATGAATATGTCGCAATCATGGGTCCCTCAGGAAGCGGCAAATCAACCATGATGAACCTGCTCGGCTGTCTGGATACACCGACTTCAGGCAAGTATGAGTTCAACGGCAAAGATGTTGCCACAATGGAAGACGACGAGTTGGCTGAAATCCGAAATAAAGAAATCGGCTTTGTGTTCCAAACCTTCAATTTACTTCCGCGCTCGACAGCTCTGCAAAATGTCGAGTTGCCGCTTGTCTATGCCGGTCTCCCAAGTGAAGAGCGTCGCGCAAAAGCCTTAGCCGCACTGCAAAGCGTTGGGCTTGGCGACCGTGTTCATCATAAGCCAAACGAACTTTCAGGCGGACAGCGACAGCGCGTCGCCATTGCCCGTGCCCTCGTCAATAATCCCTCTATTATTCTTGCCGACGAGCCAACGGGAAATCTGGACACGAAAACCAGCGTGGAGATTATGAACATCTTTGAAACGCTTTACGAACAGGGCAATACGATTATCGTCGTTACCCACGAAGAAGACATTGCACGCCACGCGCGGCGCATTGTGCGCTTGCGCGATGGACTCATTGAAAGCGACCGACTCATTTCCGAAATGGAATTTGCCAAAGCGTAACACGTGAGAACAGATAAACTCGCATACCTTTGGCTTCAAGAAATTCCCGAAGGATTTTTCTCGCTGATTGGGCGCAATAAGTCTGACAAGAATCACTACCAGTTTCAATCCGTTGAACTCAAAGAAGCATCGTTTCGTATTGATGGCGTTTTTGTGCCACAAACAGATGACCTCACTTACTTTGTTGAAGTTCAATTTCAGCGCGATAGCACCTTCTATGCTCGATTGTTTGCGCAAATTTTTCTTTATTTGAAACAATTTGGTGGCTGTCGCTGGCGCGCCGTTGTGATCTATCCTGATAGAAACACTGAACAGACAAGCCTTGTTGGATATGAAGAGATGCTTCAGACTGGCTTAATTCAGCGCGTTTATTTAGATGAACTGCCGAGCCTGAAACAGTTGGACGCCGAAGTTGGTATCTTCAAGTTGATTGTAGAGCCTGAAACGACTGCAATCAAAGAGGCAAAAAGTTTGGTCGAGCGTGCGCCTGAACATTTGGATTTTGTTGAGCGAGTCATCTTCTACAAATTCAAAAACTTATCACGAAAGGAGATTTTGAAAATGCTAAGCATTAGGGAAGAGTTCGAGGAAGAACTGAAAAAAACAAGAGCCTATCAAGAAATCTTGGAAGAAGGTCGGCAAGAAGGGAAACTGCGAGCAGTTGCTTTCCTTCGCGAGTTGGGTGTATCTGATGAAGTAATTGCCGAGCGATTAGAGTTGCCGCTTGATGAAGTGAAGAAAGTCCAATCCAAATAACGAACTATGCGCCAATGGTTTTACGAGTTCGCGGAAAGTTGCCGCATTGCCTACGCGCAAATCATGGCAAACAAGGTCCGTTCCTTTCTGACGGCTCTTGGCGTGATTATCGGCATTCTTGCCGTTACCCTTATGGGCACTGCCATCAACGGAATTGATAAAGGATTTGAAAATAGTCTTTCAATGATTGGCTACGACGTGCTCTACGTTCAAAAATGGCCTTGGGCAGACAACAGCAATTCGTGGTGGATTTACCGCAATCGCCGGCCTATCAAAACAGAATATGCTGATGAAATTAATCGCATCATTGAGGCTTCACCTCGCACTGAACTTGTTACTGCTGTGCCACAAGGCGTCAAATTTGCCGCCGTTAAACGCAACGATAGGCAAATCAATACGGTCTTTCTAATGGGCACAACAGAAGAGTATCCGCGTATTTCAAGCGTCGATATCAAAGAAGGTCGCTTCTTTAACGGCGTCGAAGAACGCGGCGCAAGGCAAGTTTGCGTGATTGGATACGACATCGCTGAAGGTTTATTCCCTAACGAAAGTCCCATTGGTAAAACCATTCAAATCGCCAATTTTCAATGCGTTGTCCTCGGTGTGATTGAAAAGCAAGGTAAGTTTTTAGGCTTGTTCAGTTTCGATTCGCAAGTGATTATGCCCTTGGGAACACTAAAAAAACACTTTGGGGCTTCGCGCGACGACCGCGTGGTGGTCAAAGTCAAAGACAAAACCCGAATCGCAGAAGCCAAAGATGAACTCACAGGCATTATGCGCCGCGTGCGAGGGCTTAAGCCAGAAGTCAAAGATGATTTTTCAATCAACGAACAAGAAGCATTCAAGAGCACGTTAGACCCCATCAAGAACGGCATTGCATTGGCAGGGCTGTTCATCACAGGGCTTTCGCTTTTCGTTGGCGCAATCGGAATTATGAATATTACTTTCGTGAGCGTCAAAGAGCGCACCAGAGAAATCGGCACGCGCAAAGCATTAGGCGCAAAGCGTCGCACGATTCTCATGCAGTTCTTGGTCGAAGCCGTTGCAATTTGCATCGTGGGCGGCGTGATTGGGCTTGTGCTTGCCTTCGCATTGAGTTTAGCCATGCAAGCGGCGAATTTTCCCGCAGAGTTTTCGCTCTCGCTCGTGCTGGGCGCAATGTTGGCGTCCATACTCACTGGTGTGATTTCAGGCTTTGCGCCCGCCTATTCGGCTTCAAAGTTAGACCCTGTTGTCGCACTGCGCTATGAATAACTAATCCGCTCCAACGATGGAATACAAGGAAATTGTGTCAATGGCATTTGCATCACTGCAAAGCAACAAATTGCGTTCAGGACTGACCATGCTCGGCATTACCGTCGGCGTCTTTTCCATCATTGGCGTTATGACCATTCTCGGCGCACTGCAAACCACGATTGAAAAAGGACTCTCCGAACTCGGCACGAACACGTTTCAAATTCAGAAATATCCTGCAACGCTCTTCGGCGGCGGCGGCATAGATAGAACCAAATACAACAACCGCCGCGACATCACCTACGACGAAGCACAACAGTTCAAACGCTTGATGGGTAACGATGCGAAAATTGGACTTGAACTCTCAACAGGCGCAAAGCAAGCCGTCTATCAAGGCAAAAAAACAAATCCTAACCTTCGCTTAGCAGGTGGCGACGCCAACTACATCACCAACAACAGCTACACCCTCGCCTACGGCAGAAACATCAGCGATGAAGACGTGCTCTATGCGCGTAGCGTGATTGTAATCGGCGACGGCATTCAAAAACTACTCTTCGAGTCGGAAAATCCTATCGGCAGAGAACTGAAATTCGACGGAAGAAACTACACCATCATCGGCGTCTTGGAACTCAAAGGCAGTGCATTTGGACAGGGGCAAGATAACTTCGCACTGATTCCCATCTCACGATTTCTCATTAACTACGGGCGCGCACAGCGAAGCATTAACATTACGGTTCAAGCCCCGTCGCAAGAAACCTATCAAAGCACCATGGATAAATCGATTGGCGCAATGCGAATCGCTCGTGGATTGCAGGCGGAAGATTTGAACGATTTTGAAATCTACGCCAATGATTCGCTCGTCAAACAGTTTCAAGATTTTGCGGGCGTCATTCGCATCGGCGCATTCGTCATTAGCTTCATCTCGCTTCTCACTGCTGGCGTTGGCATTATGAACATTATGCTCGTGAGCGTTACAGAACGCACAAAAGAAATCGGCATACGCAAATCTATCGGCGCGAAAAAAAACAACATCTTAACACAATTTTTAATTGAAGCGACCGTGCTTTCAGTGTCGGGCGGCTTGCTCGGCATTTTCGTTGGCGTCGTGCTTGGAAATGTGGTTGCCGCTTCGATGAGCGCGCCGTTTGTTTTTCCGCTTGATTGGGCGGCAATTGGCTTGCTGGTTTGCTCTGCAATCGGCGTTGGCTTTGGTTTCTATCCTGCCTACAAAGCCGCTTCGTTAGACCCTATCGAAGCCTTACGGTTTGAATAATCAAAATCTCGCACGAAGTCCTAACCCAAACACGCTTGGAGAATTGGTGTTGAATCGGTCGTTGCCGGTTCCGACGCTTTCAACGCCATCGCGATACAAGTTTGCAAAGCGCGCCGCAAGTTCGACTTGCTTGAAAAGTTGATAACGCAAGTTAAGCAAGAGCCGCCTCCCTGTGCCAAAGTGCGCGTAAATGGTGGCTAAGAGCGGCAGGTCGTATTCGTAAGCGTAAATGGCGGCGTCGAAGGCATCAACTTGAAAAACAGCAACACGCGCATCAAGCGAAAGCCGATTTTGAAGTGCGTCGATATTCGCCTCTTGATAAATCAGCCAGCCGTTAAACGCTTCTTTCCCACTCACGAAGGTTTTTTCCACTTGTTTGTATTCCAAGCGCGTGCGCAGGCGCAGTTGCGATGAGACTTGATAAACGAAATCCGTCCGCACCCGTGAAAGCACGACAGGCACAGCGATTCGATATTCGCGATTGAAATTATCAACCTGCGTGAGCGCGTCTTCGGTGTATTTACGCTGAACAAGCGGCTCAATGAGCAAATTGCGCGTAGGTTTGTAAGAGAGTTGAAAAAGCAAATCGTCGCCCGACCACGCAAGCACCGTGCTAGCGTTGATAAACGGAATGCGGAAAATATCGTAGTAGCCACGCACCGAAACTTCCTCGTTCAATTTCATTTGCACGCCGAAATAAATGCCTTCTTCGTTTCGCGCTTGTGAGCCGCGTTCCGCAAAGGCATTGGCGTAGGGCGAATAAAAGGCTTGTGAATACTTGCGTGCAAGGAGAATCGTTTTTAATCGCTTTTGAAATTTTCCTTCTAACCCAACGACGAGCGAGTTAGCATCTTGTTGGAGCGAGCGTGCCACTTCGCCGAAGAGTGTGAAGTTGTAAAGTGAAAAATCCCAATTCGTAGAGGCGACGGTAATGCGTGAGCCGTTGAAGCGAAAAGCGTTGGCAATCGTTGGCGCAGGTTGAAAGGGTAATGAAAATTCGGACTCGTAGAGCGTTGCGCCAACTTTGAAAAAGGTTTGCGCCGTTCCAAATGCATAACTTACATGCCCGCCGAGGGTCGTTTGACCGACGCTGTTTCTTCGGTTGAGTTCAGTTTCGGTGCGATGCAGTCCTGAAAAGTCAATGCTGGTGAAGGCAGTGTCGTTGGTGGTGGCAGAAAGGCGATTGTTGGAGTAGAAGAAAATCGTTGTCAAGTCGCCGAATTTCAGTTCGGTAGCGACGCCGCGAAAAAAGTTTTGCTCAACAGTTGAAGCGTAAAGTCGGACGGGGTTTCGTGAAACTCGGGCAGTTGTAACGGCTTCGGCACTTTTGAAGAAGGCGCGTCCGCTGTTGATAGCAAGCCCTTGTCCAAACGAGAGGTTATAGTCGCCAATGACGAGCGTTTTCAGGTTATAGATGTCGCGCACTTGAAAACTGGCGGAATAAAAATCGGTCAAATTTGGTTCGCCAACATCTTTTTCGGTGAGTGCAGAGACCGCAAAGTTTTCGGAGAGAAAGGCTTGAACACGATTGTAGGCTTTGAACGAAGAGCCTTGATAGCGTCCGTTCAAAATGCCTTGCCGAGCGGGCGATTCAAAGCCGCTACGCGCAAGATACTCAATGCGTAGTTGCTCGCCGAGCATGCCGTTTTTGTAATCGCTAATAAAAGCAGGCTCGAACGGATTGCGATAGAGCCGTGCATCGCCGACAGTTACGAAGTTTTCAATCAATCGATAAGTGTCTTCGTCCAAAATCTCGCGCAACGATTCAACACTCGCAATGAGGTTCACTTCTTTGCGATACGACAAAATCCGCTGTGCATCGGTCGCTGAAAGAAACGGAATAGAAAGCAGGCGGGAAAAATCGGCGGTGTTGAGATTGACTTTTTGGCGACGCAGGAAATTGAATTGCTCCAAGAGTTCGCTGTTGCCGCTTTGTTCATCGGAAAGGTCTAAAAGTCGATCGAGCGTTTGGGTTGGAATCTCATCGTCAGCCTCTTGTGCGTATGCTGAAAGCACTGTCAGCGTCATCAAACACATTATGAGCGCATAGATGTGGAGAACGGGCTTCATCGTGTCAGGCTGTGGGTTAAAATTGTTAAGAAATTATTACGTTGCGAATCCTCTGCATGATAGTAAGATAACTTTTTCAACGCGAACATTTCTGACAATGGGACTGCAAGAATCTGTGCAATTCGTCATGGCGAAGTTGCCCGAAGTTTTTTCAGCAGAACGCGCCGACGTAACGACGACCGAATCGCTCAAATTTATCACCGCGCTTGGAGAAGTTGCGCTTGTATCTGCACCGCCTGCTCATCTTCAAGCGTCAATCCAATCGGTTCATGGTGCATTGATGTCGGCATGTCAATCTTTGCCAGAGCGAGTGCAACAAGTGTGTAATTACACGCTGTTGGACACATTCAACTCGAGCCTTTGGACGCTTCATCGAAAAGCCGTGCAGAGCAAAACCGAAGAACACATCAATGCCACGATTACCTACCGATTTCTTTACGAGCAAAGGGTTGCGGGCATGTCGCTCATGCTCGATATGCTTGCTGATGTTGAAAAAACATCGGTGCGAGTCGGCAAAATCATGGAAAAACTAACCTTGCTCAAAGAAGATTTTGAGGCGTTCGATGAAGAACTGATTTGGCATCACGCAATTTACGGCGAGAGCGTCGCTACACTTCGGTGGCAATTTGCAGATATGAATTTTTGGCTTGCGAATCTTGATGCGTGGAAACAGCGCGTTGGAGAAATTGAGCCGCGCTTGAAGTGGAAAGCAACGATTGAAAAACAGCGGTTCAAGAAATTTTTGCTCTCGCGAAAGTCGCCGAAGTTCAAAATTCCGTTTTATGTTGTGCCAAGCGTGATGAAGCCTATGCCCGAAAGCGAGATGCTCTCTGAAATTGAGCAGTATGAACAAGCACTGTTCAATCACAAAACGCCCAAGCCGTTGCCTGAATTTGGCGGCGCGTCGCTTTATGCGCACTATGCGTTCTCTTGCTTGGAGCAGAACCAACCGCTGAGAGCCTTGGCAGTGTTTCGCAAAAACTTGATGCTGAACCTTAAAAACCCTGATGCGTGGATAAACTTAGGCGTTGGAAATTTTTTAGCGAACACGTTGCATCGCGCGAAATTTTGTTTCGAGAAAGCATACTCGCTTCGTGAAGATATTTTTACGACAAATGATTTAGCGGTGGTATATGCCTCGCTTGGCATGCGCGAAAAAGCCAAAAATCTTTGGAAAAAATATCTCAAAAATGAAACGGCGATTGAACCTACTTACAACATCGCGACGCTCTTGCTTGCAGAAAACAACTTGCTCGAGGCAGGCAAACTCTTTGAATGGTGCGGCGCGCACGATAAAGCACACGGAGAAACCGCGTTCAACATGGCGGTTGTGATGGAACGCGAAGCCAAAGATTTTTTAGCAGAACGCTATTTCGCATTAGCCGCAAAACTGGGCGTCAAATAATGATGTTCCAAACAAAAAGCCTGTCTCTATGGACAGGCTCTGCGAGATTTTCACACAATCGTAAGCGATGCTTCTCTCAACGCTTACTTATTGACTGCCTTTCTGAGTTCACTTCCAGGCTTGAAGCGAGCAACTTTTTTCGCCTTGATTTTAATCTCTGCACCTGTTTTTGGGTTACGCCCTTTGCGAGCGGCGCGCTTGGTGACGCTGAATGTTCCGAACCCAATCAAGGTAACAGGCTCACCTTTTTTGAGCGACGCCGTAACGCCACTAATAAATGAGTTGACGGATTTTTCGGCGGCGGCTTTCGAGATGCCTGCTTCTTTGGCAATTCTTTCTACTAAGTCGGCTTTTGACATAATTGTCTGTAAGTTATGTTGTTGATGAATGAATAACCTTTCAAGAATCACGCTTGCAAGGTTGGGCGAAGATACAGAAAAAGCCGAACAATGCAAGACCTGATAGCCTGAAACCCCTTGTAAAATAAAGCGATTTCGGTAGGAGGCTTCGTGTCAACTTGTTTTTGCGAATGAAGTTGCTTGTTTTATATTTATTGTCCTTTTTCAGATTACAGTATTTCAACACTTACAACGGCGATTTTCCAATCCAAGCATTATGGCAACCACAAGTGATTTAGCAAAAGGAGTTATCGTTCGCTTCAACGGCGAACTTCACGTCTGCGAAGAAGTTGTTCATCGCACGCCTGGCAATCTTCGTGCGTTTTATCAAGTTAAGATGCGCAACTTGCGCCACGGGCGAATTGTGGAAAACCGATTTCGTTCTGGTGAAGAAGTCGAAGTTGTAGAAACAGAACGCAAAACTTTCCAATACCTTTACCGCGACGGCGACGACTTGGTGCTGATGGACCATGAAACCTTCGACCAAACCAATGTGCCTGTATCTGCTTTCGGCGAACAGGCAAAATTTCTCAAAGAATCTATGACCGTTGAAGTTGTTTATGCCAGCGATGGCTCGATTGTTCAAGCCGAAACGCCAACCTTCGTCGAGCTCACCGTTACTGATACAAGTCCAACCACCAAAGATGAACGTGCAACGGCAAGCACCAAGCCGGCAATGCTTGAAACAGGCGCCGTGATTCAAGTGCCCATGTTCGTGCTTACAGGCGATGTTGTGCGCGTCGATACTCGCACAGGCGAATATATTGATAGAGTCAACAAGAAATAACTTCGCCAACGTCTGAAAGGGGAGGGAGTATCGGCTTTTGGCGTTGTTCTAACAACAACCTTTATTAAACCTTTGCAAAAAACTTTTGGAGGCGAGATGAACCTCGATGACATACAACGACTGATAAAAATGGTCGATGAATCTGGTTTAGATGAAATGACCATTGAAGAAGGCGAGTTCAAGCTCACCTTGAAGAAGGCGGCAGAGTCGCCTGCGTCGCCTGCCGTGAGTGCGATGCCGATGATGGTGCCGCCTCAGTATTTCCCGCCACAACAAGCGCAACTGCCACCAGCCCCGCCGCCTGTCCCTAAGCCGTCTGAAGCGCCACCTCCGCCTGTTGATGCTGGCAAGAAATACAAAGAAATTCGCTCGCCGATGGTCGGCACATTTTATCGCGCGCCCGCACCCGATGCTAACCCCTATGTGCAAGTTGGCGATACAATTACCAAAGGGAAAGTGCTGTGTATCATTGAAGCCATGAAACTCATGAACGAAATCGAGAGCGACGTCGATGGAAAAATCGTGAAGATTCTTGTCGAGAACGGCAAACCTGTCGAGTACGACCAAGTGCTCTTTTTAGTGGAGTAGCTGACTTGGCTCTCAAAGCCTAAACAACAAATTCTCTCGATGTTCAAGAAAATTTTGATTGCAAATCGCGGCGAAATTGCTATGCGAATTATTCGCACATGCCGCGAAATGGGCATACAAACCGTTGCGGTTTATTCCACTGCCGATGCCGATTCACTCCACATCAAATATGCGGACGAAGCGGTCTGTATCGGTGCACCAATGAGCAAGGAAAGTTATCTCAATATCCCGCGCATCATTGCTGCTGCTGAAATCACGAACGCTGATGCCATTCACCCAGGCTACGGTTTCCTGGCCGAAAATGCGGAGTTCTCTGAAATTTGCACTTCATCTGGCATTAAGTTCATCGGTCCTTCGCCTGAAATGATTCGTGCAATGGGCGACAAGAAAACTGCCAAAGAAACAGTCAAGCGCGTCAATGTGCCAACAGTTCCAGGCAGTGCCGGATTAGTTGAAGATTTGAACGAAGCCAAAGAAGTTGCTCGGCAAGTGGTCTATCCAATTATCATCAAAGCCACTGCGGGCGGTGGCGGTAAGGGCATGCGTGTAGTTCAGCGGGAAGAAGACTTAGAGAAAGCCTTTCAAACGGCACGTAACGAAGCCGAAAAAGCCTTTGGCAATCCAGGCGTTTATATCGAGAAATTCGTCGAAGAGCCACGACATATTGAAATTCAAGTGTTAGGCGACCAGCACGGAAATATCATTCACTTGGGGGAACGTGATTGCTCGGTTCAGCGTCGACATCAAAAGTTGATTGAAGAAGCACCTTCGCCTATTGTCAGCGAGGAACTACGTGCCGAAATGGGAGAAGCAGCCGTTGCAGCCGCAAAAGCCATCAACTATGAAGGCGCAGGAACAGTCGAGTTCCTTGTCGATAAGTATCGCAAGTTTTACTTTATGGAAATGAACACGCGCATTCAAGTCGAGCACCCTGTAACCGAAGAGGTTTGCGATATTGATTTAATCAAACAACAAATTTTAATCGCCACCGGCAAAAAAATTTCTACGCGCAAAGTTGTGCCGCACGGACACTCAATCGAGTGTCGTATTAACGCCGAAGACCCTGATAACGACTTCCGTCCCAGCCCTGGCGAATTAAAAGTTTTTCATACACCGGGCGGGCACGGCGTCAGAGTTGAGACCCATGCCTACGCAGGTTATCGTATTCCACCTTACTACGATTCTATGATTGCTAAACTCATTGTTCATGCGCCTTCACGCGAAGAAGCCATCGAGCGCATGCTACGCGCCTTAGATGAGTTCATCGTTGAAGGTGTCAAAACCACGATTCCACTTCACAAGAAAATCATGCAGTCTCAACTTTTCCGAAGTGGTCACTTCGATACCAGTTTCCTCGAAAAAGCTCGGCTGACGAAGGGGTAATCCACAGGATAAATTCTCTCTACATTTTCGTTCATTACAGCAAGTTGCATAGGCTTTACGTTCTCTCTGTTAAATCTTTTTCCAAGAGCCACTCGTCGCAGAGGGGGATTCCGTATTCGCCTGTAAGTTGAATCGTTGGATTTTGTTTTCGTCGCGCTTCAATCGCGCCGACTCGAACCTCTGTGAGGTGAAACGCGCGTTTTTGTAAAAAGCGAAGCGCATTGAGATTATCGTTGGTTATGATACACTGCAATTTCTTGCACGCTTTCCTGCTTGCTTCGGACTCGAGATGTTTGAGCAAAGACTCTCCAACCCCCATACGCTTGCGGCTGACATGGAAGCTGACGATATGGCACACGTCGTTCTGATATTGATACACGACCAATCCAGTCGGCTCACCGTCTACTTCTGCAATAAACGCAGGCAGTTTGAGGATATCGTTTATCGCATCACGGTCAAGGGAAGTATGCGCATAGATGGATTGCTGTTTAAGAAAGTTCGCTGCCCATTCGGCATCGGCGGCAGTTTTAGGACGAATTTGTATTGAATCCATGTGCTGTATGTTGTCTGAGTTGATGAAGGCGTGTTTGATCTAATGAGAAAATCTAACGGCATTTTATCGCCAGAATGGTGGAGTCGTCGCGCAAGGGCATGTTCGCTCTGAACGCAGCCAGCGTGGTTGAAAGCGTTTCATAAAGTTCTCTTGCTGAGAGGGAATGTGGTGCAGTTTTGAACCACTCCACCACGCGCTCGATTTGAAATTCTTCGCCGCTGTTATTGACCGTTTCATTCACGCCGTCGCTGAACAAAAGGAATCGGTCGCCGTGGTTAAAGCTATATGTTTCTACGGGGAAAGCGGCATTGTGCCGAAGTCCAAGTGCAATTGCTTTTGGTTTGAGCAGGCGCACGTTGTCCTGATGTATCTGATGAAAAAGAATCGGCAAATGCCCTGCATTGGCAGTTGAGAAGGTCTTTGTACGGAAATCGAGCAACAGGCATGCGAAACTGACGAACATTTTTGGGCGCGAGTTGTCGCAAATGTCGTTGTTAAGCTCGCGCATTAGTTTTTCAAGCGTGGTGAAGTGGCGCAGTTCAGCACGGAAGGCGGCTTTGGTAATCGCCATCAACAGACCTGCGGCCACATTATGTCCCGAAACATCGCCGACTGCCACAATCAATCGCCCGTCGTTCAGCCAAAATGCGTCGTAGTAGTCGCCGCCGACTTCGGTTGCAAATTCACTTTTGCCATAGAGTTCGACCACACTGGTTTGGATATTGAGCGTCGGCAAAAAATCTTTCTGTATGGACTGCGCCAAATCGATTTCCGCGTCAAGTTTTGACTTTTCCTCGACAACCGAGCGAATGACATCATTCCACATCGAGCCGCTTGTGGCAATCAAGATGAGCGTCGTGATTGCCAGCGCAAACGAGAGCCAATCGAAGGATTCCATAGCGTGTGTATTCATCGCGCTCGCTACGCCTATGTAGCCAACAAACAGAAACGAGAGCGGAAAAGTGAGCCAAAAAAAACGACGCACGCTCGGAAAGAGAATCATTGAGAAGGTTAGCCCTGAAATGACTGCCCCAAACGCATACAGCACAATCAAGGTTTGATACGTCAAAAGGGAGTTGAGCATAAGGTGAAGCAGAAAGAGCACCATAAACGACGAAATGAATGTAGCAGTCGCCGCAGTCGCACGAACTTTCAGTGGCAGGGTGAAAAAGAACTCATACTTTTTCAGCAGTTGCTCGTTGAAATTTGAAACGAAAAACTGTTTAGGTGATGCGCTCATCTCTTAAAGAATTTCCGATTGTTTTCGCACTGCACCAAAAAGGGTTGCAATGCCAGCAAGGATTGAGACCATCAAACATCCTTTCGGAAACCAATCGGTGTGGCGCACATAAACACTTTCGTCATCATAAAGTTCAATTTCTTCAACCGTGTAGGCTTCTTTCCACCACTCGATTTCGCCATATGGTCGTCCGTATCGATCGATGAAGAGCGAGACGCCTGTATTGGCAGAGCGCGCCATGGAACGGCGAGTTTCAATGCAACGCAACTTTGCAAATGCGGCATGCTGATACGGTCCGTAAGATTTTGAAAACCATCCGTCGTTGGTAATCACTGTCAGCATCGTTGCGCCGCGTCTTACAAACTCAGCTGCAAAGGCAGGATAAATCGATTCGTAACAAATCAGCCCTGTTACTTGAACTTTCTTGTTAGACTTTGTGATAAATGAAAAGTTCAGCGTGTCTTTGCCAACGCCCCAACTTGAAATGCCTGCTACGGCAAATGTTGCCGACGAGAAGAACGGCAGATATTGCATATATGGCACGCGCTCGGCAAACGGAACGAGTTTCATTTTGTGGTAGACTTGCGCGTTGCCGTTTGAGTCGAGAAGCATAGCAGAGTTGAAGGTGTCGTAGTATTGCTGTGCGTTTCGGTCGTATTTTGCGCCGAACTGTCGCTGGGTGCTGTCGGCGTAATAGGTTGCATCAGAAAATCCTGTGAGCAAGGGCGCGCCCCATCGTGCAATGCTCGTTCGCAATCGCTCCCATGCTTCTGAGCCGCGTTGATACAAAATGAAATACGGAATCGCCGTTTCGGGCCACACCACCAAATCCACACCGCTGCGAGCCGCCAAATCACTAAGCGCAATGTGCTTTTCCAACACGGCTCGCCGATTTGAGTTTTCCCACTTCGCAAACGGGTCGATGTTCGGCTGAATTACAGCTACTCGAATTGTGCCAACAGGTTCGGGCTTCGGCGCAATAAACACAAACGCAGAGTAGAGCAACGGGAATACAAACATCGCACACAGGGCAATTGCGTAGTGCCGTGAAGCGCGAGGGTCGTTTATCGTTTCAAGCAGTTTAATGAACAGCACATTCAAGAAAGCAATCCAGAAACTCACTGCCCAAACGCCAAAGAGGTCGATGTATTGAATAAACCACCAGAGATTGGCGTGTGAGTTTCCGAGCGTAATCCAACCGAATGAAATTTCCAAATCGAGGTAAATCCACTCCCACGCCGTCCAAAAAAACGGAAAGAGCCACAAGGCACGATTCCATCCGAATGCTTTTCTGACAAAGAAAAAGCCGATGAAAGGAATGGTCATGAAAAAGGTTTGTGCGAAATACATCAAGAACCCGCCAAGAAAGGTCGAGAGCGCAACCCACCACACGGAGACGAGCGTGAAGCAAAGAAGCGAAAGATAGGTTGTGCGAAAATATGCTCCGAATTTTTCTACCGTTTTTAGATGCAAGAGAATCGGAACGAAGCCAATCCAAGCAAGGAATGGTGCGTGAAAGAAAGGATACATCACGAAGGATAAGCCAAGCAGCGCTCCGCCCAAAAGCGCGGCACGAAAAGAGGACAGTTTTTTTACAGAAAGGAAAGAAGCATGCATTGATGCAGTTGTTCTGAAATGCGCGCTGATGTGGTTGGAAACGACTATTTCGTCTCTTTGTTTTTGCAAAAATACGAAAAATCTGTTGAAGAAAGGACAACGGAAATGTTAAGTTTTCAGCGAATCAAAAACGCTCAAGAGGCTCGAAGTCAACTCTGGTAAGTTCAAGTGAAGTGAAGGTAGCCAGTGAGCGGTCAAGCGGCATGAAAGTTTTTATTTAATTCAGCAAACAGGAGAATAATTATGGCTCTCTTTGGTGCAGCAGAAGCGACTATCGCTCGCTCTGATTACGAAATCGTCCTCGAAGGCGGTACAAGCACATGGGGCAAGTTAAAAGCCCGTGCTACGATTAATGTTACGCCCGCAATTCCCCTTCTGCCAACAGATTTGAATATCAAACTCAAATGCAAGCCGATTGGTGACAGCAAAGATGTAGTACGGTTTTCATGCTTGATTGAAACGGTTGTTGATAGCACCGTCAAGAAACTTACAGTTGAAGCCGACATTGCTAACGAATCGGAAGAACGTCGCGTTGCCGTTGGCGATGGGGTCGTAACCGTAGGAGACTTTTCGCACGCTTTCTCGTTTGAAGGCTCAGTCGTAAACTTGTATTACTATAAATCCGACGTCATTCGCCGCAACATTCCGAACCCGCGATACCTGCAAGGGCGACAGTTCCACGACATTCTGATGAAGATTCCGCTTGAAAACGACGACCTTATACAAACATGGGAAGCCACACTTTCAAGCATTCGAAATTCAGGACCGAACTTCGGCGACTGGATTCGTGACTTCTGGTTCATTGGTCCTGCACGCAACGCCCTTGATGAAGGCGGACAACGTATCTCCAATTTGGAAGTTGTCAGTATCGGCACACAAGGCACGCCCGAAGAGCCACTCGGCGTTTCCAACTGGAGATTCTCTAATGCAGGGTCCGGTGTTGTCGATGCGATTTCCCGTTGGGTTGAACTCTTCCCTGTCGAAAAGCTGCTCGGACGTGAAGCAGGAGTTGAAGCCTCGTTCCGTTCCGACTCGCAGGGAATTGAAGTGAAGGCGGACGGCAACTTACCCGGCATCTCCATTGATGCAGGTGGCGGTCTGCGCCGCATACTTAATCACCCACTCATTCCCATTATCCACCACGGCATCGTCGGCAAATACAACGAGTTCCGTGTGGATACGCAGCTGACCATCACATTGCCGCCCGGCTTCAAAATTCGTTACGCCGCACCGCAGTATCGAACTCAAGTCGGCGAAACTTACAAATGGTATGGAGGCACCTACGCCAAATGGGTCGAGCACATCTGCAAAGGCGGAACAGGACAATTTGAAGTCCTTTACGCACAATAATGCGCAGTCGCGTTGCTCGCTCGAGAGTTGTTGTTCACATAGCGGAAACGGGTGATGCCGTCCGCACCACAGCGCGATGAAACACTCGCACCAGACATCTGCCCGAAAAAAAGGCGCGTGCACCTGAGAAAAGGGCTTCCCGAAAAAGGGAAAAAGATAATTCGCACGAAGACCGAATGGACGCATTCGGTCTTTTTATTTATATCCGAAATATCGCGCAAGTTTGTATCACACATCAAATTTCCACATTTTTGAGCACGTCCACGCAAACAAGAACTAAAACCATAACAACACTGCTCACATGCCGCACCTCGACCTCTTCAGTTTGCTTGCCATCATTACCGTTGTCAGCGCGATTTTTTCTTACATCAACATTCGCTTCCTCCGACTGCCCAACACGATTGGCTTAATGGCACTTGCGCTCTCGCTCTCGCTTGTCCTCATTGTGCTCGGCAAAGTCAATCCGACCGTTTTGGACTTGGTAACTGGAATTATGAACCGCGTGGATTTTTCCGAAATCGTGCTGGAAGTGATGCTGAGCTTTCTCTTGTTTGCAGGCGCGTTGCACGTCGATATGAACAAACTTTCCGAACAAAAGTGGGTGATTTTTTCGCTTGCAACGGTCGGCGTGGTGCTTTCTACCTTCATTTTAGGCACGCTCTTTTTTTATGCCTGCAAACTCTTCGGCTATCCCGTGCCGTATCTTTACGCCTTGCTTCTGGGCGCGCTCATTTCGCCAACCGACCCGATTGCCGTGCTCGGCATCTTGAAAGAAGCCAAAGTGCCAAAGAACATTGAAATGGCTATTACAGGCGAATCGCTCTTCAACGACGGCGTGGGCGTGGTTGTCTTTCTCTCGATTCTTGAAATCGCGAAGTTCGGCGCAACCGAAGCCACCGTGAGCGATACAGCGATTCTCTTTGCAAAAGAAGTCTTCGGCGGAATCGGACTGGGACTACTCTTTGGGTGGCTTACTTACAAACTGATGAAGTCCATTGACCACTACCAAACCGAAGTCTTGCTTTCGCTCGGGCTGGTGATGGGCATTTACGCGCTTGCGCTTGCGTTGCACTTTTCCGCACCGCTTGCCGTTGTGGCATGCGGCTTGTTCATTGGCAACACAGGACGAAACAATGCGATGAGCGAACAAACGCTCGTCTATCTCGATAAATTTTGGGAACTCGTTGATGAATTTATGAACGCCGTGCTCTTCGTGTTAATCGGCTTTGAAATTGTGTTGCTCACCTTTATCGGCAAATACTTTTGGCTTGGCATCATTACGATTTTCATTTCGCTCTTGGCGCGTTGGGTTGCTGTTTCAACGCCGCTCTTCGTGCTGCGCTCGCGCACGAACTTCATTCCGAAAGTCGACTGGATTCTCACTTGGGGCGGATTGCGCGGCGGAATTTCCATCGCCCTTGCGCTCTCGATTCCTGCCGACATGAATCGCGAAGTGATTTTATCGGTAACTTACATCATTGTGATTTTCTCAATTCTCGTTCAAGGCTTAACGCTTGGTAAATTGGTTAAACGACTAAACCCTGCATGACGCACTTCCGTCTGATAAACCGCTTGCTTTTTATCGGCTTGTTTTGGAGCGTGCTCGTCAGTGAAAGTTGGGCGCAATCCGACACAAGTTTCACGCGCATTGCGGTCAAGCGCGACGACTCTGCAAAAGTACTCTTGCTTCAAGACACGCTCACACGCCCGTTCGGTGTGCCTGTAACCGTGTTTGGAAGAGAAGTCTTCAAAATTTTTTCGCCACTTGGAACGCTCTCGCCCGAAGAGCGCGCGGAGCGAATTAGCAAAGCCATTGAGCAACTTGCCGAAGAAGGCGTAAATGCCGACTCGATTACGATTGTCGATAGCAAGTCACTCACCATCGTTAGAGTCGAGAATCGCAATGTGCTGACCGTTACCGACGACGACGCACTCGCACAAGAAACTACCCGACAAGCCCTTGCCGAAACCAAAGCCCGCGAACTAAGAAAGTTCTTGATGGAATATCAAGAAGAGATGTCGCTCAAACGCATTCTCATCAATCTTGGGATTGCCGCCGTTGTGCTTGCCGCGCTCTTTGGTTTGTTTGCGCTCATCTCATTTCTAACTCAAATATCGCGAAAGTGGATTAAGAAAAACCTGCTCTCGTGGCTTCCGACGCTTAAATTTCGCGACCTCGAAATTCTCACAGCGCGTCAAGCTCTCTTCATTCTAACAGGCACGATTGGAATTATAGGATTTGTTCTGAAAGTCATCGCGACTTACATCGCGCTCACCATCATCTTCCAACGCTTCATCTGGACGCGCACTTGGGCAGAAGGCTTGCTCAACTTAGTGCTTACGCCTGCCATCGACTTGCTCAGAAAATTTCTTGATTATATCCCAAGTTTGATTGCCATTGCGGTGATTGTCTTTGTGTTCCGCTTGCTGATTCGCTTTTCGGATTCTGTCTTTGAGCGCATCGCCGAAGGCAAACTTACCTTCGACAACTTCTATGTTGAATGGGCTGACCCAACGCGCAAAATTGTCAAGTTCGTCCTGATTCTTTTCGCCGTGATTTTGATTTATCCCTACACACCGATTGCGGCATCGACGGCGGCGCAAGGCATTTCGATTTTTGTTGGCGTGCTTTTTTCGCTTGGCTCTACAAGTGCCATCGGCAATGTGATTGCGAGCATTGTGCTCAACTACACGCGCTCATTTCGAATCGGCGATACCGTTAGAATTGGCGACATTACGGGCGATGTGGTCGAGAAAACGGCACTTGTTATGCGCATTCGCACGCGCTACAACGAGGAAGTCTCCATTCCCAACACGACCGTTGTGGGAAGCAATGTGATGAATTTTTCCGAAGCGGCGCGACGCGGCGAAATGCTCATTCTGCACTCGACCGTTAGCATCGGCTATGATGTGCCTTGGCGAACGGTGCATCAATTGCTCATCGAGGCGGCATTAGCAACCGAAGACATTGAGAAAGAACCGCGCCCGTTTGTCTTTCAACTTTCGCTCAACGATAATTATCCCGTCTATGAAATCAACGCCTACACCAAAAAGCCATCGCTGTGGCTCGATACTTACACGAAATTGCATGCGAACATTCAAGACAAGTTCAACGAAGCGGGGATAGAAATTCTTTCGCCGTCGTATCACGTCAATCGGCTGTCGCAGGAAACGACCCTTCCACCGCACTATCGCGAGAAGTCTTACACGCCGCCGCCGATTGACCTTTCCATCAAAAAAACATCGTAACTCTTTCGTGCTGTGAACAAACCCATTCATGTTTCCATCGTTGGCGCGTCAGGCTATTCGGGCGCGGAACTCGTGCGCTTCTTGATAAAACATCAAGGCGTGCATATCGACAAACTCTTTGCGCAATCTTCGGCAGGAAAATCGCTTGCGGACCTTTATCCCGAATTTCGCAATCGCTTTGAAAAAACGTTTGAACCCTATCGCCTTGAAGCCGCGTGCGAGAGCGAATGCGTGTTCCTTGCGCTTCCATCAGGCGAAGCGATGAACCTTGTGCCGCTACTTCTTGCGCAAGGTAAAACGGTGATTGATTTAGGCGGCGATTTTCGTTTGAAGAAGGTTGAAGAATACAAGCAATTCTACAAGCACGAACACACGGCGGCGCATCTTTTGCCGACTGCGGTTTATGGCTTAGCCGAGTGGAACGCATCGCAAATCAAATCGGCAAAACTTGTCGCCAATCCCGGCTGTTATCCGACGAGTGCGCTCTTGCCGCTTTTGCCGTTGCTCAAAGAGCGATTGATTTCTCCGTCAGGCATTGTGATTACTGCCATGTCAGGCGTTTCAGGCGCAGGACGCAAAGCCGACCTTTCGCTCTCGTTTGTGGAAGTTCATGATTCCGTCAAAGCCTATAAAGTTGCCGAGCATCAACACCTGCCTGAAATTGCGCAAACGCTTGAAGTGCTAACAGAGCAAACCGTGTCGCTTTCGTTTGTGCCGCATTTAATTCCAATTTCGCGCGGCATTTACACCACCATTCACGCCACGCTTTCAGACGGCACAACCGAAGAAAAAATTTTTCAGGTATATGAACGCTATTACAAGCAAAAGCCGTTTGTGCGATATTCCCACGAGTTCATTCCCGAACTAAAAGGCGTGGTCAATACAAATTTTTGCGACATTGGTTTTCGCATTTCAACGGCGACTAACCAAGTCATTTTGTGCGCGGCGATTGATAACCTCGTGAAAGGCGCGGCGGGACAAGCAATTCAAAATTTTAACTTAATCTACGGCTTCAACGAAACGGAATCACTGCTGTGATATGATGAAACACTTTACCCACATTTCAGGTGCGATTTGCGCGCCCAAAGGCTTCAAGGCAAGTGCTGTGCAAGTGCCCATTCGCAAACTCAAAAAAGACCTTGCGCTCATTTATTCCGAAACGCCTGCAACTGTGGCGGGCGTCTTCACGCGCAATCGCGCCGCCGCCGCGCCGATTGAAGTCTGTAAGGCGCAACTCAAAAGAAGCACAACTTGCTCGGCGATTATTGTCAATTCGGGCAACGCCAACGCATGCACGGGCGAAAAAGGCTTACAAGATGCATGGGCAATGGTGCGCAAGACGGCTGAATCGCTCGGCGTGCCTGAATCGCAAGTGATGGTTGCTTCTACGGGCGTGATTGGTCAGCCCTTGCCGATTGAGAGCATCTTGGCAGTGATTCCGCGCCTTGCGCTCTTGCTTTCAGAAAACGGCGCAAGCGATGTGGCTGAAGCGATTATGACCACAGACCTTGCCAAAAAAGAATGTGCGATTGAATTCGAATTGGGCGGAAAACTTGTTCGCATTGGCGCGGTCGCCAAAGGCTCGGGCATGATTGCGCCAAACATGGCAACGATGCTTGCCTTCGTTACAACCGATGTCGCCATTTCGCAACCGTTGCTTCAACAAGCGTTGAGCATGGCGAATCAAAAGTCGTTCAACCGAATCAGCGTCGATGGCGACGAAAGCACCAACGATATGGCAATGGTGCTCGCAAATGGTCGTGCAGGCAACGCCATGATTGCCGAAAACAGCAGTGAATACAAGCAGTTTCAAAGTGCTTTGGAATATGTGCTGACGGAACTTGCTAAAATGATTGTGCGCGACGGCGAAGGCGCAACGAAGTTTGTTGAAATTACCGTCTGCGGCGCACGCACCGAACACGATGCCGAAGTGATGGCGCGAACCGTTGCCAATTCAAGTCTCGTCAAAACTGCACTGCACGGCGAAGACGCCAACTGGGGCAGAATTCTCGCCGCGCTTGGCTACTCGCGCATTGACTTCCTTCCTGAAAAAGTCGAAATCAAGTTCGGCGATGTGCCCATTCTCAATCAAAATTTTGAAATCGTTTTAGATGAAGCCAAAGCCAAAGCCGAACTCTCAAAGCACGATGTGCGTGTCAATATCAACTTGAACTTAGGAAATGCCTCTGCCACATTTTGGACGTGCGACCTTTCAGAAAAATATGTGGAAATCAACGGCAGTTACCGCTCGTGAAAGTTGCCTTAATTTTTAAGCAAAACCGTTTGCCTCGCCGTCAAAATTAAGCCTCATCAAAAGATTTTCGGGGAATTGCAAAAAAATTTTATGCAAACTCTTGCATAATTATGCAACAACGTGCATAATTGCATTGTAACAAATTTTGAATGTGTTCAAAGTCCGATGTTCGTTCATCGGGCTTTTTCTTTCTGTAAAAATCTGTCTGTAAAAAACCGTTCAACCGAATTACAAATGCAAACAGAATATCTCGTCAGCACAGAAAAATCACTGCTCGACCTTGATGTGATTCACGGGTTTCTGACAAACTGCCATTGGGCGAAGGGCATTTCGCGCGAACTCGTCGAGAAGTCGATTCAACATTCACTTTGCTTCGGCGTGTATGAAGTGGCGCAAGGGGTGAGAAAGCAGATTGGCTTTGCGCGTGTGATTTCGGACTTTGCCACATTTGCCTATCTCTCCGATGTCTTTGTGCTCGAATCGCATCGTGGCAACGATTTATCCAAACGCTTGCTCTCTGAAATTATGAAGCACCCTGACCTGCAAGGGCTTCGCCGCTGGATGCTCGTTACAACCAATGCGCACGGGCTTTACGAACAATTTGGATTTTCTGCGCCGCATAACCCTGAAAAGATTATGGAAATTTTCGTGCCGAACCTTTACGAAAAACAAGCAGAGTTGCTTGGCTCACTTGAGTCTGCACAAAACTTAAACGCGCTCGTTTCTCAATGACAAAAGAAGAAGTGCTCATAGAAGCCTTGCCATATATCCAAACCTACGAAGGCAAAACGTTCGTCATCAAATTTGGCGGCGCGGTGATGGTCGACGAGAACTTGAAGCAGACCTTCGCCAAAGATGTAACGATGCTGAAAAAACTCGGCATTCACATCGTCGTCGTTCATGGCGGGGGCAAAGAAATCACCAAAATTGCCGATGCCTTCGGCGTTGAAACGAAGTTCATCAACGGACTGCGATACACGGACGAAAAAATGCTCGAAGCGGTTTTGATGGGCTTGTGTTCGCTCAATAAAGAAGTTGCAGGTTTAATCACAAAAAACAGCGGCAACGCGATTGGGCTTTGCGGCACCGATGCAGGTTTGATTAAAGCCAAGCCCATTCAAAGCGAAGTGGATTTAGGTTTTGTCGGCGATGTCGTGGGCGTCAACACGTCGCTCCTTGAACTGCTCGTCAAGCATGAAATGATTCCGGTTGTTGCGCCGATTGGCATGGGCGAGCGCGGCGAACTCTACAACATCAATGCCGATACCGTTGCGGCGGCGATTGCCATTGCGCTCAAAGCCGAAAAACTTGTTTATCTCTCCGACATTGAAGGCGTGATGGTTGACGGTGCGCGCGTTCCCTCGCTCAACAAAACGCAAGCCGACGCGCTCATTGCCGAAGGCAAAATTTATGGCGGCATGATTCCCAAAGTGCAATCGGCGTTCGAGGCGATTCAATCGGGCGTCAAGAAAGTGCACTTCATTGATGGCAGAATCAAACACTCGCTCTTGCTCGAGGTCTTTACCAGCGATGGCGTTGGCACAGAAATCACCGATGAAACCGAAGTCGCGCGTTTCATCGCACACGCTATTGAAAGTGAGCACAACGGAAAAAATTAACTCAACCACAAAAACGCGAAGACACACATGAAAGACTTTCTCTCGATTTTGGATTTCACAACCGAAGAAATTTTTGACCTTTTCGACCTTGCCGACAAACTCAAATACGACAGTTCAAAGCCACTGGCGGGCAAGACGGTTGCCATGATTTTTCAGAAGCCGTCGCTCCGAACGCGCGTCTCGTTTGAGGTTGGCGTGGTGCAACTTGGTGGTCATCCGATTAGCCTTGCGCAAGAATCGATTGGGCTTGGCAAGCGCGAAAGCGTCGCCGATGTGGCGCGGGTGCTCTCACGATACAATGATATGATTGTCGCTCGCGTCTTCGAGCATGAAATTCTCACCGAAATGGCGCACTACGCCAGCGTGCCAGTCATTAACGCGCTTTCAGACCTTTCACACCCGTGTCAAGTGTTAGCCGATGCTTATACCTTGCGCCAACACGGCAAACTCTTTGACGGCGTGAAAGTTGTTTTCGTGGGCGATGGAAACAATGTGGCGTATTCGTGGCTTGAATTAGCGATGCGCCTGCCGATTCACTTTGTTTTGGCGTCGCCAAAAGGCTACGAGCCGAATCGCGATATGCTACACAAGGTCCAAACAAGCGGCGTTGGCAAAGTTGAACTCGTTCACAATCCACAAGCGGCAGTGTGGGACGCCGATGTCGTCTATGGCGATGTCTGGACAAGCATGGGGCAAGAAGCCGACAACGAGAAGCGTAAAAACGATTTCGCGCCGTATCAAATCAATTCAGAGTTGATGGGCTACGCCAAGCCTGATGCGATTTTCATGCACTGCTTGCCTGCGCATCGCGGCGAAGAAGTAACCGACGACGTCATCGACTCGCCTCAATCCGTCGTCTTTGACGAAGCCGAAAATCGACTTCACATTCAAAAAGCGATTATGACCAAACTCGTTGAGCATCACTATGCTCCCGTATTTTCTTCAACACCAAAAGCACAGACAAAAGCCAAAAAGAAACGATGAATGTATGTTTGATTTTGTTTCAACTGCTCATCACCGTCGAGACAAAACCAAGCGAACCCTTAAACCAAGTCGGGACAACTATGGGAAAAGCAGAACGTCAGTTAGCCATTAAGGAGATTATCACGACAAAAGAAATTGCAAGTCAAGAAGAACTTGCCAAAGAACTTTTGCGCAAGGGCTTTGAGGTCAATCAAGCCACGCTTTCGCGCGACATGAAAGAACTCGGCATCGCCAAAGTGATTACCGCCGACGGCGTTTGGTATGAACTTCAAACCGACAACGAAGCGCAACGCTTGAAAATGCTTCTCTCTTACGAGATTGAGTCCATTCAATCGAACGATTGCATGGTCATCATCAAAACGCTTCGTGGCAGAGCGTCAGGCGTTGCCGAAATTCTCGACCAACTCGCGCTACCCGACATTCTCGGCACGATTGCAGGCGACGATACGATTTTCATCGCGCCGACTTCTTCAAAGAAAATTCCGACCATTATCAAACGCATTAAAGAGGCGGTGCTTCAAACGGAGGAAAAGTGAGTCAATATCGCGACCGAATTACGCTTAACCCGAATGTTGTGTGCAATGGTAAAAAGACACCAAAACAACAAGCAACCCAACAAAAAAGAGTAAATTTGAACTTTATAAAATAACATTAGCAAGAAAATATAATGATACTTTGGAATAACGACACTGAAATACAATTTTTTACAGAAGCATTAAAGAATTTTGCTTCGCCCGAACAATTATTTTACAATTTGCAGGGTGGATATTTTGCATATGTTCCAAAGGGTTCAGACGCTAAAGGGCAAACCTTACAAAGCAGAAATTCACTTATTGGACAGTTCACAGAAAAATGGTGTAAAACACTATTTTTGAGCCAATAGCGAAAGAATTAGGATTATATGCTGTAAATGGTGTTATTAGTTTCCAAATAATTTTAGATAAATATCAACTCTTTAACAATTGCAAAGAACTTGTGACCAATGATATGAATTACTTTTCTTCAATGATTTCCAAATTGAAACTTGGAGAAATTATAAGAATTGCCAGACAAGAAACCACAGACATTGCAAAAGCAGAAAAATGTTTTAGACTTGTGGGCGTTTCCCTTTCGGGTCGGGCTATCCGTTACAAGTACTCGCTTTTGACTTTTATCCCTAATACAGTAAAAAATGAAGCATAGTATGGAAAATAAGAATTTTGAAGTTAAAATCTACTATACAGGATTTTGCACTTACATTATTGAAGCACAAGATGCTTCAGAAGCAATTTTAAAGGCAAGAAACCTTCCGGTTAATCATAATGAAATTTTATCCAATTTGGAAAATTGGGAAGACGCAGACACAGCAGCAGAAATAAAAGATGAAGAAAGTAAAATCTAATTTGCCATTAAACTACATTACCATCAAAACTACCAAAAGCCGTATAGAAAAAGGCTTATTAGCAATTCCTGTTTCGTTAATTGATTTGTTTCCAAAAACAGGTAATAAAATCTTTTTAGTTAACCAAAATGGAGTAGTAGAAGAAAAATCATTTACACCATATAAAAGCAGTAGTCGTGAATGTAGGATAGGCGGATTAAGTTCTTTTTACAAGAATTATCAAATTTCAGATAAAGAAGAATTAGTTATTCAAATTATAGATGAAAACAAGTTTAAAATTATGCCAGAGAGAGTATTTAAGGAAAAAATTAAGAATGTTTTGTCTGAGTTTGAAAATTGCAAAGATGAAACTCAGGGAGAAAATATTTTATCTAAGATTACAGAAATTACAAATCTTTCCAAGATTGAAGTTTTAAAAAATGAATATGTAATGCTTTCAAAAACCAAAATGGAACTTAGAAAGAAGATTGAAAAAAGTGCAACTTTAGTTAAAGAAACAGTTCCGTATTATATTCGTAGAATATTACTTGAACTATACAAAGGAAAATGTCAGCTTACAAATTTTACATTCCTTACGAAGAGTGGTAATCCTTATTTTGAGTTGCACCATATTGACCCAAACAAAGGCAATCACATAAAAAACTTACTTGTTGTTAGTCCGAATATACACGCTCAATTTACTCACGCAAATAAAGAAGAATTTTTTGACGAAGAAGGTTGGTTAAGAAAAGTTAAATTCAATCAAGACCAATATTTCGTCAATCAAATTATTGATAAACTACCAAAAGAGTTTGAAAAAGAAGTACATTATGAATTTTAGACATAAAAAGAGTTGCCTGACAACTCAGTTCATTTAATGATCACTTCACCGCCTTACAATGTTTCAAAAGAGTACGACGAAGATTTATCACTAAAAGAGTATTTACAACTTTTAGAAAATTCATTTAAAGAAACATTTAGAGTTTTAGTAAATGGTGGTCGGGCTTGCATAAATGTAGCAAATCTTGGCAGGAAACCGTACATACCACTTTCAGACTATATTTCTAAAATGATGATAGACATTGGCTTTAATATGCGTGGCGAAATCATTTGGAATAAGGCAGCAAGTGCAAGTCCTTCAACAGCTTGGGGTAGTTGGCAGAGTGCCGCTAATCCAATTTTAAGAGATATACACGAATATATTTTAGTTTTTTCAAAAGGTGATTACAAAAGAGAAAAAGGAAAAAAAGAAAATTCCATAACAAAAGAACAGTTTATGGAGTGGACAAAATCTATATGGACAATGAACGCAGAAAGTGCAAAAAGAATTGGTCACCCTGCACCTTTTCCCGAAGAACTTCCTTTTAGACTCATTCAACTTTATTCGTTTAAAGGCGATATTATCCTTGACCCTTTTATGGGTAGTGGGACAACAGCAGTCGCTGCCATAAAATCAGAAAGAAAATTTGTGGGTTACGACATTTCGCAAGAATATATTGACTTAGCAGAAAAAAGACTGAAACCATTTTTAGAACAGACAACTATAAAATTTGCGACTTTGGGTAATGATAAAGAATAGAACACTGCACACAACAGCAGCTTTGCATAATGGCGGGTTCAGTGCTTCGTATGACAGTTTTGTGGTTGGTTCAAGTACAGTGCTTCGTTTGAACTTTTGTGCTAAAAATCCGCCCCTACGCCAAGCCGCAAACCGTTATGAACGGCAAACCAACGATTCGCAATATGCGCTTCAGCGTTGCTGATGTTTTAGCATTACTTGTCTCAGGAATGACCATTGATGAAATCCTTTCAGACTACCCTTACTTAGAGCGAGAAGATATCCTCGCCTGTTTGGAATACGCTTCGGCAGTTGCGAACATCAATAATTGACAAAAGTTGGCTTCTGATTCAACAAAAATTTCACGACGAGAAAGCCTCATTTATCGTTCTTGAACAATCTTCATTAACCGCGTTTTAACTTATCTCATCCTGCAATGAAAGAAAAAATCGCCGTCGCTTATTCAGGCGGATTAGACACATCGGTCATCGCCAAGTGGCTTCAAGAAAAGTATAACGCCGAAGTCATTACGGTTTCGGCAAATCTCGGTCAGCAAAAAGAATTGGTTGGAATTGAAGAGAAAGCCTACAAGACGGGCGCGAAGAAAGCAATTGTTTTAGACCTACGCGAGACCTTCGCAACGGAATACATTTTTCCTGCCTTGAAAGCCGGCGCGCTTTACGAGCACACATATCCGATGGCAACCTCGCTCGGTCGTCCTTTAATTGCCAAAGCATTGGTTGATGTTGCCAAAGCCGAAGGATGCACGGCGGTTGCGCACGGTTGCACGGGCAAAGGCAACGACCAAGTTCGCTTCGAAGCCGCCATTGCCGCGCTTGCACCCGACCTCAAAGTGTATGCGCCGCTTCGTGAATGGGAATTCAAATCGCGCGAAGAAGAAATCGACTACTGCCAAAAGCACGGCATTCCTGTAAAGGCGACGAAAGAAAGTCCATACTCGATTGACGAAAACATGTGGGGCACCTCGATTGAATGTGGCATTCTCGAAAATCCGCGCATTGCGCCGCCCGAAGATGCCTATCAACGCACCGTCTCGCCCGAACAAGCTCCAAACGAAAGTGCAACGGTTGAAATTGAGTTTCAGAAAGGCGTGCCGATTTCGCTCGATGGTAAATCACTTCCGCCTGTTGAACTCATTATGAAACTCAACGAACTGGCAGGCGCGCACGGCATTGGACGATTGGATTTGATTGAAAATCGATTGGTCGGCATTAAATCGCGCGAACTCTACGAAGCCCCTGCTGCAACCGTGCTCCACTTCGCACACCGCGAACTCGAGCGGCTCACGCTCGATAAAGACACGATGCACTACAAAGCCAAACTCGCTAACGATTACGCCGACCTCATTTACAACGGCTTATGGTTCTCTCCGCTTCGCTACGCGCTCAACGCCTTTGTGGAAGAAACACAGAAGGTTGTCAGTGGCGTTGTAACGCTCAAACTCTACAAGGGCAACATCTCGCTTCTTTCGCGCTGGTCGCCAAATTCGCTCTACGACGAAAGCCTTGCCACCTACACCGAAGAAGACCAATTTGACCACAAAGCCAGCATTGGCTTCATCAAAATTTATAGCCTGCCACTGAAAACCTACTATCGCATTAACGGCGCGCCGATTTCCGAGCAAGAAGCACTGGCGAA
>CALKXI010000054.1 GCA_938003965.1 uncultured Chlorobiales bacterium
CGGGAGTGCCTTTTTTACGCAACTTGGCATAAATTTCAGCGGACTTTGCAACAGATGTTTTCGTCAGTGGCAGAACCCTATTTAACTCGCAAAACTCTTCGAATTCCTTCGCTCGATTTACCAAGTCTTTATGTTTAAGACCGCTTAATATCTCGTAGTAAGTGATTATGCCAATGGTTGATTTTTCCAAAGTGGTTCAAATATCTTTGGAAGTTTTTCTTTACTTTTTCGTTGCCTCGTAAGAAAAACGATAAGATATTTGTGTCAATCAATACTTTTTTCACGATTTTGGAACGCGACTTTTCTACGATTGCGTATCTCGTTTAGTAAATTGTCATAATCGGTTTCAGGCATATCGCTCCAAGTTCCTGCATATCTCAAAATTTCCTCAACTTTGTTCTCGTGTTCAAATTCGACGCGCATTCGATGAACAACTTCATATAACGCATTCATCTTTTCGTCAGAAATCTTCTGAATTTCCTTGATAACATCTTCGCGCGTCATTGTTACCTCCTTACTTCAAGGCAACATTTGCTGTTGCCGAGAGAATTTCTGCCACTTTGTTCAGGCTTGGCATAATCAAATCGAGCACGGGCGCAGGATAAACGCCGATGATGATGACAATCGCGGCAAGCGGCGCGAGCAAAGCGATTTCTCGTCCGTCCAAATCCACTTTGCCGTTCCAGTCGTGGAAGTGCGCGTGCTCTTCGCCGTGATGCCCTTCGACTTCGTATGCGGCATTTGGTCTTCTTTCACCGGTGAACATGGTGCGGTAGGTGCGAAGCAAATAGGCGGCAGAGAGCAAAATGCCAAGCGTTCCAACAACCGCCAGCACGCGCGTTTGTTCAACCGCGAATGCGCCCAAGAAAACGAAGGCTTCGGCGACAAATCCTGACAGCGCAGGCATTCCCAAGTTGCCCATGAAGGCAAGCATAATAAAGCCTGTATAGATGGGCATATACTTCGCCAATCCACCGAACTTGTCCATTTCGCGCGTGTGCGCACGTTCGTAAATCACACCCACGAGCAAGAACATCATCGGCGAGAGCAATCCGTGCGAGAACATTTGAAGCATTGCGCCCGACATGCCCAGCGAGTTCACCGCCGAAATGCCCAACAGCACAAAGCCCATGTGCGAAACGGAAGAATACGCAACCATCTTCTTGAAGTCTGTTTGTGCAATCGCGCAGAACGCACCATAAACGATGCTAATCACGCCGAAGAGCGCAATCCACCACGCAAATTGTTGGAAGACTTCAGGGAAAATCGGGAAGTTGATGCGAAGCAAACCGTAACCGCCGAGTTTGAGGAGCACGCCTGCAAGCACAACGGAAATTGGCGTTGGGGCTTCCACGTGCGCGTCAGGAAGCCATGTGTGGAACGGCACCATCGGCACTTTAATCACAAACGCTAAGAAGAGCGCGAAGAACGCTAAAACGCGCAACAGATTGCCTTCCGACGGCGCAAGTGCCGAGCCTGAAATGAAATTCTGTTGATTCGCCATCACGACCATGCTGAATGTGTTGCGTCCTGTTTCAGGGTCAACGACGCTTGCGTAGAGCGCGATAATCGCAAGGAGCATTAACACAGAGCCGACAAGCGTGTAAATGAAAAACTTGATTGCGGCATACTCGCGATTTTTTCCGCCCCAAATTCCAATGAGGAAATACATCGGAATCAAGGTTACTTCCCAAAAGATGTAGAAGAGAAAGAAATCCAGCGCGAGGAAACAGCCCATCATCGACATCGACATCAAGTTGTAGAGCACAAAATAACTTTTGACCGATTTCTCAATGTTCCAACTTGCGCCCACACCGACGAGTGCAACAATCGCCGTCAGAATCACCATTGTAACCGACAATCCGTCAATGCCCATGAGGTAATCCGCACTGACGGTATATCCGCCCAACTCAACCGAGAACCATGCCGCGCGCTCGACGAATTGGAACTTGCTAATATCATCAACGCCTGCCAGCGTCGGATTGTAACCTTGCCAAATCACAACGGCTAAAATGACTTGACCGACCGCCGCCAAAAGCGAGACCAAGCGAATCGCTTGTTTCTGCTCTTTCGGAATCAGGAGCGTAATTAGCGCGGCAATCAGCGGAAGAAATGTGATGAGCGTTAAAGTCATTGTTGTGAATTAAAATTTTGAGGTTATACTTTTAGACCAACTTATTACACCAACTTATTACACCAACTTACTGACGAAGTAACCGATAACGGCAATGAGGAGAAGCGCGATGTAAGTTTGCACTCGTCCCGTTTGCAGTTTTCGGAACAAGAGCCCGCCGATTTGAACCAGCGTTGCCGAAAGATTGACGATGCCGTCGACGACGAGTTTATCGAAGCCCCCAATAAACGATGAGAGTTTGACCCCCAAGTTTCCGATGCCTTTTACAAACGCGCCTTCCATGAACGTGTCGTTGAACCAGTTCATCATTTTGGAAAGCAAGACGAAGGGACTTGCGATTGCGCCCATGTTTTTGAGATAAGCAAGGTAAGCGAGCACCAATCCAAGCAGGGCTAATGAAATTGAGAGCGTAACAACAGTTCCGTGCGCGTGGTGCGAGGCTTCGGCAAGTTTTTGTTGGCGAAGGTCTTTGAAGTGCGCTGTGCCGCTGTGTGTTTCGTCCGCATGAGGCGTTTCTGGTGCAATAGGTTCGCCGCCGCCAATTGCGCTAAACACTTGTGCCGCGCTTTGCAATCCTTCTTTTGTGATTCCGACCTTTGTTTCAGGCGTTTTTACGGCGTTCATAAACCAGCCTTTTTCGCCGTCTAACGGATTCGGCGAGAAGACGAAGAAGAACGACATTGCCGCTAAAATCACAAGCGGAATGGTCATTACGGGTGCGGATTCATGAATTTCGCTGTGATGATGATTATCGCCGTGTCCGTGATGATGGTGGTCGTCGGCAGATGCGGGTTTTTCATCGGCGCGATTCGCTCCGAAAAATACCATGAACCATTGGCGTCCCATGTAGAACGGCGTTAGCAATGCCGCTGAAAATCCAAGCACGGGAATAAGCATTGCCCAACTGCCTTCAACATTGGCGTAGCCGACCGCACCTGCTAAAATTGCGTCTTTGCTCAAAAAGCCTGTGAAGAGCGGTAAGCCTGCAAGTGCAAATAAACAAATCGTGAATGTGGCAAAGGTGATTGGCATTTTCTTCATCAAGCCGCCCATGTAGCGCATATCTTGTTCGTGGTGCGTGGCGTGAATCACCGAGCCTGAACCCAAGAAAAGACCGGCTTTGAAGAAGGCATGTGTTACAAGGTGAAAGAGTGCCGCTGCGAAAGCGCCCACGCCCATGCCCATGACCATGTAGCCTAATTGCGAGAGCGTGGAGTAAGCGAGCACGCGCTTGATGTCGTTTTGTGTAATAGCAATTGTTGCCGCAAAGAACGCCGTTACTGCGCCAATGACGGCGATAATGGCAAGCGCATCGGGCGTTAGAATCACGAAGACGCGCGCCACGAGATAAACCCCTGCCGCCACCATCGTTGCCGCGTGAATGAGTGCGGAAACGGGCGTTGGACCTTCCATCGCATCAGGAAGCCACGTGTGCAGTGGAAACTGTGCCGATTTTCCGACGCAACCCATAAAGAGCAAGACGCCTGCAACCGTCAGCCAGCCTTCGCCCCAAGTGAATTTGCCTTCACCGATGTTTTGGTAAATTTCTTGATAGTTGAAGGTTTGGAACTGTGCGAAGAGCATCAAAATACCAATCCAAAATCCGATGTCGCCAACGCGGTTGAGCATGAAGGCTTTCTTTTGCGCCGCCGCCGCCGAATCGCGCTCAAAGTAAAATCCAATCAGCAGATATGAAGCAAGTCCGACGAGTTCCCAGAAGCAGTAAATCGCAAAGAGGTTATTAGAAAGCACAATGCCGAGCATGGAGAATGTGAAGATGCCCAAATATCCGAAGTATCGCTCGTAGCGCGGCTCGCCTGCCATATAGCCGATTGAAAAGAAATGCACCAAGAAGCTAATGCCTGTAACCACAATCAGCATGACGGCGGTGACTTTATCAATCAAGATTCCGAGTTTGATTTCCATCGTGCCTAAATTCGCCCACGTGAAATTCCATTCTTGCTGGAAATTTTCTTGACCTAACGCCGAAAATGCCACATAGAGCGATAAGCCTAACGAAACGGCAATGATGCCGGTCGCAAGAAAGTCGCCATTTCTCGGGAGTTTCTTTCCGAAGAAAATTTGCACCGCAAAAGAAAGGAGCGGGAGCAATAAGATGTAGATGCTGTATTGAATCAGGTCAGGCATATTTCTCTGTGAGATTTTAGAATTAGAGTGAGTTTCTTTTATTCGCGCATCGTATCGATTTCGCCAATATCAACGGTTTTGAATCTGGCGTAGATGTTGAGCACAATGGCTAAGGCGACTGCCGCTTCCGATGCCGCAAGAATGATACCGAACATTGAAAACATCACGCCGCTCATGGTGCCGTTAAATTTTGAGAATGCGACGAGGTTCAAATTTGCTGCATTTAAGATGAGTTCAACACCCATCAACACGACAACTGCATTGCGCCGCGTCATGATGCCGAAGAGTCCGAGCGAAAATAAAATCGCTGAAAGCACGAGAAAATGATTCAATCCGATTTCAGGCATATCGATGTTGGATTTAGATTTCAGTTGAACTACTTGCTTGCACTTACTTTGCTATCGGAGCGTGCGATATATGCCGCACCAATCAGCGCGACAAAAAGCAAAATCGAGACAATTTCAAACGGAAGCACATAGTTTGTAATGACTTCGTAGCCAATCGGCTCGACCACCGTCGTTGTTCGTTGTGCGCTGGTGTGCCACTTTGCGCGAAAGAGAACGGTGTAAAGAAGTGAGCCCAATATCGCGAGCATAATCAATAACGCTGGAACTAAGTTGAACACATCGGTCAAAAGCCGTTCTTGGGTAATTTTATTGGTGAGCATCACGCCAAATAGAAGCAAAATCAAAATTCCGCCGACATAGACAACGATTTGCGTTACGGCAACGAAATCCGCACTCAAATACACATACATTGCGCTGATGCCGAAGAGCGTGAAGAGCAAAGAGAACGCGGAGTAAATAATGCTTCTCACAAAAACAACCATTGCCGCCGATACCACGATGAGTATGGCAAAGAGATAGAAGATGGCTTGGTAGGCGAATGTGCCGAAGTCAAAATTTTCCATTGTTCAAGAAGTTTTACAGGAAGTTTTAGTCGTTTGCTTACGATTTATTTGAGTGTTGAGCGGGGGAAGCGTTTACACTAACACCTTCCCCGCTCAATCTTTGACTTAGTTTGATTACTCGCCGCCTTCGGCTTGTTTTTTTGCTGCTTCTTCGGCGGCTTTTTTCGCCGCAAGTTTTGCCGCTACCATCGGTGGCAATTTTTTAGCGGGTTGAGCCTCGCCGCTTGGCGTTTCGGCTTTCGGCGTTTCGGCAGGTTCGGCTTTGGCTTCGGATGTTGCCGTTGCCCCGCCGTCTGCTCCAGCTTTTTTCGCCGCAAGTTTTGCCGCTACCATCGGTGGCAATTTTTTGGCAGGTGCTTCTGCCGCCGGTGTTGATTCGGCTGTTGGTGCGCTTGCTGCGGGTGCTTCTGTGCTTGCTGCGGATGCCGCTTTCTTCGCCGCTAACGGAGAGACGCGCGCGCCTGCCGCTGGTGCCGCTTTCGGAGCCGCCGCCTTTTTCGCCTTCTCTTCTTCTTCATATTTGGCGAGTTTTTCGCGCTTCTCTTTTTCTTTTTCTTTCGTGAGAACGCCGAAATGATAAATGAAGTTGGAGCGGTCGACTTCGGCGAAGTCATGAACGGGCGTCATTGTCAGGCACTCGGTCGGGCACGGGTAAGTGCACAGTCCGCAATACATACACTTTGCCATATCGATATCGAACTTCGCAAGCCAGAGCTTTTTCTTGCTTCCGTCGCTCGTTGTGCCAAGTTCTTCGATATCGTCAGGCGTTGCTTTGAACGATTCAATCGTGATGCAGTTCACCGGGCAGGCATTTGCGCATTGATTGCAGGCGATACAGTCGTCAGCATTGTTGTGCAAACGGTTGCGCGAAAAGTCCGGCGTTGGAATGGCTTCGCTCGGATACTGAATGGTTACCAAGCCCTCGTTGAGCTTGTTGAAATAGTTATCGTCATCTATCAGCGCAGTTTCTTCGCGCCATTTCGTTGCCTTTGAAAGGTGTTTGAGCGTAATACCTAATCCGCCGATAACGGACGAAACGCCTTTTTTTATGGATTCCACATACTCCGACATAATGTAACAGTTTAGAATTTTTGAAGATTACACTCTTAGCATCGCTTCCCGCCTCTTGCTTATCGCACATAGAGTTCCCAAACCGCTGCGAAGACGAAAATGAGCAAGGCAATCGGCGTTAAAACTTTCCAGCAGAGATACATCAGTTGGTCAACTCGGAATCTTGGGAAGGTCCAGCGAACCCACATCATCACAATCACGAAGAAAAATCCTTTGAGAATAATCCAGAACGCGCCCCAAACCGGACCGCTCGTCCAATCGTTGAGCGCAACGCCGCCGATGTTCGGAAGTGGCGAGTTCCAACCACCTAAGAAGAGCACGGAAAGAATCACGCTGGTCATGAACATGGAGGCATATTCGGCAAGGAAAATCATGGCGAATTTCATTCCGCCGTATTCGGTGAAGTAGCCTGAAACGAGTTCCGACTCGGCTTCAGGAATATCAAACGGTGCACGGTTACATTCAGCGAGCGCCGCAATGAAGTAGATAATCATTGCCAGCCAGGCGACAGGCGATTGAAAGACTGCGAAGTGCAAAATTCCAAGTTCACCACTTTGCGACATCACGATTTTTTGCATTGAAAGCGAGCCTGCCATCATTACCCCAACGAGAATCGCAATGCTTGCAGGAATTTCATAACTGACAACTTGCGCCACGCTTCGCACAGCACCGAAAAGCGACCATTTGTTGTTTGAGCCCCAACCGCACATTAAAATTCCGACCGCTTCTACTGAGACAATAGAGACGGCGTAAAAGACACCAACGTTCAAATCGGCTCCAATAAACTCACTGCTGAACGGCAGAACTGCAAATGCGGCAAATGCGCCGACGAAAATGATAAGCGGTCCTAACACAAACAGCGGTTTATCCGCCGCCGCTGGCACAATGTCTTCCTTTTGAATCAACTTCAAAATGTCCGCAATTGTTTGAAGCAAGCCCCATTTGCCTGTCTCGTTCGGTCCGATGCGGTCTTGTATGAATGCCGAGATTTTGCGCTCACCATAGACGCCAACATAGAGCGCGTAAACTGCAATAAAAACGAGTGGAATTGCAGGAATGGCAAGCATGCCCACAGGAACGCCAAAGACTTCGAGCGATTCAAGGGCTTTTACCCAAGAGTTTTCCGCCTGAACGGGAACGGCGGTTGCAGTGAGCGCGTCGGGCACAAGTAGGGCTAATGGCTTCATCTCAATAACTCGGATTGAAAAAGTTTTGACTTATTTGATTGAATCTTTTCTGAACGCTCAGCTTATCGGTCGACCTCGCCGAGCACAATGTCAATGCTTCCAAGAATTGCCACAACATCGGAAATCAAGTTTCCTTTGGCAAGTTCAGGCAACACTGAAAGATTGACAAAGCAAGCCGCACGTGCTTTGCATCGAAATGGCTTCGTACCTTTACCGTCTGAAATCACATAAAAGCCAACTTCGCCTCTTGGATTTTCGCCGCGCGCATACACTTCGCCTGCGGGCGGCTTAATGCGCTTCGGCACGGCGGCGTGCGGGTCAAAATTCGGGTCTTCGGGCATCTTGTCAAGGCATTGCTGAATGATTTTCAGGCTCTCGTAAATTTCATAGCAACGAACCAAATGCCGCGAAAGGCTATCACCAATGATGGAGAGTTTTCCGTCGGGCACAACCACATCAAATTCAATTTCGGGATAAATGGAATAGGGGTCATTTTTGCGCAAGTCCCATTTGACGCCCGAGCCGCGAAGCATCGGACCAGAGCATCCGTAATTGATAGCCACATCAGCCGGCAAAATGCCGATTCCGCGTGTGCGCTCAATGAAAAGTTCGTTCTCGGTCAGCAGTGCCATCATTTCGTCGACTTTCGGCTTGTAATACTTTACAAACTCTGCGACACGTTGTTTGAACTTTGGTGGAAAATTATGCGAGACACCGCCAACCCAAATGTAGTTGTAAAGCATTCGTGCGCCGCAGAGCCATTCCAAAAGCGTGAGGATATGCTCTCGGTCGCGCATGATGTGCAGGAAGGGCGTAAATGCGCCAATGTCTAATCCATAAGTTGCAATCGCGACTTGGTGCGAGGCAATGCGTTGCAGTTCCGCGACAATCACACGCATGAACTCTACTCGGCGCGGCACCTCGATGTTGAGCAATTTTTCAACCGCCATCACAAACGCATGCTCGGTGTTCATTGCCGAAAGGTAGTCCATTCTATCGGTGTAAGGAATGACTTTTTGATAGTCGAGGGATTCGGCATGTTTTTCAAAACAGCGATGCAAATAGCCCATGTGCGGGGTTGCTTTCATGACCACTTCGCCATCGGTAACGAGTTCGACGCGCAAAACGCCGTGCGTTGCAGGGTGTTGCGGACCCATGTTCAGCGTCATGTATTCTGTGTCGAGGTCTTTCTCAACGATGTATTGATTTGAGCCTGTCTGTGAAAGGCGCGTCTTCGGGGTATATTCCAGTGTTTCCGCCATATTTAACTGATTAAAATTGTGATTGCAACTTGTAACTGAACCTTGAAAACAAAATCGTTTCAAAGCCTTTCTTTTTATAGAATGAAATTCGGCGTTCTTAGAACTTCACTACTACAATTTGAACGCTTTGAAACGACTTATCGAGTTCACTCGAAGTTTTATCAATACGGCACTTTAATTCCGTGATAAAACTCTTGCACTTTGTAATCTTTTCGGAGTGGGTGTCCTTCCCAATCGTCAGGGCAAAGGATTCGGCGCAAATCGGGATTGCCTTCGAAGACAATGCCGACTAAGTCGTAGGCTTCGCGCTCGTGCCATTCTGCGGTGCGCCAAATTTCTGCCACGCTTGGAATCGTGTTGTTTTCCTTCGTGCACTTCAATTTGACCGCGATTTTATGTTGATAGGCAGAAAGCGATTCGAGGTTATAGACTGCCCCGAGTGTTCCGTCGCCGTAATCCACGCCTGAAAGGCATGCAAGGTAGTCAAATTTCAATCGCTCGTCGGTGCGCATGAAGTAAGCCATCGGTTGCCAAAGCGTGTGGTCGAGCACCGTGAAGTTTGGCATGGTGCGGCTGTTATCGAGGTCGGAAACCGATTCCGCGCCGAATTCTTCCTTGATGATAGCGTGAATTTGCTCAGGAGTTAGTTTTGACATCTTACGCAGTAGCTTCTTCGGTTTCTGGTTTGGTTATTTGCATGGGCTTCACATTCGCATTGAAGGGATGCGCCGCAATAATCACATCTTCGGCAGGTGCCGATCTTGCCGCGATACGTTGCAATGCTTCTTGGCGTGTTAAGCCCAAACGCTCTTCGCGAATCAATTCTTGAATTTTCATCAAACCGCCAATCAGGGCTTCGGGGCGTGGCGGACAGCCGGGCACATACACATCAACAGGAATCACACGGTCGACGCCTTTGACGACATGATAGCCATGCTCCCAATACGGACCGCCGCAGTTGGCGCAACTTCCCATTGAAAGCACATAGCGCGGCTCCGACATTTGGTCGTAAAGACGCTTGACGCGCTCCGCCATCTTGAAGGTTACGGTTCCCGCCACAATCATTAAATCGGATTGGCGTGGCGACGAGCGTGGGAAAATTCCGAACCGCTCGAGGTCGTAGTTGGAGGCGTTGGTTGCCATCATTTCAATCGCGCAACAGGCGAGACCAAACGACATTGGCCATAAAGAGGATAGGCGCGACCAGTTGAGCAGGTCTTCAACTTTGGTAACTATCGCTCCGCCGTTAGCAATTTTTGCATCGAGAAGGCTTGGCATAATCGTTTCTCAGGTTTGATTAACAAAAGTAAAACTTGTTGGGTTTGCACTTATGCCGTTGTTTCAGGCTCAGCAACTTTTGGCTTTCCAAGAGACTTTGGCTTTTCAAACTTTTTAGTCGGCATCTTAGGAATGTTCGGTGTCGGCACAACCCAATTGATGTAGCCTTTCTTCCATTCGTAAATAAGCCCAAGCGTCAAGACGCCTAAGAACACAAGCGCGACCGCCAGCGCATAGCCCCCTACTTGCTTGAAAATCGCCGCCCAAGGATACAGGAAGAGCACTTCCACATCAAAAATGATGAAAATAAGCGCAATCACATAAAAGCGAATGTTGAATTGAATCCACGCGCTCCCTTTTGGCTCTTCGCCACATTCGTAGGTGGTTAATTTTTCGGTGTATGGACGGTGTGGGCGTATGAGACGAGAAGTTACGAATCCAAGAACGACGAAGACTGCGCCAACGGCAAGAAATAGAAAGACTTTTCCAAATTCTGAAATTTCTTGTCCCATTGATGATTTTGGTTCGAACTACAGTTTGAAAAGTTGTCTGTGAATTTTGTGCAGATTTGCAAACTGCGCAACGCATTCACTTCCGCGAAAATTCCTTTTCCGAAAAAAAATTTTAACAATTTTCTTTTTATGTATGATTTTTTCTTTGGGACGAATGTTGCATTTTTAGCCCGATTCAACAAAACTCGCACCACAACGATGCCTACACCACTCACAGACGCACAACTCTCGCAACTTGCCGAGCACGGCTGGACGAAACATGGCGAGACAATTCAAAAAACTTTTTCCTTTGACGACTTCGGCGGAAAAAGCCCCTTCCTCAAAGGGCTTGCATTTATTGAACGCATTGCCGCTTTTGCCGAAGAAGCCAATCATCACCCCGATATTACCTTCACTTACAATCGCGTCGTGATTTCGCTGACCACGCACGACAAAGGCATGCTGACGCAAAAGGATTTTGACTTAGCGATGAAAATCGGCACCACTAACGCCACCGCTTCGGTTTTTTACAAACAAAAGAATTTTGATTTTTCATCGGAAATCGTTTGCCAAAGTCCGCCTGGCATTCCTGCAAGAAGCATTGCCCACGCGTCTTCACCACACGAATACAGTTTTCAGATTCCGAGCGGCAAGTCTGTCTATAAAATTTCTGCCTCTCACAATGAGCAATCCTTAACGACGAGTTCCGACGGATTTTCAGGCAACAGCATGGCGGTCTTGTTGGAGCGCACCGCAACCGAATACATCGTGGAACTGAACAGCACGCCGCAAGGCATCAGCCCAGAATTCTCTGTTACTTTCAATCCGTAGGTCATTATGAGCCGTTCTCTTTTGCCTTCTGATATGCCTCGTTCCGATATGAATCGTTCCGATACGATAGAAACGGTGCGCAATGTGCTGGCTCGTGCCCGCGAAGCCTTCGAGAATAAAATTATTCGCTCGCCCTTGAATACTTTCAAAGTGTGGTAACGATGTGCGAAGAGTGCCTCAATGAGTTCAGCTACACAGCGAATCATTTCAGCGGGATTATCTACACTCGGCAACTTGACCACCAAAAAGCGATTGAAAGCAACCGTCGCGCACATCTTTGTGCAGAGGCACTAAACTTACAATGTAACATTGCGCAGATGCTCGTCAATTTGGGCATTGTCTATATGAATCGAGGCGATTTAGTAGAAGCCGTTTCAGCGAAAGTTCAACGGGTTTGGCTTATGGATTTGCCAAAGAGTTTGTTGAAAAACACAACGGCAAAATCTGGGCGGAGTTCGAAGGCAAAGGCACTACTTTTTTTGTAGAACTTCCTGCCATCAACTAACGCTTTTTAATGAACTAACACGATGATGTCTTACGAATTTTCCGAAGTCATAGAAACCTTGCGCATGACGGAAGTCGAGCACTTTGATATTCGCACCGTCACGCTCGGAATTAGTCTGCGCGATTGCGCCTCGCACAGCCTTGACCTCGCCAAAAGCAAAATCCGTTCAAAAATTTTGAAGTTCGGCGAAGTGCATCTCAAATCGGCACGCGAAGTCGAGCAAATGTATGGGCTTCGCATTGCCAACAAACGCATTTCCGTTACGCCGATTTCCATCGTCTTCGACCAGTTTCGCGAAAGCGAACTTATCGAGATTGCGCTCACGCTCGATGCTTGCGCCAAAGAACTCGGCATTGATTTCATCGGTGGCTACTCCGCCCTCGTCGAGAAAGGCATGACCGACGGCGAAAAAGCCCTCATCAACTCCGTTCCCGACATGATGGCGGCAACGAAACATATTTGCTCGAGCATCAATGTCGCGTCAACAAAAGCAGGCATCAATATGGACGCCGTTTATCTCGTTGGAAACATGATTAAAGCCCTTGCCGCAAAAACGCCGCGCGCTGAAGGCTGTTGCAAGTTTGTCGCTTTTTGTAATGTTCCTGAAGACAATCCCTTTGTGGCGGGCGCCTTTCATGGCGTCAGCGAGCCTGACGTGAGTTTAAATGTTGGAATTTCAGGACCGGGCGTTGTGCTTGCCGCCATTCGCCAAGCAGGCAACTGCGATTTCGGCACACTTTGCGAAGTGATTAAGCGAACCGCATTCAAAATTACGCGAGCGGGCGAATTGATGGGGCGCAAGGTTGCGCAGAAATCGGGCGTTCCTTTTGGCATTGTAGATATTTCGCTTGCGCCAACACCCGCGTGGGGCGATAGCATCGCGGAAATTTTAGAAGCGATTGGCGTTGAATCTGTCGGCGCGCCCGGTAGCACCGCAGCACTAATGCTTCTTAACGACAGCGTCAAGAAAGGCGGCATGATGGCTTCCAGCTACGTAGGCGGCATGTCAGGGGCGTTCATTCCTGTCTCGGAAGATGCGGGCATGATTTGCGGCGTCGAGCGCGGCTCGCTGACGATTGAAAAACTCGAAGCCATGACGAGCGTCTGCTGCGTCGGGTTGGACATGGTCGCCGTGCCCGGCGATACCAGTGCCGAAACCCTCGCCGCCATTCTCGCCGATGAATGTGCGATTGGAGTAGTCAATAACAAAACCACCGCCATGCGCATTATTGTGCCGCCAGACGCCAAAGTTGGCGATGTGATTGATTATGGCGGCTTGCTCGGTCAAGCGATTATTATGCCCGTCAGCCGATTTCGTTCCGATGCCTTTATCAAACGCGGCGGCAGAATCCCCGCACCGACGCGCGCCATAAACAATTAGCCAATCGCTTTCTCGGCTTCCACACCTATCTGTTTCTGAACGGTATCTCGTTTGCGTGAAGCAAACCTTCTTGAAGTTACTACAAGGCAGGGCAATCAAAAGCAGTGTGGTAAAGAGCAGCGTGGGCGACATCTGACACCCTATAAAAAAATAGGTCGCCAAACTTGCGCTTGACGACCTTAAGGAGGTGCTCTATAACACAACCTTGCAGAAACCATAAACTGCAAGGCAGTTCAATTAACGAAATCGGTCCAAAAAAAGTTTTAGCGGTATGGATATTTTTTGGACTATCCCATGAGATTGGTCTCTTTTCTGCTGTTCAATCAAGCCTGTCAAAAATAGTCTTGAATTTCTGCACCGATTTGGAAGCCGTTTTGATTAGCAATAGTTTGTAGGTTCTCGACGGCTGGCGTAGGATTTTCTTGGACTTGCGGATAGGTATATCGCTCGCCTTTGAAGTTGCGCATCACGACTTCGTCGTTATCCAGTTTTTCGATGTAATGCGGAAGAAGCGGAATTTTGCCGCCGCCGCCGGGACTGTCGATAACGAAATGCGGAATGGCAAGTCCTGAAATGTGCCCACGCAGCCCTTGAATGATTTCCAAGCCTTTCTCGACTCGAGTTCTAAAATGCTCTGTGCCTTTCACGATGTCGGCTTGATAGATGTAATACGGACGCACGCGCATTTTGAGCAGTCCTTTCATGAGCGCGCGCATGGTTTCTACATCGTCATTAACGCCTTTGAGCAATACACATTGATTGCCAACCGGCACGCCTGCATCGGCAAGACGCTCACAGGCTTGTTTGGCTTCGGGGGTCAATTCGCGTGGATGGTTAAAGTGGGTGTTGACATAAACAGGATGATACTTTTTGATGATATTGACCAGTTTTTTCGTGATGCGTTGCGGGAGCACGCACGGAATTTTCGTTCCGATTCGAATGATTTCCACGTGCGGAATTTCGCGAAGCGATTTCAAGATGTAGTCAATGCGTCGGTCGGAAAGCGTCAACGGGTCGCCGCCTGAAAGCACCACATCGCGAATTTCTTTGTGCTCGCGAATGTAGTTGATTCCTGCCTCCAAATACTTTAAACTGATTTTTGACGAATCGCTCACTTTGCGCTTGCGAGTGCAGAATCGGCAGTAGACCGCACATTCATGCGCCACGAGAAACAGCACGCGGTCAGGGTAGCGATGCGTAATGCTTGGCACAGGCGAATCACGCTCTTCGTTGAGCGGGTCGTCGACGCAACAGCCTTTTATTAACTCGTTTTTACTCGGCACAACCTGCAAGTAAATCGGGTCGTTTTTTTCTTTGATAAGCGACGCGTAGTAAGGATTGATGCGAATGTTGAACTCTTTTTCAAGTGTTTTCATCGTCTCAATGTCTTCGCCCCATTTTTCGTGGACTTCTTCGGGCGTTTCAATGCTCTGATGCAAAAGATGCTTCCAAGCCGTGTCTTCATCGTCTAAAATGGGCATTGGCAATGTTGAGTCGAGCAAATGCGATTCACTGCGTCTGAAATCGCTATGACGATTTTCAGCAATACGCTTGCGACGATGTGGTTTCGTTTTCACGCTCACAGAAGCCTTGAGGTTGGCAGTCTGAACAAGTTTTTGTTCGGTGCTTAATAACGACGACATAGACACGAGTGTTAAGTTGATAAAGATGGTTTCACTCTATCGCCTTGCAACTCGTGTGCCAGTTTTCAAGCATATCGTTCTACTTGCTTATCGCCTGTCAAGTGCGATAAACACAAGCGATTCAGGCAGGCGCGTTCTCAGTCATCAGGCTTCACTTCGTTTTTTCTCACAATGAAAAAACATTTTTGAGCCTTGCCGAAAATTCAATTCACTTTGAAATGATTTTAACAGGAAACAGCGCACATGAAGAGCGATTACTTCTTTTGGCAAGCAAACTTGGCAAGGTAGGCATTTTCTTTTGCGGTCATGTGTTGGCGTTCTTGTTGCGTTTCATCACTATATCCAACAAGATGCAAAACCGAATGAATCGTAACGCGAAAGAGTTCTTCTTCTGCACTCGTCTTGTATTGACGCGCATTTCGGGCGACAGTATCGAGCGAGATGTAAAACTCACCTTCCACATCTTTGCCTTCGTTGAGCCGAAAGGAAATCGTATCGGTCGCATAGTCATGCTGTAAGAAAGTTCGATTTATCTTTTTGATAAATTTATCGCCGCAATAAACCGCAGAAATCATCTGTGCACGATGTTTTTCGCACTTCAAAACGCCTTCAATGACTGAGCGCAACTTCTGCACTGGCAGTTTCCGATTCGTAGTGTTTGAAATCTCAATCATAGTCGGTCAAACACAACATGAAATTTTGCGCGGTCCATCTTGTTTTGTGCTTCCCTCATCATTTCTTCAAAGTCTATTTAGCCAAGTGTTTCGCCAATTCAATCGGAATTTGTCGTCACAGAGATTTTTGAAGTGCGCTCGATATCGCCCGTGATCGTGCAAACTTTCTTTGCGCATGTCAGAAAGAAATTTGTAGACGACGAATCCAATAAAGACAAAGGTGCATACTGCCAATTCGCATCAGGATAAGTAAGTCGTCGGTCAGCCGCATAATGGAGATAAGAGTGTGTTATTCAAATTTTTTAATACCCACCTGTCCCGATTGAGACTGAGATGAACGAGTGCACCGTAGTTCAAGTAGATTGAAAAGGCACGTTCAAGTGGCAAGCCGATTGCGCTTGAAAGTGCCGCTCGCATTGCGCCTGCGTGTGTTACAACCAGAACCGTTTGAGCAGGGCTTTCTTTGAGTGCGTTCAGTTCGGCGTCAACTCTCGACTGCAATGTAAGAAATGATTCGCCTCCGGGGGGCGCAATCGTTACAAAGTTGTTCATCCATGCCTCGAGCTGTTCAGGATATTGAGCACGAAGGTCCGCCCACGTCTGATTTTCCCACACGCCGAAACTCACTTCTCGCCATGCGCTTTTAACTTCAACCGTCATTGATAACGCCTCGCCTAACTTCTCTGCCAGCCTTAAACATCTGGAAAGGTCGCTAGAAATCAAGCGTTTCGGCACGAGCGGTTTCAACTGCTCAACCAGCATCCTAATATCCTGCTTGCCTCTCTTAGAGAGCGGCACATCGCTTTGTCCGACACATCGCTCCGACGCATGCTCACCTTCAACTTCTGTATGGCGAACGAGAAAGAGATTCATAACTCGTAAAGCGTCAAGAACAGCATTGCTTTTGTCATTATATCGTGAAAAATCGGAAATAAATTTCGCTGACCTGACAACCTGTCAGGAAGCGGATACCGCACACACACCATCTGTTTGCATTACTCCGAACAGCGTGAAGCATAACTTGAATCGTGAAACGCAGTGTCTTGTCATTCCGCTCTCTGTTTGCCATGGCTCGTTCTTCATCGGGTTCGTGTTCTTTTCTTCGGATTTGGCAAAAGCAAAAGGCAGAGTTTTCCTCTGCCTTTCTCGATAAACGGTCTGCACAATCCTTTACTTCATTGCCAATTCAAAATTCTTGGAAACGAAGTCCCAGTTAATCAATTTATCAATAAAGGTTTGGGCGTAATCAGGACGGCGGTTTTGGTAGTCAATGTAGTAGGCATGTTCCCAAACATCCATCGTCAAGAGCGGGGTTTGTCCGTGAACGAGTGGCATGTCGGCATTTAGCGTTTTCGTCACTTTCAGTTTTCCGCCTTCTAAAACGAGCCACGCCCAGCCTGAGCCAAACTGCGTGACGCCTGCGTTCTTGAATTCTTCTTTGAACTTTCCGAAGTCGCCGAAATCTTCCTTGATTTTATCCATCAATTTGCCTGTCGGCTCGCCGCCGCCATTGGGCTTCATGCAGTTCCAATAAAAAGTGTGATTCCAAACTTGTGCGGCGTTGTTGAAAATCCCCACTTTGCTTGCCTCTTTTGCCGAAGCCGTAATGACTTCTTCGAGCGTTTTGCTCTCAAGCTCTGTGCCTGCAATGAGTTTGTTGAGGTTATCCACGTAGGCTTTGTGGTGCTTTCCGTAGTGAAATTCAAACGTTCTTGCAGAGATGTGTGGCTCAAGCGCATTTGGCGCATAAGGCAGTTCGGGAAGTGTGTGCGTCATTGTTTGAAATTGATTTGTTTTTGAAGAAGATTGTTTGTTGTTGGAACAGGCATTCAACCCTAATGCAATTCCACCTAAAACCAGAGCGGTTGTTTTGAGGACTTCTCTACGGGTAGGCATTTGATTATCTTTTTTTGTTCAATTTCATTGTTTGAAACGACAGAGGCTTAAACATCGTTCCAATCGCTTTTGTCCGTAAATTCGTCTATGACTTACTATGAAATCCGTCGTGAATTTTTTCAGCGAAATCGGCGAAGTGTTCATTTTGCTCGGTGGCGTGATTGGTGCGTTGCCACGCATTTTTCGCGATAGAAAAAACATCATCTCGCAAATGTCGCACATTGGCGTCGATTCGCTTCCGCTTGTGGTCTTGGTCTCTATTTTCACAGGGGCAATTGCAGCTTGGCAGGCGGCATATCAAATGAAAGGTCTTGCGCCCATGAGCCTTGTGGGCGGCATTACCAGCCGCGTGATTCTCATCGAACTCGGTCCAGTTTTAACAGGCATTATCATTGCAGGCAGAGTCGGCGCATCGATTGCAGCAGAACTTGGCACGATGAAAGTTACTGAACAATTAGACGCCTTAGAAATTATGGCTATTAACCCTGTCCGATACCTCGCCATGCCACGTGTGCTCGCCACAACCGTCATGATGCCCGTCTTGGTGGTGTTTTCAAATCTTGTGGCGATTGTTGGTGCATTCATTGTGTCGAGTGCCTTCTTAGGCATTTCGCAATATCTCTTCTTCGAGTCGTTCAAAAACTTCTTCTACCTCCAAGACGTCTTCGGCGCGCTGTTGAAGGCAGGCATCTTTGGACTCTCAACCTCGCTACTTGGTTGCCACATTGGATTCCGCACCGATGGCGGCGCAGAAGGCGTCGGGATTTCAACCATTCGCAGTTTCGTCGTTTCCTCAGCCATGATCCTCATTGCAGATTACATTCTCTGGTTCTTTCTCTTCTGAACCTTGTCTCACCTTTGCACCGTCGTCAGGAATGTTTAGTTACGCTCGCCCCTTCTCCATGCGCATACCACAATTTGCCAATATATTACACTTTATTACCTTACAGATACTTTACAGCAACATTCTTTCACCAAACCGTCAAGCAGTATGCAAGTCAAGAACCCAACGATCAAGCGCACCAAACTGACCTTTTTAGAACGGCTCTATCTGCCTGAAATTCTAAAAGGCATGGCATATACATTTGTGCAAATGTTTCGTCCCAAATTCACATCGGAATACCCCGAAGTGAAATGGAAGCCGCCAGGGTCGTTTCGCGGTCGCCCTGTGTTAGTCGAGCGTGAGGATAAAACCGGCGAGCGTTGCGTGGCATGCGGGCTGTGTGCACGTGCCTGTCCACCAATGGCAATTAGCCTTCAAGCCAATGAAACCGACCTTCCACAAGAACGGTATCCCATCACATTTGAAATCAACATGCTTCGATGTATTTACTGCGGCTATTGCGAAGAAGTCTGCCCCGAAGAAGCCATCGTGATGAGCGACGAATACGACCTCAACTATACATCACGTTCAGAAGCCATCTTGGATAAAGAAAAATTGCTTGTGCCAATGGAGCGCGTCAAAGCACGATTGGAATTTTTGCGCGAGTACAAACATGCCGTCCGCAAAGCCGATGCACAATATGTTGGCGAAGAGGCAAAACCCTGACCGTCTCTTAGCATCCTGAATTGACTATTTCAGAAAGGTGTTTCGTGAAGAGACACCTTTCTTGTCCATCACCTCACCATTCCGAACACCAGCCCAACATCCAAATCAGATTAAGCCTGAAAAACTACACATTGAACGCACAACTCACGCTTACGGCTTCACTATCAACGCCTAAGGCTTCGACGCTTCGTTCAGCACAACCAAACCTTTCACTTCTCAATCCCCAACATTGCAAGCATAACGCAGTATTCAAACGCCACTTCTTTGAGGTAATCGTAGCGACCGCTTGCCCCGCTGTGCCCTGCGTCCATGTTGATTTTGAAGAGCAGTTTGTTATTATCGGTTTTCAGTGCCCGCAGTTTTGCCGTGTATTTGGCAGGCTCCCAATAGCCAACTTGGCTATCGTTCAGCGACGTGGTTACTAACATGTTCGGATAATTCTTTCGCGCAAGGTTCGTGTAAGGACAGTAAGATTTGATGTAATCATACTCCGCCTTGACTTTCGGATTGCCCCACTCCAAAAATTCGCCGACCGTTAACGGCAACGATTCATCAAGCATCGTATTGACCACATCGACAAACGGCACGGCAAGATGTGCAAAGTGGCAAATATCCGGTCGCAAGTTCAAGACGGCACCGATGAGCAAGCCGCCTGCACTTGCCCCCTGAATGGCTAATCGACTTGGCGACGTGTATTTTTCCTTGAAAAGATGCTCGGCGCACGCAATAAAATCCGTGAAGGTGTTCTTCTTGTTCATCATTTTGCCGTCGTCGTGCCATGCTTCGCCAAGTTCGCTTCCGCCGCGAACGTGTGCAATCGCAAATGCCATGCCACGATTAAGCAATGACAGCCGCGCACTGCTGAATGTCGCATCTATTGAAATCCCGTAAGACCCATATCCATAAAGCAACAGCGGCGCATTGCCATCGCGCTGAAAGCCTTTCTTGTAGACAAGCGAGATTGGGACTTTTACGCCGTCTGGTGCCGTTGCCCAAATGCGTTCAGATTGATACTCCGATGCGTCGTAGCCGCCTAAAACCTCTTGCTGTTTGAGCAAGCGCGATTCGCCTGTCTTCATATCGTATTCATACACCGACGGCGGCGACACCAGCGATTGATAGTTGTAGCGAAAGTTCGTCGTCTCAAATTCGGGATTGCTTGCGCTATATGCCGCATAGGTCGGTTCAGGAAAGCCGATTCGCTTTGTTTCCCCTGTGGCAAAGTTCAACACCTCAAACTGCACCAAGCCGTTTTCGCGCACCGACAAAACAAGATGTTCTGAAAACACTTCTACATCTTCAATCAGCACCGATGCTCGATGTGCGACAAGTTCTTTCCAATTTTCTTCAACAGGATTTGAAACAGGTGCCGTGAGCAGTCTGAAGTTTTTCGCATTCTTGTTGGAGAGAATGTAAAACACACCCCCTCGATGCTCGACGCTATATTTGTGCTCCGCTTCGCGCGGGTGAATGCGTTGAAAGTCGCCCTTTGGCGTCTCACTCTTGACGAACCTGACCTCGCTTGTCGTTTTGCTTTTGATGTTGAGAAAAATAAACTGCCTATCGTGCGAGCGCGATACATAAACGCTATAGAGCGCGTCAGGCTCTTCGTAGACGAGTTCGCCCGATTCGTCGCCCAGCCTGCGTCGATACAGCCGATACGCGCGTTTCGCCTCGTCTTCAACCGTGTAAAAAAAGGTTCGGTTATCCGATGTCCATTCAAACGAAACCACAAATCCGACCTCGTCTTTGAGCACTTCGCCCGTTCTCAAATCCTTGAAGTAAAGTTTGTATTGCCGATAGCCCGTTTCATCAACCGAATAGGCGAGCAGGTTGTGGTCGTCGCTCACTTGAATCAATCCGACATCAAGATACGCTTTGCCTTCGGCGAGTGCGTTTTCATCGAGGAGCATTTCCTCGTGCGCGTCCATTGAACGGTATTTGCGGCAAAAGTAAGGATACTGTTTGCCCGCTTCGGTGCGTGTGTAGTAGTAATACTCTCCTCGTTTCGTTGGCACGCTCATGTCGGTCTCTTTGATGCGCGCCAGCATTTCTTTGTAGAGCGATTCCTCGAAGCCTTTCAGGTGCGCCGTCATCGCTTCGGTGTAGGCATTTTCCGCTTTGAGATATTCAATCGTCTCAGGGTTCGCTTTTTCGCGAAGCCATGCGTAAGGGTCAAGCAGTTTCTCTCCGTGAAGTTCTGTGATTTTGGGAATCACTTTCGCGATTGGCGGCTCTGGCGTTTGTTGAGGCGCACCATTTGTAAAGGCAGAGAGCAAAAAGAGCATTGGAAGTATCATTTTAAGGTTTCAATGAGTTCACTATGGCACGAAAACTAATAAATCTCCCTACAACTATCGCACAAAAATTCTTATTTTCTCTCAAACATCAACACTCACCTCAACATGAAAACCTTTGAGACGAAAAAACTTTACTACTCCATCGGTGAAGTGAGCAAAATTGTTGGACTGCCCGCCTACTTGCTCCGCGCTTGGGAAGAAGAGTTCCCACAACTGACCCCAAGCCGCAATGCCAAAGGCAATCGCGTCTATACCAACAAAGACATCGCCACCATTCTTTCCATCAAAAGCCTCGTTTATGAGCAAGGCTACACCGCCGAACGCGCCAAAACCCTCCTTCAACACGCCCCGCCACCCGAAACCGAGCAGCAAACCCAAACCCTTCTAAAAGACTATCAACCCTCTGTTAAACTCACGCGCGCCACGGCTGTTGCTGACCGCGAACGCAAATTGCTCTTAGAAATCAAGCAAGAACTCGAAAACTTGCTCGAACGCTTCAAGTAACCACTTTTGTCCGGTCGCGTTTATGCACGCTTCGCCCGATTCGGCATGACTTCCTCGCATTCCCCATCGCGCGCTTCGATTGTTCCGAGCCGAGCAAAAGTTCATACTCATTGAACTTCAAACATGCCATTTGGTTTGCTTTGGAAATTAAGTTCATTAAACAGTATGCTTGTTTATGAAACTCAAGCCGCGTCAGGTCGTCGGGGTGGGTAGTTTTTGGCGCACCAGAAGCGGGCAACAGCGGAGCAAAACCCGTAATTTGCGTCAAAAATGGCGAATTTGAGCCAATTTCGGCAGTCGTCGGGGGTCGGGGGTTTTTCGGCTATCGAGACCCGACGATTTTTTTTGCGTTTCGATTTGGTTTTTTAGGCAAAATTGTGTAGGTTTGGGGCAATTTATCGGTCGTCGTGGCGGATTCTAATTGCACCAATGTGGGATTGAAATTTCACGCGATTTCCGTTTTGGATTGAGTAAAACACAATTCTAATTGCACCAATGTGGGATTGAAATGGGTTGCTCGGGTTCGGGCTCGGGTTGCTCGGCTTCATTCTAATTGCACCAATGTGGGATTGAAATCAACGGTGCAAAGGC
>CALKXI010000055.1 GCA_938003965.1 uncultured Chlorobiales bacterium
CTGAAAAACGCAACGGGCGGAAATCATACAACTTTCTATCGTGCGAAAAAGAAAACGCTCAAGGAGCAAGTGTTTGAAATTTTGCGGGCGCAACATAGCAAAAAAAAAAGTTTCGTCAAGTTAAATGCGCTTGTTTGGACGTGGTCTAAATTCCAAAGATTGTCCCCATGCAAGTCAGAGAAGGCGTATTCAAAAAAATTGCGTGGAAATTTTGCAATCGCGGCTGTGTTTGTAACTTAATAAGTCAACTTTGATTGCAACTCACTAATGAACGAATGAAAGATTACCCGCGAGATATTGCGCTGTCTGCTAAATCCTCTCCGAAAACGGAGCGCGCCGAAGTATATGAGCAGATTGATTACAAGAATGAACTAGCACGAAAAGGTATTCATCTTGCATCAATCCTGATTCCAATCATTTACTTTCACATCACGAAAGAACTTGCTTTAATGCTACTGGTGCCGATGTTTCTTGGTTTTTTTTTCGTTGACCTTCTCAAAATGTTCGTCAAGCCGGTTGCGGATTTATACTACAAACATTTCGGCGCGATGCTTCGTGCACATGAATTGGACGCCTCGCAACGCAATTTCAACGGTGCCACATATGTAACGCTCGCTGCCGTGCTCGTGGTGTGGCTCTTTCCGAAAATGATAGCGATTGCCGCCTTTGCGATTCTCATTCTCGCCGATACCGCCGCCGCGTTGGTCGGAAGAAAAATCGGCAAAATTAAAATTGGCGCGAAAACGCTCGAGGGAAGCATTGCGTTTTTTCTTTTCGCCTTGCTTGTTGTGCTGGTAACGCCGAAACTCAATGCGGCGGTCGGGCTTGCGATAGCGATTTGCACAACCATTGCCGAACTCTATCCGATTAAGCTGGGAAATTGGAATGTCGACGACAATCTCTCTATCCCGCTTGTGGGCGCAACAGCGGGGCTGATTTGTTACATGCTCTTCATTCCGCATGAACTTGCCTTACTCAACTAAATTTCTTGTTGCTTCCGTCGATGCTTCTTTCAATCGTGATTCCTGCATATAACGAAGAAAAACGAATCGGGGCATCGCTTCAAGAACTTCAAGCATTTTTGCCTAATCACTTTGAGCAAACAGAAGTGATTGTGGTGAATGATGGCAGTTCCGACAGAACCAGCGACGTGGTTGAGTCTTTCGTTAAGCCCAGCGGCATGCATCGGCTCATGCTCATTGAGCTCACACAAAACCGCGGCAAAGGCGCGGCAGTGAAAGCAGGTATTGAACGCGCCAAAGGTGATTATATTCTCTTTATGGATGCCGACCTTTCAACGCCTCTCTCGGAAATTGCGAAAGTGCTCTTGCCAATTCAACAAGGAAAAGACATTGCCATCGGCTCACGAGCAACGAAAAATGCGAACATCCTCGAGCGACAACCGTTCTATCGGGAGTCGATGGGAAAAATATTTAACCTGCTTGTTCGTCTGCTTGTCGTTAATGGCATTTCCGATACGCAATGTGGATTCAAAGCTTTTCGGCGCGAAGTAGCAAAAGAAATTTTCAAACGATTACAAACAACACGCTTTGGCTTCGATGTAGAAGTGCTCTTGTGGGCAAAAGTGTTGGGATATTCAGTTGAAGAAGTCGGGGTAACTTGGATTAACTCGCCGCACTCGCGCGTCTCGCCAATTCGCGATTCGCTGGAAATGCTGTGGATCTGTTTCGAATTAGGCGGCGAGTATTTGCATCGTTCAAACAAGCGTCTGAAAACAGAAACCTGAACGTCAAATATGGAGAAAGTTCTTTACGATGAAATGCGCGAAAGTGAAACCGAGCATTGGTGGTTTCAGGCAAGGCGAGAAATTCTCTTACAAGTTATCAAATCGTTTGTGCCGAAAGGCGCATCGGTGTTAGATGTTGGGTGCGGCACAGGATTTATCCTTGAAAAATTACAGCACGACTATGATGCGCACGGTTTAGACCACGCTGAAGTTGCTGTCAACTATTGCCACGAGCGCGGCTTGACCTTTGTTAAACAAGGCTTGCTTGGCGAAGAAACGTTCAACAACAAGAAATTTCACCTCATCTCGTTTTTGGACGTCATCAAGCATATTGAAGACGACCTCGCTGTGCTTTTAGCCGCAAAGCCGTATTTGAGTGAAAACGGCGTCGTGATGATTACCGTGCCGGCATTTGAGTTTCTTTGGAGCGCGCATGACGAAATTCACCACCACAAACGCCGATACACAAAAGAGACCCTGACTGAACTGCTCCAAAAGGCAGGCTACACCGTGCGATACATTTCATATTTCAACACATTGCTTTTCCCGATGATTGCGCTTGTAAGAGTGATTGGAAACTTGACGGGGCGGCGCAATGCGTCCGACGCCAAGCCACAAAGCAAGTTCGTCAATGAGATGCTCTATCGAGTGTTTGAGAGCGAGCGTAATCTGTTGCCAAATGTCAGTTTGCCTTTCGGCGTTTCACTGCTCGCTGTTGCCGAAGCCAAGAAGTCTTAACCGATGAACGATTCAACACTGCTTGCATTAGCGGCGGATTCAAGCCAACTTGCGCCGCTTCCTTTCACGAAGTTAATGCCGATTCGCTACCAAGAACTCTCGGAAGCCGTTGCAGGATTTGAACGCACGGGCATATCGCTTGTGTCGGTGCGTGGCGATAGCCTCATTCCGACAGCAGGATACACGGACGATGTCGGCATGTATTACCTTGCTTCAAAACTTGCGGCACTCTTTCATCTCTCGGCGGCGGCGGCGTGGGATTTGTTTTTCTTTCTCATTCTTATTCCTTGTTTTGCGATTGGATTTGTGGGAATGATGAAAGTGCTTGAAACGCAAGTCGCGAAAGTCTTTTATGTTGTAATGTTTGCGATACTCTTTGTTACGGTTTACTTATCGGGCGATATTTACGCACTGTCGCCGTCGCTCGCGATGCTAATTGTTCCATATCTCATTCGCTTTTCAAAATCTGATTCAAAACCGAGTGCGAGCCATTGGGCGATATGGCTTTTGTTCGGCGTCGGAATCATGCTTGCGCATTTGATTCGAGCACATTCGGCGACCGCAATCGTGCTCGTGTTTGGTATGCTCTTTTTCTTTGAAAAGCGTTGGACAGTGCGCGAAAAACTGTTGAGCCTTGTGGTCATTGCAGTTGGAATGTTAGCGGTGCAGGTGTTTTTCAAAACGCGCTATGCCGAGCGCGATGCCTACCTTGCGAAACTCCAACCCAATTATGTTGCGCCGC
>CALKXI010000056.1 GCA_938003965.1 uncultured Chlorobiales bacterium
AATCAATCACATTCGCAAGGAAAATCCCGCGCTTCAACAAACGAACAACCTTACTTTCACCCAAGTAGAAATTGCGCCGCAAGTCGAGAGCGAGTATTTGATTGCTTATTTGAAATCGAGTGGGAACAATCACCTTTTGACCGTTGTAACGCATCACCCGACCGAAACGCAAGAAGGCTGGGTTCGCGTGCCGCTTGAACGCTTAGAGATTCAGGAAGGAGAATCATATCGCGTGCGCGAACTCATCACGAACACGGAGTTCGTTTGGAACAAAGCATGGAACTATATTCGCCTCAATCCAAATGAACTCGTCGCCGCCATTTTCCGAATTGAGCCGAAATGATCAATCTCGAAGATTCGGAACACGGGATTGAGCCGATTGAAAATGAATAATGAAGCGTGAGGAGTGAATAGTGAAAGATTGGCACACGGATTGAACCGATGACGCGGGTTTGCACAGATAATTGAGACGAATCAGTGGCGAAAGAATGCCTTGTGTCTCGTTCATCATGACTCATTACTCGTTATTCACTATTCATCAAACTGACGGATTACAAAAACTTAACTTCGCCGCTTTTTTCTCAACGTCTATATTGCGGTTCTAAATCTGCTTTTTTCTAACCTGATAACGAAAACACAATGAAGCAATTTCTCTTGCTATTGGTCTCTGCTTTTTCTCTTCCCCTTTTCGCTCAAAGCGTGGTTGTCAACAAATTCTTCAATCAAGGTACGACTGCACCAGGTCCAGCGGGCGATGTGGTCGAGCTCTTGGTGATTCAAAACAACCTCGACATGCGCGGCATGATTGTTAAAGACTTTACCAGGAACATGGCAAACGACGATGGCGGGAAGTTCACCTTTACCAACATTTCGCTTTGGAGCAGTGTGCCGTCAGGAACGCTGATTGTGTTGCGCAACGATAACTCAGCGGCAGATACAGACCCGTCCGATTTTGTGCTCGATGTCGGGCTTCGTAACACGACTTATTTCACAGGCGACAATCCCACAGGCTTCGACATTGCCGCCACCGAGATGATTATGATTAAAGCGGCAGGAAGCGGCACAGCAGGCGTCAATGGCAGTATTCACGCGCTTGCAAGCGGCACACCGGGCGCACAGTTCAATGCAACTGCACCTCCGAAATTGATTGCCTCCCAAACGGCAGACGCACAGCGTTTTGTCGCCGCGAATAACTCCACGCAATCGCTCGCCGATTTCAACGGCACAGATGCCACAGGCAACTTGCAGAACTTAACCTTTGGTCAAGGCAATAATCCGAACAATACGGCGTTTATCACTTCGCTTCGTAGTGCCAATCCGAATCCATCGCTTCAAGTGGTGATTGACGGCGTTCCGATTCCGAAGGATAGCAGTTTTTCATTTCCAACCGTTACGGTCAATACTTCCCTAACGCGCAATGTTGTGGTGAGAAACACGGGTCAAGCCCCGCTCATCATTGATACGTTGGTGCTTTCTGCGCTAAATGGGGCTTTCACTCTGCAAAATTTGCCGTCGTTTCCTGATACGCTGTTGCAAAGCGCGCAATTCACTGCTCAACTTGTTTTTTCGCCCGCCGATACCGGCTTGTTTTCAGCAGGATTGTTAATTGACACCAACGACCCCTTGAACGACCCTTACACTATCAACATTTTCGGACGCGCACAAGGTGCTGGCGGACTTATCTCGATTGCGGCGGCACGCGCCTTGCCACTTGGCTCGGTTGTTACCGTTGGCGGACGGATTACGGTTGCCAATCAATTTGGCGGACCTGCCTATTTTCAAGATGCAACAGGCGGCATGGCGGCGTTTATTCCCGCGCTTCACGCACAAGCGCAACTTGGCGACTCAGTTGTGATTACAGGCGCAACCACGGAGTTTCAACCGGCGCCAAGTCAACCGGGAACAGGCTTGTTTCAAATTTCTGCAGTCAACAACATCACGCCGACCTTTCAAATTATTCCGGGCGGGCAAGTGCTCGTTCAGCCGCGCGTCGTTACCAATTCGCAAATCAACGAAGCCCTTGAAGGCACATTGGTTGTCGTTGAAGATGCCACGATTCGTCAATTAAACTCAACCGCCGTTCCCTTTGCATTTCAAGGAAACACAAACTATCGCTTCACTGACGCCACAGGCGAAATTCAACTGCGGATTGATAACGATGTAACCTCGCTGATTGGCGCGACCGCACCGATTAACCCTGTTACCGTTACCGGTGTTGTGAGCGAGTTTCGTGGCACGCGCCAAATCTTGCCACGATTTGCGCAAGATATTCCCGGCGTGACTACTTTTGTGATTCCTTACGAAAACATTCCACGCGACTCAACGCTTGAAATCGCCACTTGGAACATTGTTTGGTTCGGTAGCCCGACCAACGGTCCACAAGACCGCGATTTACAGTTGCGCAATGCCGCGCGCGTGATTCGCACAGTCGACGCTGACCTTTGGGCGTTGCAAGAAATCAGCGACAATTCCTATTTCAGAGGTTTGCTCGATACGCTTGGCACGGGTTGGAAAGGCTTCGTTGCGCCAATTACGCAAACACAACGCACCGCCTACATCTACAAAACATCGACGATTGATAGCGTCTCGGCGTCGTTCACTTTCACCACAGGCGACTGGGCAAACGGTCGCTGGCCTTACGAGTTTGTTTTTGACGCCACCATCGGCGGCATTACAAAACGCATTCACGCCGTCAACATCCATGCAAAAGCCACGCAGACAAATCCCATCAACGACTACAACCGCCGCGTTGCCGATTCGCAACAACTTAAAACTTGGTCTGACGCCAACCGTCCCACGCAGAACTACATAATTCTCGGCGATTACAACGATGATGTCGATGTTTCTGTTGTCAATAATCTCCCTTCGCCTTACGCGAACTTTGTCAACGATTCGCTTAACTACAAGGTCGTTACGAAGTCGCTGAGTTTGCGCCGTTTGCAGTCGCAAACATCGGGCGAAATGATTGACCACATTATGATTTCCAACGAACTTTATGGCGTGCACATGGATAGCACCGAGCGCGTTGAAAATCCGTCGTATATCGGCAGTTATCTTTCTACGACGTCCGACCACTACCCTGTTTGGACGCGCTTCGATTTCAGACGGCTTTCTTCAACACCACGCGACAATGCGTCGCCCAAGGCTTTCGCACTCGAGCAGAATTATCCGAATCCGTTCAATCCTACAACCACGATTGCTTATCAGTTGGCTTCTTTTAGCGATGTGAAGTTGGAAGTGTTTGATGTGCTTGGGCGGAAAGTCGGAACGCTTGTAAACTCGCGTCAAGCCGCAGGCGCATACCGCGTGAATTTCAACGCGAGCCATCTTGCAAGCGGCGTGTATTTCTATCGGTTGCAAGCAACGGCAACGAATGGCACATCGGGGCAGAATTTCGTAGAGACGAAGAAAATGCTCTTGGTGAAGTAAAACAGGTTGGATTCTTTGCTTCGCTCAGAATGACGAAACGCTTGTCATTCCGAACAGAGTGAGGAATCCATCATAATGAATAATGAAGAATGGCTTTGCTTCGCGTTACTCATTACTCGTTACTCATTAGAATCGCTTTGATTTTCAATCTTGGTGAATCATTTGAAATTCGGGAATCGGAACTTCGAACGGCTCGCCGTGAATGAGGTAGATATTGTTATCATTGAAGTATCCTTCAGGCTCAGACTCGTAGGTGAAAGTTCCGTAGTAAGAGCCGTACGCACTGCCGTAGCGCGAGAGCATGACCATGTAGCTGCGGTAGGTGAATTTTTCACCGGGTTTGAGAATTGGAAACTCGCCGGCGACGCCCGCTCCCTCAACGATTCGGTCTTTCATATCACCATCTTTAATCACCCACTTTCGTGAATGAATTTGAACCGTGTAGGACGACGCATTATGAATTGAGATGGTATAAGCGTAGGCGTATTTGTAGGGTGGCTCAATATGCTCCGGCGCGATTTCAACCAGCCTATCGAGCGCAACATGGCAAATTTCTGTCATTTGAAATTTGAAGTGATTAAGTTAAAGACAAATATATTTCAGCCTTTAAGTAAATTTCAACACCAAGACAAAACACATTCTTGAATGAAAATTGCGATTGTTACCGATTCTTCTTGTGACTTGCCCCAAGACCTTCTTTATCAATACAATATCCGTGCAGTGCCGTTCAAGGTCATCATTGATAGCACGGTTCGCTACGACAATCGCATCGACATTGACCGCGAGTTGTTTTACAGCGAAACGCTCAAAGGTCGCCACTCGCTAAAAATCGAGGAGCCGAGCGTTGACGATTTCATTCAAGTCTACAAAAAACTCGCGCCGAACTACGATGCCATCATTTCCATTCATCAATCGGCGCAATTCAGCAACACGATTAAGAACGCACGGGCGGCGGCAGTTCAAGGTGCGGAAACCTATCGCAAACTCCGCGCACAAAAAAACATTTCGACACAACTTCAAATTCGCGTGCTCAATTCAAAAAGCACTTCCATTGGCTTAGGGCTACTCGTGCTTCGCGCCGCCGAACTACTCTACGACGAAATCAACTTTACCAAATTCGCCAACGAATTGGAGTCGCTTGCCGATAAAATTTTTTTTTATCTCATTCCTTCCGACCTCTCTTACCTTCGCAATGCCAAAGACATTGTAAAAGTCTCAATGCTTGAAACAAGCGTCGCGGCGGCATTAGACCAAAAAATGATTCTTGTTTTCAACAAAAACGACGTCGCAAAGCATAATAAGCTCAAAGGCTTCGACACCGCTCTGAAAGAAATGCAAACCCTTGCGATGAATCGCTTGCAAGAAGCGCAGTCGTTCGACAAGGTCGGAATTGTCTTTGCAGGAAGCATGAGCGACATGGAGCAACTCGCGCCGCTCACTTCGTTTCGAATGGAACTTGCCGCAAGCGGACTGGGGTCGGTGGTTTCAAGTTTATGCCCTGCCGTTGGTTTCTATGCTGGTCCGAAAGCCGTTGGCGTTGCCATTCTTAACGGCGACTTAAACTTGATGCAACTTATCGGGCGATAAGGTCGCCTCTCTTTTCCCATCTTGTTTTTAATCCAAATCGCTGGTCAGAATCATGCGCAAAATGCGTCCGTTGTTGGTGTCGGAAATGTAGAGATACGGTCGCAAGAAGCAGACACCTCGCGGGTTATTCAACTGGTCAGGATTTCTTTCGTCCAATCCAAACTGACTAAACGAGACGATGACATTGCGACGGTCTTCAGCATTTGGCGGCGGTGGCACACCTTCAACGCCTTGCGAAGTGAATTGATAAAATTTGTTTTGTTCGGAATCCACAATGAAAATAAAATTTCCTGCAACGCTAATATCGGCGGGGCGCAAGAAGCGGTCAGGCTCTCCGAGAAAGCGCGTACCCAAAGCCGTGTTCTGGTTTAGGAGCGATTCGTCAGGTGAAAAAACATCGCCCGCTGAAGTTTGAAGAAACCGCACACGATGCACTTTGAACGGCTGAGTTGGCACAACCGTCGTGAAGAGAAAATCAAATGAACTATTTACATCAGGCGACTGTGGCGGCACGGCTAAAGTCGTAACGCTTGAAACTGAATCGGCAAATCCATACCCATTCCCATTCACACGAAGCGGCACATTGCCCGGCTCGCGCAGGGCAGGATTCGAACTATTGACATCAAACCCACGTGGAAAGAGCAACATCGCATTGCTTGAAACGGCGGGATTGTCGGAACGAATCGCGCCTGTTCGCGAGACGATAAAGGAGTTATCAAAAAATGTGGCGATGCCTGTGTAGCGCACATTTGCATTGGCTTGCGCAATCGATGGCGTTGGATGGCGAAAGACGACTTCAGGCACGACATCGCTTAAATTTCTTCTGCGCGGCAAGCCACCGACAGTATCGACCAAATTGAGTCTCAAAATCACGGCTTGCTCGACAAGCGTGCCGCCGAGACGAATCGTATCGACCGCCGTTACCAACAGTTGCATGTTGCGCGTTTGTGCAATCGCAATGGGCTTACGAATTGGGCGCGAGGTGCTCATCACTTCCCCTGACGCATCAAGATTGACAACGCGGCTCTCACCTTCTTCGATGAAATAAAATGTGCCGTCGTAGCCTGCGATAATATCGGTCGGACGGTTGAATGTATTTCTTGCAGATGCCGCCCATGGCAATGGAATGTAGCGCACAGGCACAGGGTCGTTGACATTTGTTGCAGGAAATTGACTGAAATCCAATTTCTCGCCGCAACTTGCAGAAAGCAAGGTCAGCACGGCGATGCTGATGATGTTTCGTATCGTCTTTGTCATGAGTTTGAACATCTCCTTACAAGTTGAATCCGCCGAGCGAGAGCGTTAGTCGATGCGTTGCGCCCAGCGTTTTGAAATTCACAAATGCGTAATCGAGTCGGAGCAAGGCGAAGCCGATGTTGTATCGCAAGCCTGCACCTAAATCGGGAAAGGTTTGTTCTTCGCGTCCGGTGTTGTAGCCTGTGCGCAGAAACAGCAGTTGCCGCCACGCATATTCGAGCGCGATGGAAACGGTCTCGACATTGTCGTTCGGGTGATTGAGTTGCGCGAAGACGGTCAGTTTTTGTGTCGGCGTAGAAATCGGGTCTATCGAGACGGCTAATCGGAAAAAGGTTGGCGGGTCGATGTCGTCAAATGAATCGCGAATCTCTGTGCCGTTGAGCGACGGGCTCACGACTTCGGCTCTGCCCTTTGTGCTTGCACTTCCGCCAAAGTGTTGAAAGACGGCGGCAAGCCGCATGCCCGCAAATGGAATTTTGTAGCACACGCCCGCATCGATGAGATACGTTCTGAATTGAAGCGAGGCGATGGTTTGTTGAACGAAACTTGCCGTTACGCCAAAACTAAATTGTGTGGTCAAACGCCTTGCGAGCAAGAGCGAGGCGGAAATATCGCCGTAAGCAAAGGTTTCGCCTGTGCCATCAGGATTGAGTTCGGTCGTTACAGGCATATTCGGCGTGTTGAGCGCGATAAATCCCAAGCCGACTGCCCAATCGCTCGTGGGCTTATAGACCATGCTTGCTGACGAGTGCGCAAGTTCCGCAAACCAAGGCGAATATGAAAACGAAAGGCTATTGCGCTCGACTTCAACTGCTGTGGCAGGATTGATGAACATCGCTGACGCATCGGACGCGGTTGTCGTGTTTGCGCCCGCAAGTGCCGCCTGCTCCGCACTGATGGGAATTTTGAGAAACTGCAATCCCGAAATGCCCGTGCGCTGTCCGCCCAAATTCGGAAACAGTGGTTGTGCCTTCGCATTAAGCGAAATAACCATCAGCAAAAGAAAAAGTAGAACTCGCGTCATTATCAAGTTTTGTAAAGTTTCTTGTTGGACTTTGCACGCACCTTGCGCGCTCTCTGAATCACGCCTTAAAAATCAACCGCTAATCCAAACAGCACTTGCCTGGGTGGCAAGTAGCGCGCGGGGTCAAACGGCGGCGGCGAAACGCCTCCTAACCCCAACGCATTTGGGAACAATGGGTCTTGCCGATTCGCGGGCAATGGGTCGCCAAATTCGTAAGCGCGTCCTGTTACCGGGTTGATAATCGCGGCGTTTTTGTTGTTGAGCAGGTTTCGCACTTGCAGTGTGAGTTTTCCGTTTGTCAGCCCAAGTGAGACGCTTTTTTCCACGCTCAAATCAATCCAAAACCATGGCGTTCCGAGTTCGCTAAATCGGCGTTCCAAATCAGCGGTGTATCGGAGACGTCCGTTCGGAAAGAAAATCGGCTCGCCGCGCGAATCGCGTTCAACCACGGCAGGCGTGTAGCGCAATCCCGACGAATACTGCGCTTGAACCAAAATCTTGAAGTCGTTGAGCCAAGACAATCCGAACAGCCCAATAGGCTCTTTGTATTGATAGAGAATCGAGCCTTTGACATCAATTGGTCTATCCCACGCAAGGAAAAATTCTTCGTCGTTGCGGTCGTTGCCTTGAATAATTTGTGCGCGTGTTTCTTCGGCGGAGTTGCTTTTGCCTGTGGCGATTTGATAAGCAAACGAGGTGCGCGCTTCAATCTGCTTGCCAATGCGCTTGATGTAGGAAATTTCAAGTCCGCGCGTGCGTGCATAATCTTGATTGAAGAAGGTCGAGCGTGGTGCTGTGCTTCCTGTTCTTGGGTCGGTGTAGCGAATGGTGCGGCTGACGATGAAGTCGAAGCGGTCGTTGTAAAACGCCGTTAGCACGAGCACATCGTTTGAAGTGATTTGATTGCGTAATCCGATTTCGTAAGAGACCGTCGTTTCAGGAAGCAAAGCAGGATTGCCGAGAACAGAGTTCGCGGAGTTATCCAAAAAGCGCGTATCCAATCCGCTATAAACCCAACGCGGGTGCGGCAATCGCGACGAATGCACATAGTTCAGATAAAGCATTTGATTGTCCGACACTGGGAAGGAAATGTTGACTTTCGGAAGCAATCGCAGTTGATAACGCCGACCAAAGAAACTACCTGTTTGGTTGAAATAGGCTTCGCGAAAGGCATCAATGACGGGGGCTTCGGGATTATTGACGGCGTCGTCCGCAAATTTGCCCGGAAACCAATACTGCAAGCGTAAGCCGAGCGTTGCGATTAAGCCTTTGTATCGAATTTTATCGCTCACAAAAAACGCACCCTGCGCGGGATTGACTTGCCAAATATCAAACGCACTTCCTAATCGGCGCGAGGGCTCGCCGGGCAAGACGGGCGCGCCAACCCATGGGCGAAGAATATCAATCCATTGATACTCGGAAAATTTCGTCTCCAAGCCGAAGAGAAAGTTATGCACTTCGTCGTCGGTTTTGTAGTCGACTTGTAAGTTGAGCGTGTAGTCTTCGACGTAGTGGTCGTGCCAAAGCGGCGCAATGCCGGTGTTGATGAAACCGTCAGGCGCAATGGCATAAAGCACTGAATCAGGTTGGCTTAGTGGCGGCAAGAAAAGGTATTCAGGATTGCGAATAATGCTTCTCGGGTCTAAATCTTCTTCAATGAAATCAGGTCGCCACGGACGTCCATTTGCGTCGGCGCGAAGATTGACGAACAGCCGATTGAGTTGCAACCGCACGGATGCATTTTTTGAAAAGAGATGCGACCACTGAATCGATGCCAAGTGCGTTAGATGTGAATAGGTATTGGCGTTGTCGGGATTAAGCAGGAACGCATATTGATAGCCGGGCGCAAGTTGAATATCGTTGCCCGTGATTTGAAGCATCTGCGTGTTTTGATTGATGTTCAGCGAGCCTGTGTAAAGGAAGGTGAGTTTATCGGTGTTGGTCGCCTTCCAAGTCAGTTTGAACATGCCCGACCAGCGGTTGTCGTTGAACGGCGTGAAGAAGTCGCTTGCGATGCTTGAACGCAATTTTTTGGCAGGATTTTTCATGAACTCATCGGAAAATTGCGTGTTGAGCGAGGTAAAGAAGAAGAGTTTATCGCGAATTATCGGACCAGAAAATGCGACGTCGTAGAAGGTGGTGTTCCAACCGAGACCGGGCAAGTTGAGGTTGTTTGGGCGAACGGGGGTTTTATAGTTGCTGAATCCGAAGTTATCGCGTCGGTGCGAAAATGAGCCGTGCCAATCGTTCGTGCCTTCTTTGGTCTTGAGCGCAATGACGCCTGCGGGCGATTCGCCATATTCTACGCCTGCGCCGCCTGTCGTGATTTCAACTTCTTGCAATGCTTTCGCGCTCAAATCGACGCCGAAGCCTGTGCCTGCCAGCGGGTCGGTTGCGGAAACGCCGTCAATGTAAGTGCCCGTCTCGTAACTTCTGCCACCACGAATATAGACGCCAAAAGGCGTTTGCGTTACACCGACTTGCGACGCCACAACTTCCTTAATGTCTCGCGCCGCCGATGTTTCCAGCAAGTCTCTTGAAATCACGCTCGAAGTGCTCGCTTGCTCAATATCAATCAGCGGGCGGTCTCCAATCACAACAATTTCTTCTGAACGAACCGATGCCTCCTTCATCTTGAAGTTATGCACCGACGTTTCGCCTGCTTTGACTTTCACGCCTGTTTTCTGAATTGGCGTGTAGCCGACGAGCGAAATTTCAATCGTGTATTCGCCCGGATTGACATTTGCAATTTTGTAAGTCCCGTCAACCTTTACCGTTGTGCCATAGTAAGTGCCTTTCAAACGAACTGTTGCGCCAACCAACTCTTCGCCTGATTTTTCATCGACCACCGTTCCTGTAATCGTGGCTTTCTCTTGTGCGTGCGCCATGAGGATACTGCAAAACAAGGCGACGAATAGGGCGTATATCTGCTTCATTTTCTAATGCGTCTCTAATCGTTTAGTTCTCTTGTTGGAGTTTTATCTCGTCCAAATTTTACTGTCCAAATTCTTTTTCAAACACGGCGTCGTAAAAGCGTCGGAGTGCTGTTGTATCGGTAACCGTTGGCGCGTCGGCGCGCACCATCACGCGATACATCGGAATGGAGCAAAAGACAATTTTGCCACGCGCTTGCCCTGCTTGCCGATATGTGCGCCGCGACACCACAAAGCGCGACGCTGTATCGAGTTGATTTTGCACAATCATCGGAAACGAAAGCGGAAGGCTGTAAAGCGGCACAATGTCGTTGGGATTTTCTACGCTGAACTGCAAGGTATGCGCGCTGGTCGTGTATGTGCCTGCACGGAAATTGCCGTTGTAGGAAAGGCTTGGAAAGGTGGTATCGGCGACATCGCGCACGAGCGTTGCGAACTGCGGATTCGGCGTTTGAAATTGCGCTTGTGGCACAACCCTCGCCGAACTTGCGGGCGAAAACGAGAGCGACAGTGCGTCTCTATCGCTTGAAGTGCCAATCGTCATGAGCACATCAACACCGCTGTTGAGCACATCGGGCAAGGCTAATTGCGCCGCAAGAAATGACGGATTGTTGTCGGTATACCAAAACACCACATCGTAAAGCAACAAAAGTTTTTTCAGCACGTCGGGCGAACTGTTTTGAATGGCTTGCCTGCGCAATCGCTCTAAGGTTGCCGCGCCTAACGGGTTCGGCGAAATGATAGGAACTTTGAGCGTAATCCGCTCATAGCGCTCGGGATTAACATAGCGTCCGCCACGAATTTGATTGAACACTTCAGGCAGAACCCTTTCAGCAGGAAGCGGCGCGCCGGCTGATGTGAAAGCATCAAACGGGTCTCTATCGGCGGGTGCGAAATCATCGACGACTACAAGGGGCGAACTTGAAAGCACCTTCGGCACCCAAATTGAATCTGCTTTTGGAATCCGAATTGTGCGACTGGTTGCGCCGGGCGCATCGACGGCGCGCGCATAAAGCACATTTGGCGCGTTCATTCGGTAATCAGGAAGGCGCGTTGGGAGCGGCGTATTGCTCGAGCCAACATAAACTTTGGCTTCGGTTACGCCTGCACTTTTCGGCGTCGCGCTTTCCAAAATCACGGTTAAATCTTGTGAGAAAATTGGAATCTCAATCGTCTTATTTGTGGGAAAAGTAGAATCGTTGAGGCATAGTTGAACACCTCGAAGCGTGTTCAATCCATCTCTATCGCTGGCTCTAAATTCAAACTGCGTTACGGGAAGCGAGGTATCGGGAACGAGCGTCAAAAATCGTTGAACTAATTCAGGCGGAGAATTGCGCACGGGAAAAGTAATGCGAGCAGGCGTTTCATCAATGCCACCAATATCGATAAATGGTTCGCCTTCATCGTAGCGTCCGTTTCGATTCACATCAGTGAAGGGTTCTCTGCCGAAATTGATATTGCCGCGAATGAGTGCCGTGTCGTAGCGTCCGTTACCGTTGTCTAAGCGCACGGCGGCAACAAAGAGCGTGAAGGTTGTATCTAACGAGAAGAAGGTTAATCGAAATGTGCTGTCTTGGCGCGTCGTAAATGCCGAAGAAGTATCCGTTCCCCAGCGCGTTGAATCAAAGGAGAGCATAAATCCGCCCACAAATCCATCAGCCACTGTTCCCGACCAGTTTAGCGTTACCGTGCCTTGCAAATCCACGAAAATGCGTTCGGTTACGACGCTTGTTTCAGGGTTCGAAAATGTGTTTGGCTTGTTAATCGGATTTTCTTCGCACGCCGAAAGCGCAATCATCAAAAGAATCAACAGTCCTGCGATGCTGTTTCGGCGATAGATGTTCAGGCGCATTCTTTGTTCAAATTGAATTTAGATACCCTTGATTTGCACATCGGCTTAGTTCAATGAGAGCCGCCCCTCCTTTGAGCGACTCCCACGAACACATTTTCTTTCCGCTATTTTGAAGCGCAGAATGCAATTCAGTTTTACTTCACCAAGAGCATTTTCTTCGTTTGCATAAACGAGCCTGCCTTCAAGCGATAGAAGTAAATCCCACTTGCAAGGTTCGACGCATTAAACGGCACTTGATACGAGCCTTGTCCTTGCGCCGCATTGACGAGTGTGGCGACTTCACGACCGAGCACATCATAGACTTTAAGCGTTACATCGGCGCGCTCGGGCAATTCATAGCGAATCATCGTGATGGGGTTAAACGGATTCGGATAGTTTTGCGCGAGTGAGAATTGCCTCGGCGTTGGGTTCACTTTTTCGTTCGTGAAAAGATAGCCTTCATAGTCGCCTGTGCGGCGCGGCGTGAGTTTGTATTGACCAAACGAGAAGAAGTGAATGCCGCGCAGTGCCGCAAATCGGTCGCCAACGCGCACCGTGTCTGCATCAGGATTAACAGGCACGGCTGTGCCGCCGCCACGAAAATCCCAGCCTGAAAGGTCATCGACCAGGTAGTCGTCAGTTGTGGTCGCGTTTTGTTGGCGAATGGCAAATTCTTGTCCTGCCAATCTGGCGCGTGTTACTTCGACATTATTGACTTGCACGAGCATGCCTTCGAAGCGTTCGCTACGCACGCGAAGCGTATCGGTGGTCAGCACGAGCGGCGTAATCGGTGTGGTTGCTGTTCCGATTTTCGTAATTGAGCCGCCTGCTGATTGGCGCGCGTCGATTTGCGTGTAGCTGAACGATTCGCGCACAATGCCTGTAACTTCCACCGAGTCGTTGCGCACGATTTGTCCTGCGGGCGTCGTGTAGCCGTTGAGCACCACGCGCACGCCACTGAACACGCCGCGCCCGTCCTGAATATGAATCGCAATCGGCGCATTGTTCGGAGGCTCATTGAGATTATCGAGCGAATCTGCCGTTACGGTGCCGCGCACGGTTACCGTTTGGTCAAGAAGCGGCGAGACGATGTTGCTCGTTACAGGGTTGTCGTAAGGTGAAAACTGCACATCGAAAATGCCCATGGAGTTGGCGAAGCGGAAAAAGTTTTTCGCTTGCGCTGTGTCTCTATCCAGCACCGAGAGGTTATTGCTTCCAATCGCTTTAACGAAGTAATTAACAAATGTGCCTTCGGGAAAACCAGGAATGATTGCCGCCCAAACTGAATCATTGGTTGTGCTACGGGTTGCATTGACCGTTGTGTAAGGTCCGCCAAAGTTTCTATCGGGCAATGTGGTTGTGGTGTTGTAGAAGACTTGCACTGCCGCTACGCTGTCGCTTGCATTTGGCATAGAAACAGTTGTTGTAATGGTTACAGCGGTGTTGGGTGGTGGAACAGCCAAATTGCGAACCACAGAGGCAATTACAGGCGGAAGCGACGGAGCAAGCACAATGTCGGTTGCTCGGAACGGATGCAGTCGCCATGTTCTGCCACGCGCACCTGACGGCGGTGGGTCCCAAGTGTCAACCACCAACGCACCATTTGAACGTACTTTGGAGAGAATGCCTGTGATGCTCTGAACAATCGCACCGTTCGGCGGAATCGGGTCAGGATTGGCAACGCCGCCCCCCGCAGTGCCTCGGAAAAATTTCGAGTTATCCCCAATTGGAAGCGCGAGCACCCCTGTTAGCGACGTGGGAAATGGTTTCGTTACATACCATTCAGCATAACGACCATTTGAACCAATCACTTGGCTTGGCACAACGGCTGTCATCGGACCTGTAATGCGCACAATCGCGCCGTCGTATTTTTCAGCCAACATGTTCATGTTGCCATCCGCCTTGAAGAGCGAATCCAACGGAATCTCGAGCGTATCGGGAAGCGGAATCGGATTAGGAAGCGGGTCGTCGAGGTCGAGCGAGGTGAAGTTAATTTTATCCAATTCAATGGTGTGATGATAACCAGGCGGCGAACCAAACGCACTACGAATTCTCGCCGTCAGTTTAATCACTTCTCCGCGTGGCACATTGAAAAGGCTGGAATCTCGGTTGCCTACCGCGCCAACTTGGTCAAAGACTTGAATCGCACCGAAGTTCGGCAATTTATTTCCATTGACGCGCGCGGTGTCGGCAATGTAGATAAGCGCACGGCTTGCATCTCCACCTGTCAGAACATCAAACGATTGGTCTGCCGACCAAATCACTTGTCCAATCACGGTTACGGTATCGCCGTAGTTATTTGAGAAGAATGGCGCAAGTGGGGTTGCATTAAACCAACGCGCTAGCGAATCGGGGTTTGTTTGCTTCAGTTGCGTAACAGGCGTCAGAGATTGCGCCATCGTGCTCATGCTCATGAGCGTCAGCAGAGAGATAAGGGTTACAAGTTTTCGCATTGTTCCGAAAGTTTAAGTTAAAGAGAGATTACCTCACGACGGCAAATCGACCTGTTTTCACTTCGCCGTTGCGCAGATTTTTCACGGCGACGATGTAAAGCCCTGTCGAGAGGGCTTGGTCAGATTTGCTGAAAATATCCCAAGCCGCTTCGCCACCTGAAAAGGCTCGGCGGTTGGATTGATTGCCGAAAAGGTTGTTCCAGCGGTTATCGCCGCCAGCGTAGGTTTTTGCGTTGTGTGTAAATCGGTCAATCACATCGCCTGCCACCGTGAAGATGGTAATTTCACATTCAGGTGGAAGGTTCGTGAAGTAAATTTTTTGTTCGCGTCGATTCGGTCCGCTCCACGCCGCACGCACGTAGAAGGGGTTCGGATAAATGCCAATCGCATCTTCCTTGCGCTCCGTTGGCGTTTTGCCCGGAATTGCCGTCGTGAAGTTTGTCGAACGTGCCGATTCTAAACTTTCCAAACCGATGGCAGTATTGCCCGAATCAAACGCCGTTACATTGAACGCATACTGCCAACCGTTCAAGAGGTTGTTGAATTCATATTTGTAGAAATAACGAGTAGTGTCGCCTTCGAAGGTGATGGGTGTTGGCAGTTTGATAGCGTCAAAGCCGTTATCGAAGCCGATGTTGTTGTTGGGTTGGTCGAATTGTGCCACGAGTCGGAGCGAGAAGGCTAATCCTTCGCGACTGCGGTCGTCACCCGGGTTGGTGCGGTAAATGCGGTAGCCTTCAAAATCTTTGACGCCTGAAAGCAAATCGACCGATGCTTCGGCAGATTTATCCCAATAAAGCGTAACCTTGCGGTCTTCGGGCACAACGCGATAGCGCGGCGAATTGGGCGGCGAGGGCAAAAGGAATCGGCGAATAATGCCGTCGCCGTTCAAATCTTCTTCGGGCTCGAGAATGCCGTTGCCGTTGCGGTCGTTGCCATTGAAAGTGCGTTGAGCGAGGTCAAGGTTATTGACGAGCGTCCGACGCGCTTCGGGCTTATCGTCGACATAATCCGCGACGCTTGACGCATTTCGGGCAACAACTGCGGCAAACGAAATCGTAATCGTGTCGCCCGGCATCAAGGTTGGAAATGGTCCGACGGATAGGAGTTCCAAGCGGTTGCCCGGTTGTGTGCGCAAGGCTTGACGAATTGAGGCACTGTCGGGGCTATCGAAGAGCCGTGTGCGCATGCGATTAAATCGGTCGAAGTCGTCGCTCGGCGGACCTGGCACAAACGGGTCTGTCGCAAATGCCCACGCTTGAAAATTCGCTCTGAATCCATCTACAAGTCCGGGACGGAAGAGCCGACCTTTGTATTCCGCACCTAAAAATTTTGTGGAGTAATAACTTTGCGTTTCCGATGGTTCGCCTGCAAGGTCAAATTTGTAAGTGGCATCGAGCGAATCGAGGTAGCCACCTGCGGCGCGATTGAAAAACGCCGTTCCTTGTGGTGCGACAAGCCGCGTGTTTCGCACAATCGAGTTTTGGAATATTCCGATATGCGGCAACACAAGCGAATCGTTGCTTCGGTTGACAATCGTATAGTTCAAAATCACGAAGAAGTTGGCGAACTCAAAATTCCATGCGTAATGCTCTGCTCGAACCGCAATACGCAAAGGGTTGTGTTGCGGAATCACACCGGTTGCACCCGGGCGAGTTAAAATCGAATCGGTAAATTCTGCAATAAAATCTTGATGACTAACCGCAGAGGGATTGAAGAAAGGACTTTCAATTAACGATGAGCGTTGAATCAAGCCACGTGCCGTAGCGTCAGTAAACTCGTAGCCTGCGGTATTGGGGTTTCCTGTGCTCGTTCCTGTTTGAACCACCGCACCCGTCGTTACTTTGGAAATGCCGCCTTGAATTGCGCCGACCCAAAGCCCCGCATTGAACAAATGCTCGATTTGTGAACCGGTTGGATATTCGCACGATGGAATTTGAGGGAAAAATCGAAAGCCGTTTCCAATCACACCGTAGTTTGTGATTCCAAGTCGAATCAACCCTACATTCGTCGTTTTTTGCTCGTCAAACAGTTGCGCGAAAGCACCCTGCCCGAAGAGCACGAACAACGCAAAACTCAGGTAAAACTTCAGTTGTGAAATCTGATGTTTCAAAATCGGTGATGCTTGTTATGAGTGGACTGCGTTACGGGTTGCAAAGATAGAGAAGCCCTGTGAAAAATAAGGTTAAGGAATTGTTAATAGATTGTAGCGCAGAGTGCAACGCACCGCAGAGTGCACTCACTTGCACTCACGCGAAAAGTTCTCGTTGTACTTTGGAATTGCAAAGTACTCAAAAGGGTTTTACCTTGAAGTTTCAAAAGCAATGCAACCACAGTTACCTTGACCATCGACGAAAAACGCGCTCGCCTCTTTCTCATTCTCGGAATGTTTTTCATCACGAATGCGCTTTTGGGCGAGTTTGCAGGCACGAAAGTTTTTTCGCTTGAAGCCACACTTGGACTTTCGCCGACGGATTTATCGCTCTTCGGCGTTGAGCATCTTTCGTTCAATCTCACAGCCGGCGTGATTGCTTGGCCTTTGGTGTTTGTGCTCACCGATATTATCAACGAATACTTTGGACGGCGCGGCGTGCGCATCATTTCCTTCATCGCCGCAGGCTTGATTGCTTATTCGTTCATTCTCATTTACATCACGATTCGGCTTTCGCCCGCTGACTTCTGGCAGTTTCGTGTGGAAGAAGGCGAGCGGTTGAACATGAGCCTCGCCTATAACGCCATTTTCGGACAAGGCTTGTGGATTATCGTCGGTTCTCTGATTGCGTTTTTGATTGGGCAGCTTCTTGATGTTACGGTATTTGAATTTTTCAAATCCAAAACAGGCGGCGCAAAAATTTGGCTTCGTGCAACAGGCTCAACGCTTGTTTCGCAACTTGTTGACAGTTTTGTCGTTTTGTTCATTGCCTTTTATCTCGGTGCGGGTTGGTCGCTTTCACAGGTGCTTGCCGTTTGCACGATGAACTACATCTACAAAGCCATCATTGCCATATTCAGCACGCCTCTTCTTTACATTGCTCACTTCGCGATTGACCGCTATCTCGGCATCACCATCGAACAGGCTTCATCTGAACCGCTTCTTGATTCCGCGACCGATATTGCGCCTGAAAAATTAAACTAACTGGCTAAACTGAATCGCGCCGTGTTTCGTTATATTTACTGACTGAAAGCAGTTCATCTTCTTCAACGAAAAACCTAACTACAACGATGGGCAAATCCTTTGCACAGCAAGCGGCTGAAAACAAACCAAGCCTTTGGATTAATGTGAGTTTGATGTGGGGCACGGTCTTTTTTATCACCTCTATTTTCATGCTTAAACTTGCCAGCCAGACCTCTTTCTTGCCTAATTGGACGGATTCGCTTAAAGCCTATCTCTTTTATGTTGTTATGATTGTCATTGTCGCGCTTGGCGGCTATGGCGTGAACAAACTCTACGACCCAAAAGGCGAAAAGCGCGCCAAGCGTCAAGCCGAAGTGAAATCAGGAATGAAAGAGCAAGTGTTCGTTTCGCTGTTTGGCAGTATCGCCACTGGTTTTGGGTTTTGTTTGCTCACGGCACTTTCGTTTTTGTGTGCAAAGTGGGCAATGAGCGTTTCAGCAGATTTCTCGATGCAAGATGTTCTTGTTGCTGCCATTTACAACATTGCTGCAGGTCTTGGCGGCTCGCTCTTTACGGGACTGATTTTCGTAATGCTGAAAGCGATGGGAAAATTTCCGACCGAGCAGTCGGCATAAGTTTTTTTAACCTAACCTTTCAAACCTAACTTTATCTCAATGGCATCGCTTATTCTTCTTGCCGTCATTCTTCTTGTGATTAGCTTCACTGCAGGCTCGTTCAATCCCGGTCTGCAGCGGTTTGCCATACTTTTTCGGATTGGCGGCATTGTTGTTTTGTTGCTCGGTCTTTCTTCCGCCTGTTTCCGTGTGATTCAGCCAGGCACGGTTGGCGTTCAAGTCTTTCTTGGAAAAATTCAAGGGGATGTGCTTACCGAAGGATTGAATTTTATTATTCCCTTTGCAACTGTCGACGAGTTCGATGTCAAGACGCGAAAAATTACGTTTTCGAGCAGTGAAGAAAGCGGTGATGGCGGTGGTGCAATTGAAGTGCTCAGTGCCGATGGACTGTCGGTTTCGATTGATATGACGCTCAACTATAAGCTCAATCCGTCTGAGGTAATGCGCGTTCGCAAGGAGCTTGGACCTGGGACGACGTATGTCGATGTTATTGTTGTGCCGACTGCGCGCACGCGCATTCGCGAAAATGCCGCAAACTATAATGCAGTTGAGTTGTATTCTGCTAAACGTGATGAGTTCCAATCCAGAATCTACGAAGGCATTAAGCGCGATTTTGAAAAGCGTGGTATCATTTTAGAAGAGCTTTTAATTCGCAATATCGTTCTGCCCTCTTCCGTCAGAGCCGCGATCGAAGCCAAAATCAATGCCGAGCAAGACGCGCAAAAAATGCAATTCGTGCTCCAAAAAGAACAGCAAGAAGCCGAGCGCAAGCGCGTAGAAGCGCAAGGGATTGCGGATTATCAAACCATCATCAGCCGCTCTCTGACCGATAAACAACTCCAATACGAAAGCATCAAAGCCATGCAAGAGCTTGTCAAATCGCCGAACTCAAAAGTAATTTTTATGGGCGGCGGTAAAGGCGCAGGCGCATCGGTGCTTATCGGTGGAAATTAAACGCTTAGCGCATCAATTTATTTTCAAGGGCGAGCGACTCTCGCCCTTTTTGTTTTTTTATCTTTTTATTCCACTCTCAAATCGCGCAAACGCAGTTGAAGCGTTGTTATTCCGTTCCATTCGTTTTCATCGATAGAATACACAATACTGACACTTCGCTCTGGTTCTTTGAGTGCTTCGAAGTAGTGCGCCATGCGGAACCCAATGACGTCAAAAGTTCTTCCTTGTTCATCGCACACTTTGAATTTGAGATGTTGGTCTTTAAGCAGTTGCGGTGGTGAGGAGATATTGATGTTTCGAGTAAGAAAGAGCGGGTGCATATTTCCCGGTCCGCATGGTTCAAATTGTTTAAGCACGTTGTAAAAGTTCGTCGCAATTTGTTCTAATTTTAACTCCGAATCAATTTGAATGGTGGGCGTGCGTAGTTCAAACGCTAAGTTTTCGGCGCAATAGTTATCAAATGCTCTTCGAAAGTCATCTAATTGATTGATGTGCATCGAAAGCCCTGCCGCCATTTCGTGTCCGCCGAATTGAATCAAGTGCGATTGGCAGTTAGAAATTGCGTTGAAAAGGTTGAAGCCCACAACGCTCCGCGCCGAGCCTTTGAGAATCCCTTCATTTTCGGTGAGAATAATTGTCGGCAAATAAAATCGCTCTACAATTCTCGACGCAACAATTCCAATCACGCCCAAATGCCAATCGGGCTTGTAGAGCACAATAGAAGAGGCATATTGCGCGAGCATTTTTTTTGCATCTTCTTTGGCTTCTTTGAAGACATCGTCATCGATTTTGCGTCGCATTTCATTTAAGTCTGCTAAGCATGCCGCCGCTTCTTTCGCTTCGTTTTCATCTTGCGCTGTAAGCAATTTAATGGCTTCGCGCGCGTGGTCTAATCGTCCCGCCGCATTGATTATCGGACTAAGCTTAAAGACAATAGACGAAGACGAGAGCTGTTCAATATTTAATCCCGAAACTTTTGCAAGTGCTTTTAATCCGGGACGCTTTGCAAGTTGTATGCGTCTAATTCCCTCGGATATCAGCGCGCGATTTTCTCCTACAATCGGCACAATATCCGCCGCAACAGCAAGCGCGACGAAGTCTAAAAATTCAAAGGCGTGTTCTCTATCAATTCCACGCACATCGCACAGCGCACACGCCAACTTGAACGCCACACCACAGCCCGAAAGCTCCTTGAATGGATAAGTACAATCGTCCTGTTTGGCGTCGAGAATCGCAAGTGCGCCGGGGCGTTCTGCTTTTGCTTCATGATGGTCGCAGATAATCACATCAATTCCGTTTTGGCGACAGTAGTTAATAGGCGTAATCGATGTAATGCCGCAGTCTACCGTTACAACAACTTTGACGTTTTGCGAAATGGCATAGTTGATTCCCGTCAGTGCGATTCCGTAGCCTTCGGTTTTTCTATCATTGACGTAAAATTCTACGTCTGCGCCAAGTTTTTTGAGAAATAACAATAGAAGCGATGTTGCCGTTGTGCCGTCGACGTCGTAATCGCCGTAAATCAAAATTTTCTCATGCTCATCAATGGCTTTTGAAAGACGCTCCGCCGCTTCTTTCATTCCGTTCATCAAAAACGGTGAATGTAGATGCTCAATTGATGGGCGGAAAAAGTTTTTCGCTTCGTCGTAATTTGTGATACCACGATTGACGAGCGCACGCGCAATCGGCTCACTTACCTTGATTTGTTGCATGAGCGTTTGAACCTTTTCTTTGTCAGGTTCGCGCATTATCCAACGATATTGTTTGTATGGCGTCATATCAGAGCGGGGTTTTGTTGTTTTAGGATTTGCAATTCAATGCCCACATCATTTGAAAGGGGTAACGCTTGTCGTAAATAAAAAGCGTCGGCAAAAGTCCGACGCTTTGATGCAAAGATAAGGTTTATGGCTCAGACTGTCAAGAACGCTTCAAATATCGTTCAATCTTGCTTATTCGTAGCTTTTGATGAGTTCTGCAACGGCTTGTTTGCCTTCTTCACTGAGCTCGATTTTTTCTTTCATATCAAAGACGCTGAAGAGATTTTGACGGCGTTCTAAATTCACTTTGATGTTCGTATCCAAAATACCGAACTCTTTGAACTCTTGCTTGATTTCGTCTATTGACGCGCTGAAAGAGCCATTTGCAAGTGCGTTAGCGACCGTTCTCAGCAGCGTTGCATTGACTTGCGCTTCTGACTTTTTGTTGGTTTTCAGTTCCATGTATTTTCCAACGATGCCTCGCTCAGTATATGCATAGAGCTTTTTCAGCATATCAGACGATACTTGGTATTTCGTCATAAACTCGCCCACGTTTTCAAACGGCAGTTCTCCGATTTCTACAATCGGGGCTGTCTCGCCTACGTTTCGTTCTAATTTTGCATCAGTACTTTTTCTTTTTTTTTTCTTTTTTTCTTTTTCCGTCTCTTCCTTACTTGCCTTGACGACTTTTCTTTTCCTTTTCCCAACTACGCTTTCTAGCTCAAGTTCTGACATAGGCATAACTTCTACTTCGTAGTCGTCATTTTCTTTTGCAAGCGCATGGTCAATGAGTGCTCGCAACACTTCGTCGCGCATTTTGCCAGCTTGCTTAGCCGTTTCGAGAATTTCAGGGAGCAGATGTGCAATTTTCTTGTATCCTGCCATTTTAGTGCTTTTTAGGTTTAGTTTATTTGTTATTTAGGAAATAAGAACGCTTAAATATAAGACACTGTATTTTTTACTACAAATTTTTTACTCGTTTATTTTTCGCTCTAACATTGATATTAACATTGATTTATTTTTTGAACCTGTTTGCATCAGCGCTGCGATGTGGCACATTTGTCGTTGGTTTGGCGTTACTGTTTAACACCTTCCTTTGTCCTTTGTGAAAGTCCTTTGTGCCAGTTGCACTCCCCCTTCCCTCTATGTGCCGATACGTTTGCACCTGCAACGCTGTCCTGTCCTGTGCCAGTATGCTTTCAAGATACGACCATAAGAACTCCTTTGGCGATGTGCCCTCACGCATTTGCTATTGTTGTTGAAATCTGTAAATTCATTTTGATTGTAGTCTCACTTTCCAAACATTGACAGAGGAGAAACCATGACGGAGTTAATTACAATTGAACGGCACATTATTGAACAGCAGAAGAAGTATCCTTCGGCAACAGGCGAGTTCTCTCAACTCCTTTCCGATGTTACCTTTGCAGCAAAATTGGTTCGCCGTGAAGTCATTCGGGCAGGATTGGTCGACATTCTCGGTGCGCACGGCACTATGAATGTGCAAGGCGAAGAGGTCAAAAAGTTGGATGTATTTGCCAACGAAAAATTCATTCAAGCAATTGGGCATCATGGTCGGTTTGCGGTCATGGGGTCAGAAGAATGTGAAGGCATTATCACACCGCCTGAAGGTAAAACGTCAGGGAAATATGTGTTGCTTTTCGACCCACTCGATGGCTCTTCAAACATTGATGCGAATGTCGCCGTCGGAACGATTTTTTCAATCTATAAGCGCATTTCCGACCCATCTAGCGGACCTGGCACACTTCAAGATTGCTTGCAAAGAGGTTCACAGCAAGTTGCAGCAGGCTATGTGATTTATGGCTCGTCAGTGATGCTCGTTTATACAACAGGACAAGGCGTTCATGGGTTCACCTTAGACCCGACTATTGGAGAATTTTTGCTCTCACACGAAAACATCACGACGCCCAAGCGCGGCAAAATTTATTCGATGAACGAAGGCTATTATCGCTACTTCTTTGACGGCGTCAAGAAATACATCAAGTATCTCCAACAAGAAGACAAAGCCACCAACCGCCCTTACTCTGCGCGTTATGTCGGCTCGCTTGTTGCTGACTTTCATCGCAACTTGCTTTACGGCGGAATTTTCATTTATCCGCGCACGAAAAAAGCGCCGAACGGAAAGTTGCGTCTTCTTTACGAAGCCAATCCGCTTGCCTTCGTGTGCGAACAAGCTGGAGGCAGAGCCACAGACGGCTATCGACGCATTTTGGATATTGAGCCTGAAGAATTGCACCAACGTACCCCGCTCTTTATCGGAAGCGAAGAAGATGTCAAAATCGCCGAAGAGTTTGAGCAAGGGCTTCGCGAATTGGAGCACGATACGGAACTCATTCCGAAAATGCTTGCTGAAGTCAAGAAAGCCGAGTCGCTGTTGGTCAAATAACTTTATAGGCTACCAGCCTTCTGTTCCCTGCTCGCCTTTGAATGGACCAATAAGGTCGGAAGTAATCCAGCCGCCGTAGAAATCCCCCTTCTGCGCCCTTACGCGCTCGCCTTCGACAAAGCACGCGTCGACGCGGCTTGCATAAAAGGCGAAGCCGTCTTTTATAGCTGCATACTGTTTGTTCGGATTCGGATAACTCCATGCGGCATTTTCCGACTTTCTTTCTCCGACTTTAATTGTCCAGTAAATCGCGCGCCCTTTGAACTCACAAAACGTTACATGTGTCGTAGGCAAGAGATAATCGGTCCTGACATCGTGTTTAGGAATGTAGTAGGTTGGTGGGTGTGAGGTTTCCAGCAGTCGAAGTGCGTTGCGCGTTTCGGCAATCACGACTCCTGCAAACTCGACGCGCACTAATTTTGAAGTTCGCTCCAACTTTGGCGGTCGTGGATAATCCCAAACTGATTCAGGCATGGTCGGTCCTTTTAATGGTGATATAACTTGGTGGTATAAATGGGCTAGTGTGGTTGATTGCAAATTGAGACAATAAATTGGTTTTCTGCAAAATTGTGATAAATTTCGCCAATTTCATTCAATGCAGATTTTTTACTTTTATCGCATCACGACAAAATAGGAACAAGCATATGGCAGAGTCAACTTCGATACAATTTTCAAGAATTGGGATTCGTTCAAAACTGTTGCGCGATTTTCTCATTGCTGCGGCTGTGCCCGTTTTCCTTTGTGGAATCATTTTTTTGGTTGTCATCGGCGTCTATAACAGTCAGCAAGCCGAACAAGCGATGGAATATGCAGAGCGCGTTGCGCAGTCTCGCATTGCTGAGCAGTCTCAAGTTTTTAAGAATGTCGTCAACAATCAGCTCGCGCTCTTGCAAAGCGAAGTTGCTAATGTGGTTACATCGCCGCAGTATATCTCTGGACTTACAATGCTTGTCTTTCCGTCCAAGAAAACGGACGAACAAATGCTTCAGGCCATTCGGGAAGATTTACAAAAGTCTGCCGCCGAAGTCATGTCGTCGCTTTCGCTCAGCATGATGACCTTTGTTGGGCTTGACGGAACGGTGCTGTTGCGTGGCACTACGCCAACCAAGTTCGGCGATTTTTATTTCAAAGATTTCACACAAGGCGCACCCAACCCAAATTTTATTCCAATCAAGAGGCTGTGCGACGCAGCGTTTCGCGGTCAAACAACGACCTCGGTCGAGCTTTTTCCTGCTTCGCTTCTAGTTGAAGAGCCTGTTACTGCTGTCAATGCGATCAGCAACATTACCGTTGCAGGTCGAAGCACGCTTGCCGACCAAGCTCGTGTTGATGGTTCAAGCTTCGGAGAGAATGCTGGCAAGGTCGAACATGGCTTGATGCTGACCACGATTCAGCCCATTCATGCAAACGACAGCAGAGTGATTGGTTGTGTTATTGCAGGAAAGATGATCAATCGCAACGACCGTGTGGTTTTGCGCGAGTTCAGTTCTCTTATTTCTCGCGAAACTGTTCGTCCTTCTATTACGATTGGCGATGTGCGTGTTTCAACCTTAGAGCAGACTCCCAGTGGGGTCTCAGCACTGGGCTACAAAATTCCACAAGAAATATGGCAACGCATTCCTGCCGAAAAATTCGTTTTCGTTAAAGGGGACAACCATGTTACCTCAAAGGCATACAGTTATTACACTGCCTTACAAAACAGCGCAGGACAAGTGTTGGGCGCATTATGTCTATCTTCCGACCAAAGTCTTTACCTTTCTTCGGCGGAGTCGTTGATTACTTCAAACAGCGGGCTAATTTTTTGGAGCGTTCTCATTTCACTTTTGCTTGTTGGTGGAGGCGTTGGATTAGCATTCCACTATGCCAATCGCCAAAGTGGTCATATCCTCGCATCGCTTAGCGAGATGAAATCGCTCATTGACAGCGTGCTTTCGGGCGACTTTAACGCGCGTGCTACACTCAACACTGGCGACGAGTTCGAAGAGGTTGCCAATCAATTCAACGAAATGATTCGCCGTCTTTCTGCACTTATGGATACTGAAACCGCTCGAGATGCGATTCAAAAGCAATTAACCGATTTGTTGATTGTGGTGTCGAACTCTGCCGAAGGTGATTTTACACAGCGCGCTGTGGTTACCGAAGGCGCGTTAGGCGCACTTGCTGACTCGTTCAACCTGATGGTCGATGACCTCGGAAACCTGATTCGTGAAGTTCAAACCGCAGCTATGCAGGTCGGTGAAGCAGCATCTGAAATTCTTGCAGCAACCGAACAAATGGCGCGTGGTGCGGAAGAACAATCCGTCCAAGTTGCCAACGCTTCAGCAGCAGTCGAAGAAATGGCAGCGTCAATTCGTCAAGTTGCCATGAACGCAGACTCGGCTTCGGAAGCGGCGCAACGCGCCACACAAGTTGCACAAACTGGCGGCAATACCGTTATGGAAACAATTGAAGGTATGAAACGCATTCGTGCAACCGTGCAAGACTCTTCGCAAAAGATTAAATCGCTTGGCGAATCGTCGCTTGAAATTTCCAAAATCGTTCAAACCATTGAAGACATTGCCAACCAAACTAACCTTCTCGCTCTGAACGCCACGATTGAAGCAGCACGCGCAGGCGAAGCTGGACGCGGGTTTGCCGTCGTTGCCGACCAAGTGCGCGAACTGGCTGAACGCGCCACCAAAGCCACCAACGACATCTCTCAACTGGTGCAAACGATTCAATCCGAAACCCAAGAGGCTGTGTCTGCCATGGAACGCGGAACCATCGAAGTGGAGCGCGGTACGAAACTCGCCGACTCCGCCTCTCGCGCACTGGTTGAAATTCAAAGCGTGGTACAACAATCCACCGAACTTATCCAAGAAATCTCGCTCGCAGCAAAACAACAAGACGTTGCCTCTTCGGGCGTTGTGTCTGCGATGACCGAAGTCAGCCAAATCGCTAAACAGTCGCTCAACGGCTCTAAGCAATCGGCGCAACTTGCCATGCGCTTGAACGCGATTACGCAACAACTTGCACGCTCGGTTTCTCGCTTCAAAATTCCATCGTCTGGCGTTCAGAAAATTGGCAACGCCATGCTTGATTCTGCAGATAACCTAACGGCTGATAAAGACAAAAAAGCGCTTTCTGAATCGTCATCTCCGTTCAAATCCGATAACGACCTGTTTGTAGAAGACGATCTTTCCAGCTTTGGCGACATCAAACTCAAGTAGACAAAAGAACACATGAGCGACAACCGCGTGCTCGTATTTCACAGCGCATCGCTGCTGACAGCATTCATCATCATAAGTAATCAAACGGACAAAGTCAGACTATGACCGGTTCATGGATTTCGCTCGGGCTTACCAAAGCCAAACACCATCCTCTAAGGTACACACCACACACAGCCCTAACGCCTGAAGTTCAGGCAAACACGACTATTAAACTTTTCATTGCCGATGTTTCAGGCCGCTTGAAATCGCATCTCAAAAAGCGTAAGAGCAAACACGCCAAACTTTTCGTCTCGTTTTTTTCGCGCCTGAGCGATGAGCCTGCGCCGATTGAAACTCTCTCCTCGCTCCACCTTGATGTGTTCTCCGACTTTCTCGGATTTTTAGAGAGCACGAAAGCCAAACTTGCCTCCTCTAATGCAGCAACCGTTACCGCAACTTATCAACTGCTCATAGAAAATCTTGATTCTACTGCCGACTTTTTAAGCCAGTTGCTTACGACCATAGAAAACAATGAGTCCGTTCTGAATGTCTTGCGTCAATATCTTTCCAGCAATTTGTCGCCAACACCTCCTTCAAAAAGTCATCCAGAAACTTTACCTCATCAAACACAACTTTTGGCACAACCTGAAAAGACCAAGACCTACGCAAACCCTTGCGTTTTCCGAAAAGGCAAACGCACGCTTCATTACTATAAGGAGTCGGTCAATGGCGACCTTGGATTCAACCTGTCGTTTTTAGCGTCGCTTTCTCCAACCAGCCTGCTCACAAGTCAACCCCATAAGCCGGTTAAGAAACCCGATTCGCTCAAACCATCGCCGACGAACCAACTTTCGCCTGCACTTCAAGCGTATTTCAAGATGATTGCGTCATTCTCGCGCGACATCGTTGCTGAGAAATCTTATCCTTCAACGGTTGCTGACGCGCTGGAAAAACTCGCCGCATCATCTGATGTTTTTTCTGATTTGGCTTTATTCACATCTCTTCCAGGTATTACAGACTTCATAGAGTTTTCAAAGGCTTTGAACGAAGAATCCGTCAATACACTTGGCGAAGCGATTATACGTGACATTGCCAGCCACCTCTGCGACGCCTTTGCATCGCAAGAAGCACAATCGCTGATTGCATCCTATTTGTCAATGCCGTCGGCTGCCGAAGTTGATTCGGTTCTCGAGTCGCTTAATCCTGAGCCGATTCCTGAAGAAGCCCCCATTCCAACACTTCCCCTTGAAAAGTTTACCGAAGAGATTGCCTTCGTAGGCTCGACCGCCCCCCCAACAGAAGCCGATTACATTCAATTTGCAGGCAGCACCTTGCGCAAAGCTGGGCGACTTCTTCAAGCACGAAATGCCTCTTTTGCTTCCCAGAACTATTTGCTACATCTGCTCGCCCAACCCGACTTGCTCGTAGCGATTGCGCAATCTGAACTTCCATTCTTTCAAAACTTTGCTGACTTTCTCGGTCAGTCGTGGGTCAATCAAACGCCGACCGCAACCCTTCTTCAACATCAAGACGAAATTGCCGACGCCATCGTTCAAGCCCTTCAAGAACGGTTTCCTACCGAGGCAGAATCTTCACCCGTGTTGCTCGAAGCCGAAAAAGCCTTGCACGAATTGGAAGAACATATTGAGCCGATTAAAGACGAAACGCCCTCGATTCCCGAACTTCCTGACATTTCCGATTTTATTTCCGAAATCGCAGAAGTTGTGCCCGACGAACAGTCCTTGCACACGGCACCGCCCAACTTGGCTTCCGATGAAGTCAATCATCCTCTTCCTGATATTTCCGAGTTTGTGTTTGAAAATTCCAGTTCTGATGATGCTTCCGCCTTTGCTACCGATGATTCTAGCCTCGCCACAGCGCAAGACCGTACATCTGCTTTTGATTACACAGCCTGCGCTGCCAACTTTTTGCGTCAAGTCATCTTGTCTTTGCCTAATTCTCCGTCAGGTCTTCAAGCACAATCTTACCTGCAATCGCTCTTGAACGCGCCCGATTTGCTTTACGCGCTTGCTACTTCAAACCAACGCAGCTTGGTTGAACTGGCATCTACATTGGAACAAGCTCGGCTTTCAAATACGCCCACAGACGCACTCATCGGGCCGCTCTCGGAAGCCGTTGGATTGGTTGCTGGCAACTTACTTCAACATTTCCGCTCAAAATCTTCTTTGGAATCGCCCGACGACGACTTGACTTTCACCTTCAGCGAACTTATTCCGCTGTCTTCTTTCAAAAGCAATACTCCTGAACTGGACGATGTTATCTCGCTTTCCGAAGGCATACCTTCGTTTGAAATGCCGACACCATCAACCGTCTCTGAAACGCTGCCACCCGAAACACTCGCTCACGCTTTTGATGAACAACCCCTTCAAAAAGACATTCACGAAGAAAGCACAAGCGTTGCCAAACCTTCTGACTTGCAACCCACTGACGACGCATCTTTCGCTTTTGAAGATTCGCTCTTAATCGATGACTCCGCGCTCACGCTCACCGAAGAACCTTCAACACCGACACTTGACGAAATAATAGATGCCCCTCAACCCGATGACGCCTTGGATTTTCAAGCCGATGAACTACTGCTTCCCGAAGACGACCTTCTTTCAGAGAAACCGTCTCTATCAAGCACGCCATCGAACGAACTATCGAGCGAACCGTTCACTGAACCATTGAGCGATTCGCCTGCCGATTTGCTTTCCACATCGCCAACGCTCGATGCGCTTCCTGCAACAGACGTTGCTCAAGCCGACTCAAGCGCAACCCTCGACGATACGCTTCAGACCGAACAGCCTTCAGAACTTGCATTGCCTGACGCAGAATTAGCGATTGCAGACTCACCCGAACCTGCAAGCCTCCATGATTTGTCTGGCTTAACAGAGACGCTTGATTCGACAGACAGTGGCGATACACTTCATGAACTCACGTTCAACGACGAACTCTTGCTCGACGAATCAGGTGTGAGCGATATGATTGACACGTCAACGTCGCGTCAAGACCTTTCACAACTGTCGTCGCTTTCCGATAAAGCCGATGCTCAGCACTCCGATGACCTTTTGTTTGCCGATACGCTCGACGAATCGCTCGATACATCGCTGCTCTTAAACGATACTTCACCAAGCGACACACTTCTCGATTCGCCTGCTCTCGAGGCGCCATCGCAACTTTCATCTCAATCAGAGCCATCGCATCTGGAAGCACAACCCGAAGCCGAACCGGCACTGCAATTGCCCGATTTGGATTTCTCTTTCAGCACATCTGCGCTCGACGATGCGCTCGTACCTACAAACGAGACTGCGCCAAGCGACGCGCAACCAGCTTCGTCATCCGATGACCTTGCATTTGGCGATACACTCTTGCTCGACGAGTCAACCAGCGCCACTACACCCGCAAAGACAGTCAATGAGCAATCTAAGTCAGTCTCGACTTCCGACTTTCTGCATCAAGAATCATATGAAAGCGAACTTGTTTCAATTAGCGATTTTCAACTCGACGAACTTCAACAAATCTTCTTGGACGAAGCACGTGAGTATTTGGAAAAATTGAATACTGACTTGCTCGAGCTCGACAAATTTGCCGGCACGGTTCAGCCTGAACTTGTCAATCGTGTTTTACGCGGCGCACATACGCTCAAAGGCTCAGCGGCGATGGTGAATTTGCACAACATTCGAGATTTGGCGCACAAGATGGAAGACTGCCTGCAAGTTGTGCGCGACAACAACCTCAAAGTGCCTCGCCCGCTTCTCGATGTCTGTTTCAAATCGCTCGATGCTATGGGGATAATGGTTGAAAACTTCCGACGTGTGGGCGAAGACCGCTTCACAAAAGCGCAACCGTTGATGGATTTGTTCATCGCCTACACTAAACAACTCCAGGAAACTGGTGAGATTAAAGCAGTGTCCCCAACCGTCGTTACACCTGCCGCTGAGGTTGCAGAAGCAGAAACTGATTTTCAACTCTCCGAAATTCAACAAGCCTTCTTGGAAGAAGCTAACGAGTATCTGGATAAACTCAATGCCGATATGCTCGAGCTCGACAAACTTGCTGGCACGGTTCAGCCTGAACTTGTCAACCGCATTTTGCGCGGTGCGCACACGCTCAAAGGCTCAGCGGCAATGACTAATCTGAAGAACATCAGCGAACTTGCGCATAAAATGGAAGACTGCCTGCAAGTTGTGCGCAATAACAACCTCAAAGTCCCTCCCCCGCTGCTGGATATTCTCTTCAAGTCGCTCGACGCCATCAGCGTCATGCTCAAAAAGTTCAGAAGCACTGGCAAAGATGAATTCGATGTATCGCGCTATGTTTCAATTTTGAAAGAGTATATGACGCAACTGCGACAGACCGGCGAAATTAAGACCCCCCTATCGCTCGACACACCGCCGACTCCAGCTGCGCCTACGCTCAAAACCTTTGCTGAAGAATACGCTCGTGTTGATATTCGCTCGCTTAACAACCTCATCAACATGTCGGCAGAGCTTGTTATCTCACGTAACCGCCTCATCAATGAACTTGCGAGCGTTACACGCATCATTAACAAGTTCATGAAAGAGCGTAATCATCTTGCCCAAGTCAATAAAAAAATCCTGACTACGATTCAGAAAAATGCTGGCGAGCGCGCCGATGTTCATGCAGGGTTTAGTGATATTCTCAAAGAGTTTTCTGAAACAGAATTTGACCGATTTAGCGACCTCGACATCATCTCGCGCGATGTCCGCTCTGCTATGCTCAACCTTGACGAAACGATTAACGAACTGCGTAACCTGAGTTCGGTTCTCAGTCAGAATGTTACCAAAGTCAGCAGCATTGCCAACGATTTGAACCGCGAAATCGTCGGCATGCGCATGGTGCCGATGCGCCAAATGTACACGCGCTTCCAACGCAGTTTCCGCGATATTGCCAAAGCCGAAGGCAAGGAAATTAACCTGATTACTGAAGGCGAAGACACCAAGATGGACAAAAGCGTGATGGAAGAAATTGTCGAGCCTGTTCTACACATGGTTCGCAACGCAATTGGACACGGCATTGAAACGCCTGACGTTCGTATTGCGCATGGGAAACCCCCAGTCGGCAATCTTTATTTGCGAGCTTACCAAAAAGGCAGTCGCATCATCTTGGAAATCGAGGACGATGGTGCAGGCATTCCCATTCAAAAGGTCAAAGCCAAAGCCGTCCGACAAGGTCTCCTTTCGCAAGAAGAGGCTGACGCCATGCCTGCCAACAAAGTCACCGAACTTATTTTCTTGCCCGGCTTCAGCACGGCTGAAAAAATCACTTCTCTTTCTGGACGTGGCATCGGAATGGACATCGTCAAAAATACTATTCACCAACTCAAAGGCACTGTTACGGTTGAAACGCGCGAAGGTCAAGGCACAAAGTTTATCATCTCACTCCCCATCACGCTTGCCATTAGCCAAGCCCTGCTCGTCAGCGCCAGCAACCACATCTATGCGATTCCTCTCGAACTAGTGCTTGAAACCTTATCGGTCTCATCAGACTATCTCATGACCGACGAAGACGGTAACAAAACGATTTCCATTCGCGGCGAAGAATATGAGTTCCGCTATCTCAACGAACTTTTAGGTTACAGCACAGAGCCGCTTGAATACAAAACGATGCACTCCGTCGTCGTCATTGGGCTTGACGAGCGTAAAGTTGCCGTCGCCGTTGAAAAGTTGATTGGAAAAGAAGAAATCGTTGTTAAATCGCTCGGACGACATTTGCGCAACGTGCCAGGCGTTATCGGCGCAACGATTCTGGGCGACGGTCAAGTCGTCATTATTTTGGATATTGAGTATCTTTTACGCCCGATTGGCGAGCGTGGCGAAGAAGTGCGCATTCAAGCCCTCCCAGCACCTGCAGCCGAGCCCGAAGACATTCAACCGACAATTACCAAACGCAAGCGCAAAGGTGCTAAAATCACCGTGCTTCATGCCGACGACTCGCCGAGCGTGCGAAAGTATGTGCAATCAGTCTTGAAAGGTGCTAACATGGAAGTTATTTCTGCTGATGACGGTCTGAACGCTCTCAATCGTTTGACACAGCCCAACGCCAACATCGATATCATCGTCAGCGACCTTGAAATGCCACGTATGAACGGCTTTGAGTTCGTAACGGAAGTGCGAAAAATGGAGGGCTACAAGGATATTCCCTTTATCATCGTTACTGCGCGTGCTGGCGATAAGCACCGACGCACAGGCTTGGAATTAGGCGCTAATGCCTTTCTCAACAAACCTTTTGACCCGTCTCAACTGATTGAAACCATAGAAAACTACATCACCTAATCAAAATTTTTTCTCAAAAACTATGTCTGCTACTACTCCGCGCCGTGTCTTGGTTGTCGATGACGAGCAAAACATTGCACTCGGTATCTTAAAGACGCTCGGACAATCTCCGCTGTATGTTGCTAAACATGCGCCGAGCGGCGAAGCTGCCGTTGCTGAACTTGCCAAAACACCTTACGACCTGGTGATTACCGATATTCGCATGCCTGGTATGAGCGGCATTGATTTGCTTCGCCATATTCGCGCCAATCACGCCGATGTGGGCGTGATTATCATGACCGCCTACGGCTCCACCCAAGTCCAAGAAGAAGCCTCACGGCGCGGCTCGCTCCTCTACATCGAAAAGCCGTTTGATTTCGCACAGATGCAAGCCACCATTGAAGATTTCTTCAAGCGAAAAGAAGAAGCTTCGACTACTACCGAAAAGGAAAAAAGTGTTTCAGGCATCATCCCCGGTCTTTCCTTGATGGACGTCATTCAAATGAACTGTCTTGCACGCTTTACCGGCACCCTCCACATCAAAACGAGCAACGGAGAGCAAGGCATTATTTGCTTCAACAAAGGCGAAATTACCCATTGCGAAACAGCAACTCGTTCAGGCAAAGATGCGTTTTTTGAAATTGTGCAGTGGCAAGGCGGAAGTTTCGATACGATTGAACAAATTCCACCGACCGTTACAATCGTTGAAAGTTGGGAGCAACTCATGATGGAAGCCGCCATGATGATGCCTGACACCCCCGTCCAACAGCAGCCAGAATCCACCAAACCAAAAGTTGTTGCAAAAGCTCCAACGCCCAAAGTCGAACCAGCTCCTGCTGATACCTCTAAAATGCTCGATCGTGTGATGGAAGCAGCCAAAGCCGAAGTTACCTTCATCGTAACCCACAACGGCTTTGTCATTGACAAGCGCATTGCGCAAACTTCTAAAATCGATCTCAATAAATCGGGTGATGAAATCTCAAAACTTCTTCCAGGCATTTTCAGTGTTGCTAAAACGCTTAGTGCTGGCACGCTTAATGAAATCACCCTTCGCTTTGAGGGCAAAACCGCGATGATTCGCAATGTCGCTCAGAGCGATTTGCTCTTCATCGTTATATCGCCTGCTTACGTTTCATCAGGCGACATCTTCAAAGCCATTGAACGCGAGTCTGAAAACATCAAGAAAATTTTGTAATCTTCGTTCCAAAATTGCGCTCGTTTTTGTAGTTTTGTTATCTTATTGTTCAGCCAAGTGTTTTCGCCAATGCAAAATTTTAGCGACGTTATATCTCTGTTTCAAGACCTACCTTATGTTAGTGGTGTTTTAATTGTTGATGGAGATGGTCTTACGCTCGCAGGCTCGTTGGGCAATCAAGCAACGATGGAAGCGTTCTCACCAGTGTTTCATACACTCATAAACGACGTTTTCAAGCACTTTGCAACGCTCGGTGAAACGATAAATCAAGTTTGTTTTGTTCAAGATTCACACATCATTATCGCGCAGCCCGTTTATGATTTAATTCTTATCATCTACGCAGAAAAACGCAGTCTCAATGATGCACTGCAATCTCGCTTTTCACAAGCAGTCTCAATTTTACAGCACATCGCTGCGCCCGATTTTTCAAACACTTAAACTTACAGGCATCACAATGGCGAACATCAATTATGCAAACAAAGAGATTATTATCAAGATTGTCTACTACGGACCTGGCATGAGCGGCAAAACCACGAACCTGCAAGTTTTGCATCAAATGGTTCCTAAAGACGCTGCAAGCCGAATGATTTCACTTGCGACCGAACAAGACCGCACGCTTTACTTCGATTTACTTCCGATTTCGCTTGGCTCAGTCAAGGGCTTCAACACCAAGTTCCAACTCTACACCGTTCCAGGTCAAGTTTATTACAACACCACACGCAAACTCGTGCTCAACGGTGTCGACGGCGTTGTGTTCGTTGCCGATTCACAGCAAGGCAAAATGGCTGAAAACAAAGAAAGCCTTGAAAACCTTCGCGAAAACTTAGCGGAATACGGTATCGATTTGAACACCTTCGCTGTTGTTATGCAATACAACAAGCGCGACCTTACGCCCATCTACAGCATTGAGGAACTACAACGCGAACTCAACCCAATGGGCTTCCCATATACGGAAGCCATTGCTTTCAAAGGTCAAGGCTTGATGGAAACGCTGAAACTCATCAGCAAATTAACCCTTCAACGCATCGGAAGTAAGTCGGGCGCACAAGTGCAATATGCTGATAGTGGCACTGCTCCTGCACCGGCCGCCACACCGACCCAACAAGCTCAACCTGCAACCAGCAGCGACTTCTTCAAGAATCTTCAAAACAAAATGAAGTAACCTTTTTAGGCACGGCAAAACTCAAAGGGCAGGCTTAACACCTGCCCCTTCGCCTTCCCCAAATTCAAGCTCGCCCACCTTTCAATGCTATTTTTGCGCGAGCCATAGTTCAGGGTCATATTTATTGCGTCCGTGCCATACCTCGAAATGCACCAATCCACTACCTTGTGCCGATTTTCCCGCCACGCCCAATGGCTGCCCTGCTGACACGCTTTCGCCCTTGGTTACTTTCACTTCCGAAAGATTTGCATAAACTGTTAGGTAGGCGTTGGCATGACGCACAATCACAATGTTACCGAACGTGGGCAGAAATCCGATTTGCGACACCACGCCTTGCGCAACCGCACAAACAGTTGTTCCGACTGATGTTGAAATATCCACGCCGTTGTTGAACGTAACGATTTTCAATTCTCTGTTTTCGCTTTCGCCAAAGGTTTTAATAATCACGCCATCTTGAACTGGCCAAGGCAATTTGCCTTTATATTTTTCAAAATCACCTTTGACTTCGGAATAGATCGGGTCGCTTACACTTGTACTCTGTCCTGCTTGCAATTTTGCTCTGCTTTCACGTGCGCGTTGAATCGCTTCTTCCTCGGCGAAAAGCATTTTTTGAATTGCATCTTGCAAGGCTTTGGCTTGGGCTTGGCGTTGTGCAATTTGACTTTGCAAGCGTCGCTTATCTCTTCGCAACTTTGCAATTAACTTTTCGCGCTCCAGGCGCCGCCCTTCCATCACTTTGGCTTGATAGCGTCGCTGTTCAAGCAGTTTTTCATTTTCAGCAAATCGGGCGTCGAGCTCAGTTTGAAGTTGAGCGATTTGTTCTTGCTTTTCAGAAATGTCTTGAATTTTAATTTTCCCCGCTTCTTCAAAGCGTTTGATGTATTCAGCACGAACCAGAGCTTGATTGAACGAACCGGACGAGAAAAGCACTTCTAAATCGCGTTTCACGCCGAACTTGTAAATCCCCACCGCATAGCGCGCAAACGAATTTTTCATCGCCTCCAATTCGCGCTTAGTTTCTTCCAATTTGCGCTTAGTGCTGGCAATTTGTGCGGCGAGTTTCTTCTGACTGTTTTCCGTTTGACGAATGACTTCTCGATACAGTTGAATTTGGTTATCCAAATTTTCAAGGGCTTTCAGAGAGACTTTTTCTTGTTCATCGGCATTGCTTAATTCGCGTTCAAAGGCTTTAATCTGCTGCTCAATCGTTGCGATGTTCTTTTCAATCTCCTGACGCTCTTTGGTGAGTTGAGAAAGTTCGGCATCACGCGTTTTGAACTTTCCTTTCTTGTTCTGCGCCAAAAGTTGCGCGTCGTTTAAGAAAACCACAAGGCTAACCAAAAAAATGTAATGCCACGCTTGTTTCATCTCATCTCGTGTGTCGGCTTTTGAAAATGTGTCGGTCTTCGACTTGCTTTTCGATAATAAAAAAGGCTGAATACCCCATTCAGCCTTGAACCTGCTTATCGTGTTGGTCTGCTGTGCTTATCCGCTGCAAGTTGTTGTTACATCATCAAAAAAGTTATTGAATCTTGAATTTTACAGGAATTGTGATTGCACCGCGCACAGGTGAATTTCCAACCATAGCAGGTTTGAACTTCGCTTCTTCGGTGAGCACTCGAATCACTTCTTCGTTCAAAAATTTGTTCGCAGGCTGAATCAAACTGATGCGAAGCGGATTTCCTTGCTCATCGACAAAAACACGCGCAACCACAGTGCCTTCAATTTTGGCGCGTTTCAATGCCATCGGATACTCAATTTTCGCTTGAATCGCCTCAATGCCACCCACGATTTCCACATCAGTTTCAGGCAAATCGGCTTGAGCCGCATCCAATTGGCTCAGGCTTTCGCTTTCCTGAATGGCTTTCTGCAACTCTTTCTCTTTGGCAATGTCTTGCACACTTGCAACCGTAGTCGGTTCTACTGTTGGCGGTTTTTCTTCTTCCTCTTCCTGTTCTACTTTTTCTTCTTTCTTCGCTTCTTTTTTCGGCTCTTTCAATTTCTTTACATCAGCAGTTGATTTAGCGGCGGCTAAACTTTCTGCCTTGTCTCCCAGTTTCATGTCGATGCGCTGCGTTATACCGCCAGCAATCATTACACTTCCGCGCCAAACTGGCTTACCGCGCTTTGTGGCTTTTATTTCATATGAACCTTGCGGCACATCGAGCAGCACATAGTAGCCTTGTGCATTTGAAATTGCAACCATTGCTGTCTGCCCTGAGATTGAAACCGTTGCCCCTGCAACAGGTTGACCGTTTTCGTCAAGCACACGCCCGATTAATCGTCCCTGTGCCCATGTTGATGACGCAACTAGACAACACAGAACCGCCAGAATGATTTTCTTCATTGCAAGTCGTTCTTTCAAGTTTTAATATGGTTAGTTACTTTCTAGACCATTTTACTCAAATGTGAACAAGAAATTTGATTTTTCAAAACAGCTACTGCTCTTCAACGATAACCTTCGGAACCACATATTCCTTGCGTATCAATGCTGGAAAGTATGCGACCACTTCCGACGGCTTTGGTCTTCCGCCTGCAAACCCTGTTACACTTGGCGGACCGGTCAAAATCAATGGTGCAATTTCATAGCCGAATCGCTCAACTTTTTTCTTATCGCTGTCCCTAACCCCAACACGCATCTGCACTTCATTCACATGTGCCACATTTTCCAAATGTTGATGGCAGGCGTTTGCGCCAATGAATTCAGTTCGTATTTCCTCGAACGTCAAGCCGAGATTTTTCAATCGCGCTCTTAAAATCTCATCGGCGCGTTTTGCTTTTTTGAGTGCGTCCGGTGCCGAATAGGTTAGAGAGCCAACCGCCGTCCAACCGTCTGAATACGAAATAGAAACCTTGTAGAACGGCGTGGCGGGCTTGCCTTTAATGCCGAAAACGCGCACTCGATTTTCAGCAACATCTTCGAGATGAATCGTTGTAAAATCAGCAATGCAGTCGGGCGTGATGTATTCAGTTGGATTGCCAATTTCATAGAGCAGTTGTTCTTTGAGCACGTCGCTACGAATCAAGCCGCCTGTGCCCTCGTGCTTGGTGATGAAAAATTCACCGTTGGGATAGGCTTCAGCGATGGGGAAGCCAATGTTTTCAAGGTCGGGCACGCTTTCCCAATCGCCGAGAAAGTTGCCGCCGCTGGCTTGTCCACCGCACTCCAAGAGATGCCCTGCCACCGTTCCCGCCGCCAGTAAATCCCAATCGGATTCTTTCCAACCGAATTCATAAATCATCGGCGCGAGCGTTAAGCCTGTGTCGGTGCACCGTCCTGTGATCACGATTTGCGCGCCTTGTTCTAAACATGCGGCAATCGGAAACGCGCCGAAATAAACATTCGCGCTCAGTACACGGCTTCGCACTGTCGCAAGTGGTTCGCCTGTTTCCATGTGCGTGAGCGGCTCGCCTTTGGCGATGAGGTCGTCGAGTTGCGCCATAATATCATCGCCTATCACCACACCGACTTTGAGATGTTTCACGCCTAATTGTTTAGCGATTTCAAAAATTTTATCGCGACATGCAAGGGGATTAACGCCGCCTGCATTTGAAATCACCTTGATATTTTTTTCGAGAATATCCGGCAGAACTTCTCTGATGACTTCGGGGAAATCGCGTGCGTAGCCGAGCAATGGGTCTTTTTGGCGTTGCTTCTGCATAATGCTCATGGTTACTTCGGCGAGGTAGTCGAGCATCATGTAGTCAATCGCCGTATTGCCCTTGGAGCGGCGCACTTGGTCAATCGGTGCGCGCTGTAAATCGCCCCAGAAGCCTTGTCCTGACGCGATACGAATCAATGGTTTCATGGCACTTGGTTTTGTAGTTATTCCCACTCAATCGTGGCAGGTGGCTTTGAACTAATGTCGTAAGTAACACGATTGATGCCGCGCACTTCGTTGATAATTCGGTTAGAGACGTGCGCAAGAAAATCGTAAGGCAGCTGCGCCCAATCTGCCGTCATGCCGTCGGTGGATGTTACGGCGCGAAGCGCAACTGCGTTTTCGTAGGTGCGATTATCGCCCATTACACCGACGGTGTTTATGGGCAATAGGACCGTAAAGGCTTGCCAGACTTTGTGATATAGCCCTTGTGCTTTAAGTTCAGAAATAAAAATTGAATCGGCTTCGCGGAGCAAATCGCATCGCTCTTTGGTTACTGCGCCCAAAATGCGCACCGCAAGACCGGGACCAGGGAACGGATGTCGCCCTAAAATCTCGTCAGGCACGCCGAGCAACTTTCCAACCTCGCGCACTTCGTCTTTGAACAATTCGCGAAGTGGCTCAATGAGTTTAAGTTTCATTCGCTTCGGCAATCCGCCTACATTGTGATGCGTCTTGATAGTTTGCGAAGGACCTTTCACCGAGACGCTCTCAATCACATCAGGGTAAAGTGTGCCCTGCACTAAAAATTTTTCGCGGTCGATATGCGCCTCGAAGATTTCGATGAAAGTTTTTCCGATGATTTTTCGCTTTTGTTCAGGATTCGCGACGCCTTTCAATCGTTTCAGAAAAAGGTCGCTTGCGTCGACAAAATCAAGCCGCAAGCCTAATGTTTTCAAGGCGTTTCGGACTTCTTTGGCTTCGTTTTTTCGGAGCAAGCCGTTATCGACGAACACGCATTTCAAATTTTTGCCAATGGCTTTTGAGACAAGCACCGCCGCCACCGTTGAATCGACGCCGCCCGAAAGTGCGCAGGCTACCTTTTCTTTGCCCACAATCTCTTTCACTTTCTCAATTTCTTGCTCGATAAAATCCTTCGTCGTCCAATCTTTTTTCAAGCCTGCAATTTCAAAGAGAAAATTGGCAAGAATCTCTCTTCCATGCTGCGTGTGATGCACTTCGGGATGGAACTGCACGCCATAAATTTTTTCAGTGTCGGAAATCATTTCAACAGCGCACATTTCTGCGTTTTCGCTTCGCGCCGTTACGACGAAGTTCGGTGGCAGTTTTGTAACCTTATCGCCATGCGACATCCACACTTCTGAATCGCTGATATTTTTGAACAAGGGATTTTTGGACATACTGTTCAGTTGCATGACACTGATTTTTGCGCGTCCGAACTCACGCTTTCGTGCGTTCTCGACTTTGCCTCCGAAGTGTTGCACGATGGTTTGCAATCCGTAGCAGATGCCAAGCATTGGAAGATGAAGGTCGTAAATTTTTTCGTCGGGCTTTGGGGCAAATTTTTCATAAACGCTTGACGGTCCGCCTGAAAAAATCAAGGCTTTTGGATGCAATGATTTAATTTTTTCGGCAGGCGTGTGATAGGGAAAAATTTCACAATAGACGCCAAGTTCGCGCACGCGCCTTGCAATCAGTTGCGTGTATTGCGAACCGAAGTCAAGCACAATGACAGATGGCAGCATGGTTTTTTGATGTGTTGATATTGATTCAGAACTGCCCCTCGCCGCGCTTTTTCGTCGGAATTGATTGCGGCAACGAGAGCGTATCCGATGAGCTATAAAGCGACGCATAGCGTTTAAGACTTGCATCGGTGAAGTATTCTACGTATGCGTCAGGCGTTGCTGATTCAGTAAAGCGCCCGCTCTTTTTTGAGACAAGCCTGCCTTGCACTTTCTCTGGTTTAATGAAATATCGTGGTTGCAAGCCGAGCGACTTATCCTCGTAGCAGGCTTTCATGAAGTTTGCCCATATCGGCAGGGCGGCGCGAGAGCCTTGACCGTATTCCATTGAGGTGTATTGGATTCGCATGTCGTCAAAGCCCGTCCAGACCCCGCAGGCTAATTGCGGTGTAATGCCCACAAACCAAGCGTCAGCGTTGTTTTGCGTAGTGCCAGTTTTGCCCCCTGCTTCCAAGCGGAAGTTGTAGCGGAATCGTGCTGCCGAGCCTGTGCCACCGTCCATTACTGATTTGAGCATCGTGACCATCACATAATTTGTCTCTTCGCTAATGGCTTCCCATCGGTCTGTTTTGTAGCTGGCAATCGTGCTCGAAAACTTATCATCAATTCGCAAAATGGCGATTGGCTCAACATGAACGCCGTTGTTAGCAAAAGTGCTGTATGCACTCGTCAGTTCAAGCGGCGTTACTTCTGATGTGCCAAGTGCGAGTGAAAGGTCTTGTCGGAGCGGCGAACTAATGCCCATTTTTTTAGCATACTTGATAATTTCTTCGGGCGGAACATGTTGCTGTGCCAAGCGCACAGTTACATAGTTAAGCGAATTTTTCAGCGCATCGCGCAGCGAGGTAAATCCGCCAATTTCGTTATCCGCATTCTTCGGCGTCCAAACGCGGTCTTTGGCGTTGATGGTAGTTTGAATGGCAATCGGTTGATTGAGCAGTTGATAACTCGGTGGAATGCCTTTGTCAATCGCAACCGTATAAACAAACGGCTTGAAGGTCGAGCCGGGCTGACGGCGCGCTTGCCAAACGTGGTCGAGTTTGTATTTCTCAAAATCTCTTCCACCAACCCATGCCTTGATGTGCCCCGTCGAAGGCTCTATGGCAACTAACGCCGCTTGAACAACTAACTTTTCGGCAAGCAAACTATCGAGCCATGGCTTGTCGCTTTTCAACTGCTCGAGTGCTTTCTTTTCGGGCACACCGCTTTCAACCAACCGCTTGAACCGCTCCGACTCTTTCACAAATTTTTCTTGTAACTCCTGACCTTTCCGTGATTTCCAATTCCATGACTTCTCAATCTTCTCTTGCAAAAATTTTAGATGCTCGTTGTAGGCTTTCTCGGCGTAAGCCTGCATGCGCGAGTCGAGCGTTGTGGTTACAATTAAACCATCTCGGAACACATCAAACTTAAACTTCGCCGCTTCTTTTTTGAGTTGCTGTCGGACATACTCGGTGAAATATGGCGCAATTCCTCTATCGGTAACCGGCGTGAACTTCAGTTCAATTGGCTTTAACTTTTCCTTTGTGGCTTGCTCTGGCGTCAGAAAGTCTGCCTTGACCATCAAGTCTAAAATCACATCTCGGCGCTTTTTCGAAACCTGAATGTTATCGACAGGGTTGTAATCTTCGGGGCTTTTGAGAATACCAATGAGCGTCGCACTTTCGCTTACAGTCAGTTTGGAAGCCGGCTTTGCAAAGTAAGTCCAAGCCGCCGCTTCTGCGCCGTAAGCCCCTTTGCCGAAATAAACCGTGTTGAGGTAAAGCTCGAGAATTTCATTTTTGGTATAAGTGCGCTCAATTTGAATAGCAATCATCAGTTCTTGCACTTTGCGCTTGATGTGGCGTGCAGGCGTGAGCCATAAATTCTTCGCTAATTGTTGCGTAATCGTTGATGCGCCGTGCGCGCGTCTGCCGCTGGCAACCCGACCGATGTTTTCAACCATCGCAATCGCAAGGCGACGCAAGTTTAATCCCCAATGATTGTAGAACTCAACATCTTCCGTTGCGATTAAGGCGTTGATTAAATTTTTGGAGATGGAATCGAGCGGAACAGCGGTGCGATTTTCCATGAAAAATTTCGTCAGCAACACGCCGTCGTAAGAATAAACTTCGGTCGCTAATTGTGGTTTCGGATTTTCCAACTGTTCAAGGCTCGGCAAGTCGGTAGCCCAATAAATCATTATTCCAATAACAGAACCGAGAATCAGAAAAACAGCGGTAAGTGAGACCGTGTAAATTCGTTCTCTCCACTTGCGACGTGCGGCAAGTCGACGCCGATAGGTCGGGTCGTTGAGGTAGCGTTCTCGCAAGTCAGAACTGTAAGCGTCGTCTTTTGGATTGTGTTCGCTTTTATCGTTCATGCTTCAATCAACTTTTTGCTCCAAATTTTTGGCATAGATAGGTAACTTTTCAGCCGATTTTATTTCGGCGCAAATTTACATTTTTCAAGGACAATCGTTAGACTTTTCGCTCCGCCCAAAGCCCCGCAATAGCCAACATCAAACACAGCGCGCACAAGAGCCTCACGCTCATGTCGCGTTCAAGATGTTTCATCTCGGCACTTCGTTGCTCAACGCCATTGTGTTGCACGGCTTTCAGAGTTTCTTTCCGACGCCTCTCTTTTCGCAACGATTCAAACATCGTTTCGTCCGAAATAAACGCCCAAAATTCTTCTCCGCTATTGACTTTGAACGCAATCCAACCGCTTTCGCTTGCCCAATATCGCCCGCGCCACGCCACCGGGTTCAGCACATCTTGCCGAAGTGGCACGGGCGTTTCTTGTAAGCCTTCTTGTATGATGAGACGCGGCGAATCTACTACGGTTTGAACTTGAAATTCAATCGGCTCGTGTGCGATGTTAAGTGTTGAAACCGTTACTACCGTTTCGCTTGCGCGTTTTGCGATTGCAGATAAGAGATGCGCCCAATACGACGCATAAACATTTGCCTTTCCCTCCAATCGCCACTGATACGCATTCTCAACAAGGCTCATTGCAATTCTTCCGAATCCCTTTTGATGAAAGGCGGCAACGCTCCGCCCGTCTGAATCTTCGAGTAACGATTGCACGCCAAAGTCAGGCTGAATCACGACGGCGTCTAATGAAATGGGCGGCGATTCGAATTGATTCCAACGAATAGATTGCTCTCTTGCTTGATGCGCACGAAATCGGAACGGCTGAAAAAATCTGAGCGACGGCTCTCTGAACAGCACGCTATCCCTCTCGGTGATGAACACGCCTAAGCCTTCTTGCTCAATCGTCTTTTCCAACGCAACTCGCTCCGACACCGAAAGCGATGCCAATGTTTCTGCGTCAATCATCACGACGTCAAATCGCGACAATGTTTTGCGCGAGAGCGGCACAAGCGATTGGCTTTGCATATTCCAAAACTCTTCACGGTATCGCGCCTTTCCGACCATCACTCGCGTTGCGAAGCGATAACCGTTTTCCGTCAGAAAATTTTTCAGATACTTGATTTCAAAGGTCGGTTTTGATTGCAACACAAGAATCGATAAAGGCTTATTTGGCAAAACCGAAATCCCCCACTTCTCTTCTTTGCCGTCGAGCACGAGCGAAGAATTCTGTTTGCCTAATTGCTTTGGCGTGAATGAAAATTCAAACGGCGTTTCGTCATGCAAGTTTGAAATTGAGTCAATCAGAATTTGATTTGCTCGGAACTCTAATTTCTGAAATGTTCCTCGAACAAGTCCTTTCACTCGCAACACATCGCCAAGCCTGATGCTTTGAACGCCTTGCAGGTCGACAATGCCTTTTGGTAGTTCAGATTGGTGAAAAAAGAGTTTCCGCCCGCGAAGCCTTGATAAATCAGCCTTATCCAGTCCGTTGCCGAATATGTGAATTTCACTTGTTGGAAAATTTCTCGCTAAAACGCCCGCGTCTTGAATGTGCGACGCTCGCGGATTCGGATTGAGCGAAAAACATTCAAAGGTATTGGTCTCGATTAAAGAGTCCAAGCGTTCGGAACTCATCGTGTCGGTGAGCAGTGCGATTTTCTTCGGTGGCGTTTGCACAAGGCGTGCGGGTTCAAGCCCTAACAGCGCAAGCGCGAGAATGGCGATGACACTTAATCCCAACCGAAGCCACAGGCGTTTTTTCGCCGTGCGGCGTAGTTCCTTCGTCAAAGTGAGCGTTGCAAGAATCGCACAGAGCAAGAGCACAAGGGCGATTTGCCAACTTTCTGCTTGAAAGAGAATCGGCATTATCGTTTTTCGTTTAGCAATTTGAAATACCGATTCGTCAGTTGCGACCTTCCCGCGTGTTCCGATTTCGGCAGTTGATACGGCACAGGAAGCACCTCAACGAACGCCCGTTGAACGCGCAACACTTCTTCTTGTGAACAGGCGCGCTCAGATTTCGCATCGGTTATGATTTGTCGGAGCGATTGCAACGCTGAAAGTTCTTTCAAATTTTTTTCAAGCGCGAATTGAGCAAAGGTTTTTCCCGCATCTTCAAGCGTTGCGAGTTCATCGTTTGACAATACCTTTTTTCCATCGTTCAAAATGTTGAGCGCGTTTTTTATCACTTC
>CALKXI010000057.1 GCA_938003965.1 uncultured Chlorobiales bacterium
GCCTGCGCAAGGAGCGATTGAAGTTGCTCACGATGTGCCATGTCTATTTTGCTGGTGTAAGAAAATGCTTCGTGCAAGGTTTGAAGTCCTGCGTGTATGCGAGCGATTCTGTCAGCAAGTTCAGCAATATGCAGATACATAGCGTGAATTCATTTTTTGCGACCAGACACTGAACAGAGTATGATGAGACTAATCGAGCGAAAAGGTTTGGACTCTGACAGTAATTGTAGTGTGCTTATCGGACAGAAATCATCTTGAATTTTGACACCGTTTTAGATTTCAAGCCATAAAAATAGAGCCCATGTTTCAACCCCAATTCAGCGCAATCAAAAGAATAAAATCCGCGCATTTTTCGTTCATTAAAAACGGTTAGTATTTCCTTTCCATAAATGTCGTAGAGTTTCAAGGTTGCGTTTTCTATGTCGTCTTGCGGCGTGAAGTTGAATTTGATGGCAGTCTTATTTTTCAAATGTGGTGGTTTTGGCTGATGTGCCATGTCAGGTAGTTCATAGATGATTTGGTGCTTGTTAAGTCCGAAAAAGTAATATAGCATTTCAGGCAATCTGCCACGCCAATTTCCCCACGAATGGCTTTCGTTGGTTTCGCGATAGTAGAGCGCGTAGTTGTTCTCAATGAAAAGGTCGCGCATTTCGCGCGTTTTCTGAAGCGAATCGTAAATAACGCCAGTTGAGAGATAGATTTTAAGCGGCAAATGCTTCGCCTTGCGATACATCGCAAAGAGTTCAGGCTTGTTCCAAAACGATGGCGACTGAATTGCAAGCAAGTGAAAGTAATTTGAAAACGCCACACCGAAATAGCCCGCACATAAGCCGCCCATTGATGTTCCTAAAATCACGCGCGCCTTCGGGCTGGGATTGGTTTTATAAGTTGAATCAATCTTTGGAATCAATTCTTCGGTGATGAATTTGCCAAACGTTTCGTTCATCGGATACTCTTTCAATCGGCGATTTTCGCTTTTGTTGCGCGGGTTGCGCGGGTCAATAAAAACGCACATCACAGGCGCGATTTTTTTATCGTGAATTAAATTATCAAGTGTGATGCGTAACGCACCTTGTTCGTCGTCCAAGTATTCGTAGCCGTCGGTGGCATAGATGACGGGCAGTTTTTGTTGTCGGCGATAGGAATGAGGAAGATAGACGACGTAATCAACTTCATAGCCTAAGTATGTGCTTTGAATGGTGAAGTGATGCAGTGAGCCTTTGGGCACATCGTCGCGTGGTAAAGTTTCCGATGGAAATTCGTAATCGGGCATTCTCAGTTCGGAGCTTTTACCGAATCCGCTTTTGCAGGTATGCGGGTTCATAGGGTCGAGCATCCAATTGCCATCAACAACGATTTTGTAGTCAATGCGGGCATTGCGTGGCAGTTCGCGCTCCAAGATCCATATATCCGATTTTCCGACACGTTCACCTTGCGCGTTAATAGAACGCGCATGCCCCCATGCATTGAAATCGCCTTGCCATTGCACTTGCTTTGCTTCTCCTTTGTAGAGGAAAGCAACGCGCTGACCAAGTTTGAACGGCACTTGTTCAGTTTTGCACAAGGCAACCCAGAGCGCGTCGCACAAGCCCGTGCGTAACTCGCTTTCACGCAACGATGAAATTGAAAACAGGGATTCACGAAAATCGAAGTATGAATGAAAGGGCATTCAGCGATTGAATTTGGTTTTTAATTGAGGCGCGAAATTTAACAACGATTTCGCCAAAACGATGCGGTAAAGGGTTTCGGCTTTCTTTTTCCTTTTGCGCGGCGTATCTTTCTCGGCATTTTTTCAAAAACCTTTTCATTTATGAGCGAACAAAAATCTTACGGACTTCTCAAAGGTAAAAAAGGCATCGTTTTCGGACCGCTTGACGAAAGTTCAATCGGGTGGAGCATTGCGCTTGCGGCACATCGCGAAGGCGCGGAACTTGCAATTTCCAACATTGCCATTGCGCAGCGCGTCGGAAAAGTCAATCAACTTTGCGAGATGCTTTCCGCACCCTTCATTCAAGCCGACGCGAGCAATTACGATGACCTTTTCAAAGGCTTTGGCGAACTCAGAGAGAAATTCGGGAAGATTGATTTTATTGTCCACTCCATCGGCATGTCGCAGAACATTCGCAAGGAAAAGCCTTACGACGACTTGAACTATGAATGGTATCAAAAAACGCTTGATGTATCGGGCTTGTCGCTTCACAAAATTGTAACAGCGGCACTGAAGCAAGATATTTTGAACGACTACGCCAGCATCGTCGCCCTCACCTACATCGCCGCACAGCGCGCCTATTCAGGCTACACCGATATGGCTGACGCCAAAGCCCTGCTTGAATCTATCGTGCGCAGTTATGGGCAAACATTGGGCAAAAAGGGAATCCGAATCAATACCGTTTCGCAAAGCCCAACCTACACACGCGCCGGAAGCGGCATTGAAAATTTTGATTTGATGTATGAACACGCGAATTTGCTCGCCCCACTCGGTAATGCGACGGCAGAAGAATGCGGCGATTATGTGGTTACCTTGCTTTCCGATTTAACCCGAAAAGTTACCATGCAAAACCTCTATCACGATGGCGGCTACAGCTCAATGGGCTTCTCACTTCCGATTCTGCGCATAATGCACGAAGCCCTTCAAGATGACGCTTTGGTCGCGAAGTCAGGTCTAGAGGAGATTTTGCCGCCGCACCTTCGCGGGGGAAAGTGGAAAGTGAAAAAGGAGGCTTAAATGAATCACATTCGTTCCTTTTCACCTTCGCCTTTGAAAATAATCGATATTGGCGCGCGCGCTGGCATCAACCCACGTTGGTTAAGGCTGATTCCTCACTTTCCAATACAAGTCATTGGCTTTGAGCCTGACGAAGAAGAATGTGCGACTCTCAACGTAAAAGGCGAAACTTTTGTCAAATATCTTCCTTTCGCTGTCGGTAAAACCGTTGAAACAAGAACGTTTCACCTCTTGAAAGCCGCTGGAAGCAGTTCGCTTTTTCGCCCAAACTACACATTCATTGACCGCTTCGTCGCTGCACCTAACTACGCTATCGAGCGCGAAATCAGCATCCAAACCAATACCTTAGATGCGATTCTCAAACAAGTCGGCATTAGCGACATTGAC
>CALKXI010000058.1 GCA_938003965.1 uncultured Chlorobiales bacterium
TGTGCGCGCATTGGCGCAATTCATGCGGTCATTCACGAAAAGGCAGGGGCGCGTGCGCTCAAAACGCGCGTCGAAGACCTCGAGCCGAAAGTCGTCTTTTGCGCCGATGCCAGTTACAGCGAAGCGATGCACTTTCCGATGAAAACGGTGCTCAACAGTGCCTTGCGCACCAGCGCGAGCGTCGAGCGAATCGTTGTTCTGCGTCGCCAATCGCCGAAACTCAATCTCACCTCCGAGCGCGAAATTGATTTCTACGATTTTATTTCAAGACAACCGCAATTCTGCAACCCTGAAATCGTTGAATCCAATCACCCTTTGTTCGTGCTCTACACAAGTAGCACGAGCGGCAAGCCCAAAGGCGTGGTGCATACGCACGGCGGCTACATGGTCGGCGCATACTACGCCACAAAAATGCTTATCGACATTCAAGACAACGATGTGCTGTGGAACAGTTTTCATATCGGCTCTGCGCCTGGGCATCTTTTCTCTGTTTATGGCACCTTGCTTTCAGGCGCAACGATTCTCATGCACGAAGGCGCAATCGATTATCCAAACGCGGAATCGTTTTGGCGACGCATTGAGCGGCATGGGGTCAATATCTTCGTCTCGCATCCGTCGCTCTTGCAACAACTGCAAAAGCATGACACCGAACTGATGAAAAAATACGACAACTCGACGCTCCGCTTAATGCTCACAACTGGTGGCGCGCTTTCGCCGTCGCTTCACGAATGGGCACAAAAAGAAGTCGTCGGCAAAATCGGAAGTGTGGTTGAAATGTGGCTTCAAAACGAAATCCCAATTCCTGCTATCGGCAACACGCTAAATTTTCCAATCAAAGTCGGAAAAGTCGGAAAAGCCTTGCCCGGTGCGAAACTTGAAGTGCGCAGTTTGGACGGCACAGAACTTCCGCCGAATCAAGAAGGCTTGCTCGTGCTTGCGCACCCCGTGCCGTATTTGATGAAAACGATTTGGAACAATCAAGAACGATACAACAAATACTGGCGGCACATTGAGGGCTGTTTCAACACAGGCGACATGGCGATTCAAGATGAACACGGCTATTTCAAAATCACAGGCAGAGTCGACGACGTGATGAAAGTCAGTGGCTATCGAATTTCAAACGCGGAATTAGAAGCCACGCTCGCGGAACACCCCGTCGTCAAAGAAGTTGCCATCATTGGCTTGCCTGATGCGAACAAGGGCGAAAAGGTTCGAGCCTTCGTCGTCTTGAAGAATCCGTTTGGCGTAGCCAATGCGCTCGAAGCGGTCTTGCGCGATTATGTCCGACACGAACTCGGCGAACTCGTCGTTCCTGACGAAATCGAGTTTCTCAGCGAATTGCCACGCGAAGCCGATGGCTCAATTTCACATGCAACGCTCAAAGCACAATCACAAGTCTAAGCGATTCGTTTTCCGATGAACGCACAATCATCATTCAACACGATGGAACTTTCGCTTGATTTGCAATCTATTCAAGAAGCGCGCACGCTCCTTGCCAAAGCCAAAGAAGCCCAACAAGCCTATAAAGACTTCACCCAAGCGCAAGTCGATAAAATCGTTAAAGCCATGGCGGAAGCCGGCTACGAGGCACGCGAGCGTCTCGCCAAACTTGCCGTCGAAGAAACAGGCTTCGGCAAATGGCAGGATAAGGTGAAGAAAAACATCGTCGGCACGAAAATGCTCTACGATTACATCAAAGACATGAAGACTTGTGGGATTGTCAATAAGACGCACAACGGCAAAGTGTGGGAAGTTGCAACCCCGATGGGCGTTGTAGCGGCATTGATTCCATCGACAAACCCCACTTCGACGATGATGTATAAAGCAATTATTTCGCTCAAATCGCGCAATGCGATTGTCGCCTCCCCGCACCCGCGCGCCGTGCGATGCACGACCGAAGCCGCAAAAGTCGTAGCAGATGCCGCAAAGAAAGCCGGCGCACCCGATAACTTAGTTCTCTGCATGACGAAGCCCACGCTCGAAGGCACTACGGAACTGATGCGCCACGAACTCACCAGCGTTATTCTTGCCACAGGTAGCACACCAATGGTGCGCGCCGCCTATTCATCAGGCAAACCCGCTTACGGCGTCGGTTCAGGCAACGTGCCTGCTTTCATCGAGCGAAGCGCAAACATTCCAAAAGCCGTCGCCGATATTCTGTTCGGAAAAACATTCGACAACGGCACATTATGCTCTTCTGAACAAGCCATCGTTTGCGATTTGCCTATCAAAAACAAGGTGATTGAAGAATTGAAAAAGCGTGGCGCGTATTTCGTCTCGATGGAGGAAAAGCAGAAGTTAGAGCGGTATATGTTCCCCAGAGGCTTGAACCCCGAAGTCGTTGGAATGCCCGCAACCTTCATTGCCGAACGCGCAGGATTTTCCGTGCCACCACAAACTACCGTTTTGGTTGTTGAACTCGGTGCAGTTGGCAAAAAAGAAATTCTTTCGGCGGAAAAACTCTCGCCCGTGCTGGCGTTCTACACCGAAGACGGTTGGGAAGCAGGGTGCAAACGGTGCATTGAACTTTTGGAATTTGGCGGTATTGGTCATTCACTCGCACTGCACACGCAAAATGAAATGGTGATTGAGCAATTTGCTTTGCATAAGCCCGCGCATCGCATCTTGATAAACACGGTTGCCGCAATTGGTGCGGTTGGATATACAACGGCACTTCCGCCTGCTATGACGCTCGGTCCCGGAACGATTGGCGGCTCAATTACAACCGATAACATCTCGCCGCTTCACTTGCTTAACATCAAGCGAATTGGATTTGAGACAAATCCCGTCAATGACGCAAATGGCAATCCCATTCCTGAAAGCGCATCAAGCGAAGAGAAGAAACCCACCGCGCCGCCCATACCGAAAAGTTTCTCCGAAATCATTGATGAGCGCATTCGCCTCAAAGCAGGGAACAAGCCCGTTGCACCAACGGCACAATCAAGCCGCGTGAAATCGTCGACAATCCCTAAACTCTCTGACGAAGCCATTGCGGAACTCGTTAAGCAGTTCAAGAAATGAAAAAGGCTCTCCAAACGGAAAGCCTCTTCAAGATTGATATTGAGTCAGTCAAAGCGTGCTTAAAATTCGCCGAGTGCTTTTCGTGCCTTTGTTTCCGCCAAGAACCATGCTTGCTTTTGATAAATCTGCACAATGCTGGTCAGAATATCGGCAGTGCCATGGTCGTGTTCTTTTGCCGCAAGTTCAATATGCTCGTGAAGCGCGTCGATAATTTTATCCGTATCGGCGTGGAGCATCTCGACCATTTCAAGTGGCGAGAACATGGTGCCCTCGGCATCGGTAACGAGCGAGAGTTCTAAAAATTCGCGCATTGTGCCGACGGGGTAGCCGCCAATGGCGCGCGAGCGTTCGGCAAGGTCGTCGATAATTTCTTCAAGTTGCTCGTAATGCTCATCAAACAAGTCATGCAACGGCTTGAAAAATGGACCTGAGACATACCAATGAAATTTCTTGTATTTCAGGGATAGCACAGACGCACTCGCAATTTGCTGGTCTAACGACGCCATAACGGCAGGCGTGGTGTGTTTCACTCGAACTTCGGCCGACATAATTATACCTCCTTGAAAAGTTAGTTAATTTGTAAGACGATTTTGCCGAACTGTCCTGCCTCGTTCATCTTGCGCAAGGCATGTTCAGCGGACGAAAGAGAAAGAACATCGCTCACAATAGGAATCACCTTGTTTGAGTTCACGAAATCAAGCATGTGTGAAAAATCGCGAGGTGAGCCCATCGTTGAGCCAAAGATAGAAAGTTGCTTCCAGAAAACGCGCGACATTGGAAAGGAAGACGGCGCGCCGCTTGTTGCGCCAACAAAGACAATCCGCCCGCCCGGTGCGGCAAGTTCAATAAGTTTCAGAAAGCCGTCGCCGCCTGCGCTGTCTAAAATCACATCAAAGCCAATCGATTTTAAGTCCTGCTCCCACGAAGCGTTGCGATAGTTTGCGCCGCCTTTCGCGCCGAGTGAAATGGCTTTGGCAAGTTTTTCATCTGAGCCCGACGTAACCCAAACTTCTGCGCCTGCGGCAAGCGCAAACTGCAATCCAAACAGTGCCACGCCGCCACCAATGCCTGTGATTAAAACTTTCTCGTTCGCTTGCAAATGAGCGCGAGAAAACAAGGCGCGATATGCCGTCAGTCCCGCCAGAGGCAATGCCGCCGCTTCGCTCCAAGAGAGATGCGCAGGTTTTTCATACAAATTTCCAACAGGAATTTTCACAAACTCGGCGAAGGTGCCGTTATCAGGAAGTCCTAAAATCCGAAATGATTTTTGTTGTGCTTTTTCACTTTCTCCCCAGTCCAAACTCGGATTGAGAATCACTTCTTTGCCAATCCAATTCGGGTCAGTGCTTTCAACAACAACGCCTGCGCCATCAGAGCCGAGAATAATCGGAAATTTTAAGCCTGCATACTGTCCTTTTTGAATCCACAAATCCCGATGATTGAGCGCGGCCGCGTGAAGTTTTACGATGGCGTGATTATCGGAAATGGTTGGTTTTTCAACCGATTTAAGTTGAAGCGGAAGGTTAACGCCATCTAAAACAGCCGCATTCATACTTACTCCTTTTCGCCGTAAAATTCAATCTTGATGTGCGTTGCTTTGAAGCCTGTTTGTGCATTAAACTGTGCCAAGACTTCACGGTCGAGCGGCAAAGCAACATCATAAATCTTGCCTGTTTTGGTGCAAATGAAATGATGATGATGATGTGTATTTCCATCGAATCGCACAACGCCGTCGTCCAAAATCACGCGCTGAACCAAGCCTTCATCGGCAAGTAGATTCAAGTTGCGATAGACCGTTCCGAGACTGACATGCGGCAGTGTTTTGCGGACTTGCTCATATACCCAATCGGCAGTCGGGTGAGATTCCGTTTCACGCACAACGCGCAATATCTCTTCTCGCTGGCGAGAGTAACGCTGTCCGACAACTTTTTCTTTCATTTCAGACATACTTCTTTTGCTGGAAAAGTTTAATCAATAAATCAAGAGAATTTAACGCATTGAGCGCACGAATTGTTCTACTTCTGTTACATAACGAAAACGAGTCTAGCATGCCAGTATCTCGGTTGCCTGAAAAAGTAAAATAAGTTAGTTCGCTTGTTGTAGACTGCCAGCATGAGCATCGTGA
>CALKXI010000059.1 GCA_938003965.1 uncultured Chlorobiales bacterium
CTATTCACTTCGCAAATACAGCGCATTTGGCGGATAAAAAATCAACCATGAAACACACACACTTTCTCGCTCTGCTTCTCTTTACAATGCTCTATGGGTGCGGCAGTTCAAAACCGACAGTGCCGACAAAACCCGCCGAGCCACAGTGGTTCAAAACGGCGATGGAAAAATCGCAATCGTTTTACGATTACCACAACCTTCCTGCACCTGACACTTTGCGCGCGCGCACGCTCATGATTTCGCTTAAAGGTGGGATTCAAGAGCCGCTCGAAGTTGGCGATGTGCTTGCGCTTGCGTTTCAATCAAAGAAACTTTCAATGAAAGATTCCGAAGTGCTTGCCAGTGCGCTTTCGGCTTCGTTGCAAGGAATTGAAGCAGGCAAACGCACCCCTGAAACAGTGGAATATGTCGCACGTTTGAATACAACTTACGCAACACTTGCCGTGAGCCTTGCACGCCGCGCCGATTCGCTTGCGCTTGCCACACATCGCCAAATCAACGCGCTTGACAGCGCATATCGCAAAACACTTCAAGCCGTGATGACCGCAGACACGCACACATCGGTTTTTTTTGCGGGCAATTACGAAAAAATCAAACGCCTTTTACCGATTGAACTCGAGCTCACGCAGTTTGCGTTAGAAGAATATCGCCGCTGCTCTGAACGATTGCGCCTTGTCGGACAAAGCGATGAAGCCGTTCTAAAATCGCGTCAAAAGTTTCTTACCGACATTCGTGGGTTGGCGTCGTTCCGTGTAATCAGTTTGGAAACCGCACTGGCGCAATTCAACGCACAAGCCAAAGAAGATGCCTCGCGCACTTGGTATGTGGAAGCCGCTAATCACTACGGCACACTTTTAAGGCTTTCAAAAGAAAATCTTGCTCAACTTCAAAAACTTGATGCAGAATGAAACTTGCAATTGGAAGCGATGAAAAAACACACTTAACCGATGTTGTTTGCCGCGAATTGGAATCACAGGGGCACACTGTTGTGAAGTTCGGCGCGCTCTCCGAGCATGCGTCGCACGAAGAAAAGCGTTGGACGAGTGTTGCACACCAAGTTGCCGAATGCGTCTCCAACGGCACTTGCGAACAAGGGATTTTATTTTGTTGGACAGGCACAGGCGTAACGATTGCCGCTAATAAAGTTCCGAACGTTCGCGCCGCGCTCTGCACCGACGCCGAAACCGCCAAAGGCGCACGCCGCTGGAACAACGCCAACATTTTAGCCATGAGCCTTCGCCTCACGAGCGAAACTGTTGCCAAAGAAATGCTCCGCGAATGGTTTTCTACGATGCCTGATACTGACGCCGAAAATCAAGCATGCCTTTCCGAACTCGAACGCCATGAACGCCAATACCTTGCTCAACCCAGCGACAGCAAAACTCTCAGTTCAGGTTTAGCGTAATGCCTAAAACTAACTTCAATCACTTCAACACGCACGATGAAGCACTCGGTATTTCTTTTTTCAACCTAAACTTTTTTGCACATGAAATACCGTATTCTTTGGGCTGACGACGAAATCGATTATCTGCGCCCGCACGTCTTGTTTCTTTCCGACAAAGGCTATGATGTAACCACTGTTACAAGCGGCGAAGATGCCGTTCAACTTTCGCGCGAGCAATCCTTCGACATCGTTTTTCTCGATGAACAAATGCCGGGCATTGGCGGATTAGGCGCGCTCTCTGAAATCAAATCCTACAAACCCTCTCTGCCTGTGGTGATGATTACCAAAAACGAGCAGGAATCCATCATGGAACAAGCCATCGGAAAGAAAATTTCAGAGTATCTCATTAAACCCGTCAACCCGACGCAAATTCTCCTTGCTTGCAAAAAACTGCTTGATGCTGAACGCATTAAAAGCGACGCCGCCACGAAAGATTACATCTCGGAGTTTAACCGCATTTCTCGCGAACTCTTTGAGCCGCTCGATGAAGCACGCTGGAAAGATATTTTCTTCCGCCTTGCGCAATGGGAAGTCGAACTTGACGAACACCCGAACCTTGATTTCCGCCAAACGCTCTTAGACCAAAAGCGCGAATGCAACGCCGAGTTCAGCAAGTTTATTGAGAAAAACTATCGCACATGGATTCACTCCGATAAAGACAAACGCCCGATGCTTTCCGTCGATGTGTTGGAACGCGCCGTATTGCCTGAATTAAGCGGAAGCAAACCCGTGTTTCTTTTCGTTGTCGATTGCCTTCGCTACGACCAATGGCTTGTGATGGAGAAAATTTTAGGCAACCTTTTTCAAGTCGAGCGCGATGGGTATTTCTCAATTCTTCCTACGGCAACGCCCTACGCGCGCAACGCCATTTTCAGCGGGCTTTTCCCATTAGACATGGAAAAACGCTATCCCGAACTTTGGAAAGACAGCCAAGAAGATGAAAACACCAAAAACCGTTATGAGCCTGATTTCATGCAGGATTTCTTCTCGCGCCGACGTATTAGCGTTAATGCCAAGTATGCCAAACTCACCTCTACCGATGAAAGCAAGCAGTATGAACAAAACATCACGGCACAACTGAAAAATCAGTTCAACGCCGTCGTCGTCAATTTCGTCGACATCTTGGCGCATAGCCGCTCCGATATGCAAGTCATTCGCGAACTTTCGCCTGACGAAGCCGCCTATCGCTCGCTCACGCAAACATGGTTTGAGCACTCGGCTTTTCTTCGCATGCTTCGCACGCTCTCCAAACACAAATGCACGATTTTAATCACGACCGACCACGGGGCGATTCGCTGTATGCGACACACCAAAGTCATCGCCGACCGCGAAGCCTCTACCAACCTGCGCTATAAGTTCGGACGCAATTTGCAATGCGAGCCTAAGCACGCCGTCTATATCAAAAATCCAAACGATTGGCGACTGCCTCAACACGGCTTGAATGTCAATTATATCATCGCCAAAGAAGATTACTACTTTGTTTATCCGACCAACTTTCACAAGTTCGTCAATCAATACAAAGATTCATTTCAGCATGGCGGCATCTCGCTCGATGAAGTCGTTGTGCCGATGATTCGCCTCTTGCCGAAAGGTTAAATAACTGTAAATGATTTTGGTGGTTCGGGGACTTTTTTATTTTGAAGGGCAGTTCGAAATCGTGCCCTTCTTTTTTAACCTAACATAATCTCTACATGAAACAAACATTTCTCGTTGTATGCGCTCTGCTTTTATGCACGCTGACAAGCATTGCACAAAATCGTAAACAACAAGTTCAAGCCCGTAATGATGAAAAGCTTCCTCCTCGACAACTTGCAGAAATTGACAGCGTCATCGTCAAGCACCAACTTGTGCTTGAAGCGTGTTACCGAGAAGTAACACAACACAATCCCCGCATCAAAGGAAAATTGGTGGTGAGGCTTGTGCTCTCTCCCGAAGGCAATGTGAAAAACGTTGAGATTCCGCGCGATGAGATTGCCAACTCTGCTTTGGACAGTTGCATCACGAGTAAACTCAAACGAATGATTTTCACAAGAACAAACCCAAAGGAAGGCATGCAAACCGTCGACTTGCCGCTTAACTTCGCTGGTGATGAAGATGAATAAGTGAAAATGATTAAGCCGCTCAATCTTGTTTTAGTTCATGGACTTTTCGACTCAAGTTCCGTGATGAAGCCCTTGCGACTTGCATTAGAGACGCAAGGGTTTCGCATGTTTGCTCCCGACCTTCTACCCTGCGATGGCTCGGCTTCAATCGCCACGCTTGCCGCGGAACTTCGCCAATTCATTCAAAAGCACCTTGCCGAAGATGACACCTTTTCCATCGTGGCGTTCAGCATGGGCGGATTGGTTTCGCGCTACTACTTGCAATGCCTGAACGGCATCTCTCGCACGCAAACGCTTATCACGCTTGGCACGCCACACAACGGTAGCGCGCTTGCCTTTTTCAGAACGGGTGAGGGCTTTCGCGAGTTGCGTCAAGGTAGCCTATTGCTTCGCACCTTAAAAGAAACCGAAGACAGCCTTCGTTCGCTCTACCCGCTTTCCATTTACACGCCGTTTGATTTGATGATTGTGCCTTACACCAGTTCAATTTGGCGCGTTGCCAAAAATGTTTCAGTGGCTCTTCCCATTCATTGCAGTTTGCTTTCGTCGCCCAAAGTTCACGGACTTATTTTTTCACATCTTCTCGCACATCAAACTCAATCGCAATTACTATCTTTGGCTTAATTTTTTCACACTTTCAACCGATATGAAATCCGCAGTTCAATCTTACCTTGAATCGTTACAAGACCATATTTCATTGTCTATTGAGCGTGCTGACGGCAAAGCCAAGTTTGTAGAAGAAATTTGGCAACATGCTTCAGGCGGAGGCGGCAGAACGCGCGTTATTCAAGACGGTGCTGTGTTTGAAAAAGGTGGCGTTAATTTTTCTGCCGTGTCGGGAATCTTGCCTGAAAAAATGGCGGCAAAAATGAACACCGAGTCGACGCCTTATTTTGCCACAGGCGTTTCTGTTGTGATTCACCCCTATTCGCCGATGATTCCGACGGTGCATTGCAATTACCGATATTTCGAACAATATGACTCACAAGGCAATGTTGTCAAAGCGTGGTTCGGCGGCGGCGCAGACCTTACGCCGTATTACCCGTTTTTAGAAGACATTCAGCATTTTCACCGTGTCCATAAAGCGGCTTGCGATAAACACAGTCCTGATTACTACCCGAAGTTCAAAGCGTGGTGCGATGAATACTTTTTTCTATCGCATCGTGGCGAGACGCGCGGCGTGGGCGGCATTTTCTTCGATTACCTTTCCGAAAATCTCGACGCTACCTTCGCTTTTATCCAATCGTGCGGCAACGCCTTCACCGAAGCCTACTTACCGATTGTCGAGCGACGCAAACATGAGCCGTTTGGCGAAAAAGAAAAGCACTTTCAGCGATTGCGGCGCGGCAGATACGTGGAGTTTAATTTGATTTATGACCGAGGCACGCTCTTCGGATTGGAAACGCGCGGCAGAACGGAATCTATCTTGATGTCGCTTCCCAAAGAAGCAGGCTGGGAATATAACTACGCCCCGTCCGCCGATTCTCGAGAAGCCATGCTTTATCGATGCCTTCGCCCACGCGATTGGCTAAACGAAACGGCGATTTGAATCCAAATCCGTATATTCATCGTTCTTTTGTTTTTCAACGCATCCTGTCAATACACATTGGATATGCTCGACGTGGCTTCATACGAACAAACGACTTCTCGCGGCGTTGCGCCGTCCTCACGCTATCGCACGCACTTTTGCGGCGACCTTCGCAAATCTCATCTTTCAGAAACCGTCAAACTTGCAGGTTGGATTCATCGCAAGCGCGACCATGGCGGATTAATTTTTATCGACCTGCGCGACCATACTGGCATTGCGCAACTCGTCTTTGAGCCGCACAATCGAACGCTCTTTCAAGCAGTTGAGCACTTGCGTGTCGAATCGGTCATTTGCATTGAAGGCACTGTGATTGAACGCGCACCTGAAGCGGTCAATCCAAATTTGCCAACAGGCGAAATTGAAGTTGTCGTAAAATCGCTCACAGTTGAAAGTGCCGCCGAGCCCATGCCCTTTCCGATTGCTGACGAAACGCCAACATCGGAAGAATTGCGTCTCAGATATCGCTTCCTTGACTTGCGTCGCGAAAAGTTGCATAACAACATTATTTATCGCTCCAAGCTCATTGCTGAAATTCGCCGCTATCTTTCCGAACTTGGGTTTCTCGAGATTCAAACGCCGATTCTAACGAACTCTTCGCCTGAAGGCGCACGCGATTACCTTGTGCCTTCACGCTTACATCCGGGAAAATTTTACGCGCTTCCACAAGCACCGCAACAGTTCAAACAACTTTTGATGGTTTCAGGCTTCGATAAGTATTTCCAAATCGCACCGTGCTTTCGCGACGAAGATGCGCGCGCCGACCGCAGTCCCGGCGAATTTTATCAACTCGATATGGAAATGTCGTTCATCACGCAGGACGACTTGTTCAAAGTGTTAGAAGGCTTGTTCGAGCACATCACGGCGAAACTTTCGCACAAGCGCATCATGCAACTGCCCTTCCCGCGCATTAAGTATTTGGACGCGATGAACCGCTACGGCTCCGATAAGCCCGACCTTCGCAATCCGCTCGTCATTGAAGATGTAACGGAGATTTTCAAGCAATCATCGTTCAAAGTCTTTGCGGCGAACACGGACAAAGGCAAGTGTATCAAAGCCATGAAACTCTCAGGCAGAGCCAATGAGCCGCGCCTTTTTTACGACAAAGCCGAAGAATTTGCAAAGAAAGAACTTGGACTTCCAGGCTTAGCCTACATTCGCTACAAAGAGGGCGGCGACGTTCAAAGTCCGATTTACAAGTTCCTTTCCGATGCGGAAAAAGACGCTCTCATCAAAGCATTGAACGTTCAAACAGGCGATGTGGTCTTCTTCGCCGCAGGGGCGTGGGAAAAAACATGCAAAGCCATGGGCGCAATTCGCAACTACTTCGCGCCGCTCTTCAATCTCGATAAAGATTTGCTCGCTTACTGCTGGATTGTCGATTTCCCAATGTTTGAATACAACGAAGTCGAAAAGAAAATTGATTTCTCACACAATCCTTTTTCAATGCCACAAGGTGGAATGGAAGCCTTGCTGACGAAACATCCGCTCGATGTTTATGCTTATCAATACGACATTGTTTGCAACGGCATTGAACTCTCGTCAGGCGCGATTCGCAATCACAAGCCTGAAGTGATGTATAAAGCCTTTGAGATTGCAGGCTACACGAAAGACGACGTCGACAAGAAGTTCGGACACATGATTCGCGCTTTTCAGCATGGCGCGCCACCGCACGGCGGCATTGCTCCGGGCATTGACCGCATCGTGATGCTTTACGCCGACGAAAGCAACATTCGCGAAGTGATTGCCTTTCCGATGAACCAAAAAGCGCAAGACCTCATGACGGGCGCACCATCGGAAGTAACGCCGAAACAACTGCGCGAACTGCATATCAAACTCGATTTGCCTGAAAAGAAACACGCGTAAAACGCAGTCATTTCAAACACGCCTTCTGTCACTATCCGTCAAAAATTCGCAATAAAGTTTCGCTGACCTGACACCCCAGTCAGGAAGCAGAACAACGCAAAAGAGAATCACCTGCTTGCCGTCCTTGGCTGAGACGTGTTTGCTACATGATTCGGCGCTTGACCAGTCGTGTCCGTGATTGTTCGTCATAGTCAATCATCATCGATTTAACCTGCTCTTGCTATGTTCATTCCGAACAGCGTAAGAAATCCGTTAAGATGAAACACAGAATTTTTAACGATTGAATGAATTACTCACAGATGGACCTTCGCTCAACATGCTCATGTTCCTTCCTTCTCACGACTCCTTTGCCAAACTCTGCGCAAACGCTAAGGCATTTTTGACTTTCTCTTCTGAATCGGCTTCACAATAAAGTCGCAGAACTGGTTCAGTGCCGCTTGGACGAATCAACAGCCAACCGCCTTCAAAGAAGTATTTGTAACCATCGAGATTTTCAAAGTGCGTTACTTTACAGCCTGCAATTTCTTTGAATGTGCCTTTGCTTGCGCGCTCAATCGCACGCTGTTTTTCTGCCTCGCTCAAATGTGCGTCGATTCGGTCGTAGGTGAAAAATCCAAATTCGTCATAAAGTTCTTGAACCAATTCGCCTAATGTTTTCTCGCGCTTTGACATGATTTCAAGCACCAGCAAGCCGATGTAAATGCCGTCGCGCTCGGGCAGGTGTGCTGTTACGCCGATTCCGCCTGACTCTTCGCCGCCCATCAAGATGTTGTTGGTCGTCATCAATTTGCTCACATGCTTAAAGCCAATCGGCAGGTTGTGGCATTTGAGGCTGTATTTGTGGCAGAGTTTGTCAATGACTTGTGTCAGCGCGTAGGTTCGCGCCACTTCGCCGTTCATCTTTTTTTCTTCGACGAGATATTTCAACATGACAGCGAAAATTTTGTGTGCGTCGACATAGTTGCCGTGCTCGTCTATCATGCCGATTCTATCAGCGTCGCCGTCGTTGAGAATCGCAACATCGAGGCGTTCCGATTTAAAAACAGGGAAATAGTCTTGCAAGTAATTGGGAATCGGTTCAGGGTTAATGCCGTCGAAGGTTGGGTTAATCGAACAATGATACTCACTTACCTGCTCGCCCAAGAGTTCGCGCACAATGCCTTGCCCTGCACCGAACATGGCGTGGTGCCCGATTTTGAATTTTGTGCGTCGAATTGCGTCGAGGTCGAGTTCGGCTTTGAGCGCGTTGGCGTAGAAGGCTTTTATGTCGATGTGCTCAATGAGCGAGGCATTTTTTTCAATCACCTTTTGCGCGTCGACCTTGTCGAGTTGTTTTTCAATTTCGGCGACTTGTTCAGGGTGCGCCGAGCCACCATAATCGGCTTTGACTTTGAAGCCGTTGTAAGTTGGCGGATTGTGCGAGGCGGTTATCATCACGCCGCCTGCAAGGTTGTTTTTTTTGACATACATCGACACTGCAGGCGTCGGCACGAAGGTGTCAGAGAGAAAGGTTCGAATGCCCATTGCGGAAAACACATCAGCCACGTAGTTGGCGAATCGCTTTGACATAAATCGCGTATCGTAGCCGATACAGATGCCATTTTTGAGGTTTGGGTGTTCGCGAAAATACTTGCCTGTTGCAAGCGCAACCCGTTTGAGATTTTCAAAGGTATAATCTTTGGCGATGATGGCGCGCCAGCCGTCTGTTCCGAATTTGATGTTCATTTGAAGTTTGTTTTTTTGAGCGGCAAAATACGACAGGCGGAGGCAATTTTCTGTTTGAATCAGCCTTAAAAACGAAAAGGCTTCTTGTTCGGAAGCCCTTTCAATGGTCGTGATTTCCAATTGTGCGTTAGCCTGCTTTTGGCGTTTCTGCAGGCAGCAATCCCATTTTGCGTTTGAGTTCAAGCAGTGAATCGCTTGGCGCACCCGATACGGACGGGGCTTTCAAGGCTTTCTCGATTTGTTCATCGATGCTGGTGCTTCCATCCACGATTTGTCCGTAGGCTTCTGCGAGCGATTCTTCTTGTCTGACTTTTTCCTTCATCTTTTCAAGCATGGCGACCGTGCCGTCGGAATCTACGCCCGAAAGTTGTTGGTTGATTTTGCGCATAGATTCTGCCGTTCGTGCACGCGCTTTCAGCGTGATAAGCTCGTTTTCATACTTTGTAATGCTTTGGCGCAGTTTATCGACCTTGACTTGCAGGCTGTCGGCAAGTTGTTGCTGAGTCGCATGTTGGCTCAAGAGGTCTCTTCCGCGTGCTTCAAATTCAGCCTTTTTGTTTAACGCTTCGGTTGCTAATCGCTCGGCTTCTGCAATGTCCATTTCGCCTTTTGAGGCACGTTGCAAGAGCAACATGGCTTTGCGCTCGTAGTCTTGTGCGATGCGCAGTTGGTCTTCGCCATCTTTTTTGAGACGAATGGCAGAAGCTTTGACTTGTGCAAGGCTTTGCATTGAGACAGCAAAATTTTGCTTCAATTCTCGAATGCCTTGTTCGGTCATCTTCACAGGGTCTTCGAGCTTATCGATAGCGGCATGCGCTTCGGATTGAGCGACACGGAAAATGCGCTTGAATAACCCAGCCATAAACTTTTCTCCTTAAAATTTTTGCGTTGATGTTGATTTACTGTTTAGCATACTTGAGAAGTTCTGCACTGTGCTCCGCCATTGCAAACGAAAGCGCATTGATAGAGGCTTGCAGTTCGTTGGCATCGAGATTTTCTAATTGAAGCGTATCGCGGAAGAAGAGATTTTTTTCTTCGTCGTCAATCGCGAAAGCACCGTGAACGAGCGTTTGGTTCATTTGCAGCAGCCGCTTGTAGAGTTCATGGCGTTTTTCTTTGTCGTGCGGCAAGTGCATGATGAGTTGCTCCAAAATCAGAAGCGGCGGCTCACAGTCGACAATCAAATTCTTGATGCCTTCTTCTTCGTTCTCGACAATGACGAGTTCGTTTTGCTCATCTTCTTTGACGATTTTCAAGTCCATTTCAAGCAAAATGTCTTTGATTTGAATGAACTTATCGGATGTGATTTCAGTCATGATGTGGTTAGTTTAGGTTGAACGTGATTGCAAATGCTTCTCTAAGGCTTGATAGGCTTCGTTGAGCCGCTTGGTGATTTCAGTTGCGGTTTTTTGTTTTTCATGGTCGCCTGCGAATTTATCGGGGTGATATTGCTTCATCAACTTGCGATAGGCTTTTTTCACAGTTTCTAAATCTGCGCCATAAGGTATTTCTAAATTTGCATAATAGCCTGCGATTTTTTCATCTCTTGTTGGCTGGCGTTTTGGCGGAGGCTCGTTGGTTCGATCGTTTTTGTAAGACGGCTCAAAGTCGTCCTCTAACTTCATTTTGTGGCGCATGCGCGCTTCCCACGCTTCGAGTTCGTGCAGAAAATTACGACTGAACGATTCGTTTGCAGAAGCGCAATTGGCTTCGATGATTCGCCATAACCGTTTCATCACGCTGCTCATAGATTTTTCTATCAGGACAAACTTTTGAGATAACTCCACCCTTCGCCCATAAGGTCTTCCATTGAAATGCCGTCTTCTTCGTTGCCGGGCATAATGAAGGCAGCATCGCCTAAACAGAATTCAAAATCGAAGTAATTGATTGCGGCAAATAGCCTTCCGAAAGTTTCTTGTCGCCAATAGTCTGCTTCGGGAATGGAATCAACAACTTCAAAAAATCGGTCGAGGCTTCGGTCGTTTTCAAAGAGAAAGCAAAGCGTGATGACGACGTAATACTTGCTACTGCTGTAACGATACATTTCGTTGACGCGCTCGCCCATTTCTTCTTCTTCAGTCGCAATGCTGGCTTCGATTTCATCGACCCAATTTTCGAACTCGGCTTCGGCGGTTTCAGCGTCGGTGATGACGTCCCAATAACCGTATTCAAAAAAGTGTTGATTTTCAACGAGGAGCGCGGCAAGGCGTTTGTAGAAACGCCGTTTTTCTTCGGGTGTTTCGTCGTCAGCACTTTCTTCGATGATGCGATGCACTCTCGAGCGCAAACCTTCATCACCAAAGGCATTGATAGCAACTTGAATGCCGAAGAAGATGCTTTCACCTCGGCGTTTTCCGAACAGGCTTGAAAAAAAGTTTCTGCGATTCATTTCCTCATGAGTTATTGTTAGCCGCCTGAAAATCCGCCACTTCGTCCCAGCGAGCCTGAACGGCTCGAACTTCTCGTTCCAAGCGAGCGCAAGCCGCTACGGCTCACATTCGTTGAAACACGCCCAAATCCGCTTGGCTTTGTTTTGCCAACGCCCGCCAATCCGCCCGTTGTGCGCGAGGAAAAGACTGTCGGACGGCGAACAGGCTGATAGGCTGGTCTTGAAATTCTTGATGGCACACGGCTTCCGTAGTAGCCATAACTGAATGCAGGGAAGAAAAACGGCGACGGCATAAACATCGGAAACGCCCAGAAAAACCAAGGGAAGAAAAACGGACTTCCGCCATAGTGATAGATGTTAGTAACTTGTCCGCTCGGCGTTGTTTCAGTGGTCGGCACTTTTTTGGCTTGTTCAATCTCTTCGGGCTTTGCATCGGGAACGCTCGCAACGGCTTGGCTGATTGGCATAGCAGGCTTGAAACTTGTTGCCGCCAGCATCGTTACCGGAATGCCTTTTTCTTTGAAGGCGACAAAATCATCATTCAAATCGTCCAGTTCTACGGATTGCGCTTCAGACGGCGAAAGATACATCACGCTTTTTATGCCAAGCGACTGCAACTTATCGGCTGACGGAAGTTTTGCCACATAGCGATTGTCAAATTCTCTTTCCACATCTTGTGGCGCGTTCAAGCGTCGGTTATCTAAAATCATCACGGTGGAGGCTTTATCGCTCCGCTTTTCTCTTTTGGCTTCGACTTCGGCGGCGTAATAAATAAGCGCACCCAAAACCTCGTGCGATTTTACCGTGCCTTTCGGGTGCGGATAGTTATCAAATCCTAACACAATATCCGCCACTTCGCTCATTGCCGCCGCAAAAGCCACCGATTCTTTGCCATCTAAATCTGCAACAAGAAAAATGGTTTCAGGATTATGGCTTCGCTTGATGAGTTCTCTCATGCCCAAGCCACGTGAGTAAGCCTCTTTCATTTCAGGCGTGTAGATAGGCTTGATTTGCGCTTTGAGCGAAGGTTGCGATAAAGATTGCACCAACGTTGCCACCACGAATGGATTCCACTCACTTCGCTTTGGCGCGTAGGCTTTGAGCAGTTCACTCGACTCGAGATAAGTCGACCACGAAAGCGAACCTTTGCTATCTGTCGCGCTTACATTCGGCAACGAAATCGTGTTGGATTCTGCGCCGACGCTCCAACCTTCCTTTTTTTGCAGTTCGAGCGCGTCGTTTTCTTCGACGACACCGTCATCATTATCGCACCCATGCACAATGCCCGAAACCGAAAGCAATGCGGCAAGCGTGCCGAGTTTTGCCAAGCGCAGATTCGCTTCGCGGCGCGTGATAGATTCTTCCCACCACGAATTTTGACTGTTGTTTTCGCTCATCATTCGCATGAAGTTAGTCTTTCAAAAATGTTGCGACGCATTGCGCATTGTAGTCGGTTGCTTGTTTAGAAATGCGCGTAAAAATTCCTGAGGCGCGTCCTCCAACAAGATAAATCCCATAATTCGTATTTGCGTCGTCTTTAATGGCATCAAAGTAGCGTTGCACAATCCATCGGTTTGGGTTTGCTTTTTCAAGCGACGCATTCCAGATTTCCTCCGAGACGTGATTTCCGATAATGACTTCGTCGCCTTCGCAACCGTAATCGGATTTCAAGACCCATTCGTTTTTTTTGAGCACTGCTTTGCCTAACACATCGATGAGACGCAGGGTTTCGGGGATATACGCACGAATCGCAGTTTGGTTTTCCGCACTGAACAAATCGAGATATTTCCACATAAATGCCATTGTGAGTTTGTTTTGCGTGAGCACCGCCCCAAACGGATTGATGATGGCAATTTGCTTAGACTTTTCCGCTTCGATGAGCCAAACGAGTTCAGTTGCGAGCGGGTCGGGGTCTTCAAATGGTTCGCCGTCGAGCCACGCCGATTCGCGCTCGCCCCACCAATCGGTTTTGTAGTGCCGATACACAATATCGATTTCCGTTTCAAAGAGCGTGATTTTGCCTTGCGCGCTTCTTCCCAAGTTTCTTGGCGAGCCTAAGACGACCTTCATGCCGCGCGATTCAAACCAACGGCGATAGAGTTCAATCATCGATAAATCTTCAGGCAAATCGGTTGGATAGACAATTCCGACCGTAGGCAAAGGCTTGAGTTCAGCAACGCTTTGCCGATAGCATCGCAAGACTGCCTCACAAAAGGCATTTTCAAATTGTTCGTTTGGGTTTAGTAAGTTTTCTTGTTGGAGAATTTGATTTAGGAGAACGGCTTCGGCTTCGCCGCTGGGCGTGTCGCTATTCATTTCGCAAATTTGAATACGCTCATCGGTGGTGAGAAAAACATCGAGCCGCGCAATTGTGTGCCACGCGCCGCCCGATGAAAGCCACATGAGCTTTTGAAACGGCGTGAGGTGAAAAAAGTCGTCCAAATATGATGGATTGTTCCAGACGATTTGCGCGAGTTCGTTGTAGGCTTTTCCGATGGCTTCGGCGGCGAGGCAAAGTGCATCGTAAGTTTTTTTGGAGAGAATTATCGGTTCAAGTCGGAACCGCTCTGCGCCGTTGAGCCAAGCGTCGGAAATGATGCCCGTTTTGAGAAGCGCGTCGGCGAGTTCATTGTAGGTCATCTACATGTTAGGCGATTTGCGTTGGAGTTCCATAGCACTCTTTTCACTCTAACTCGAGAACTATCAGCATTTTCGTTTAAGAAAGTTCTGTTACCAAAATTGCCGTTGAAATATAAGCCGTTGCTTCAATAACGCTAACGCCGACGTTGCGGTCTTTGGAGACTTCGTCGTCCAACTTGCCGCCGTAGGGCGCAAAGCCCCCGCCAAGCAGAACGCCTTGCACCAAAAATTGTCGAATCGGATAGAACGAGAGCACCACCAAGAGCGATTTTCCAAAGCCAATAAAACTGGTTTGATAGTCGATAAAGTCGCCGCGCAACCCACTTCCGACCGCAATGCCAATGCCAACCATCACGCCTGCGTAGCTAATTGCCGCCGCAATGTTGCCGCTGATAAACTCTTGCGTATCGTTGTAGTTGGTGAGCAGTCGATAGAGGCGCGCAATCAAGATGAGGGCAATTTGCCCGACCAAAAAGAAAATGATAGAAGTCAAAACTGTTCCGCCTTTGGCGTCGCCCGAAATCGTGCCTGCAATCACTAAGCCTGTGGCGATGAATCGACCTGCGGCGACAATTCCGACCGCAACATTGCGCTTTTCAATCTCTTCAAGGTAATCAACAGCATGAAAGAGTTTGAATCCAAAGAGCGAGATAAAGGCAAGAAAGAGCACGCCACCGACGCCGTAGGCTAAGGCAATAAGCCCATCTTGAACCATATCGCCGCTTCCTTCGCCGCGCAGTAAGGCGGTTGTAATCAGCACCACGCCGAAGACATAGCCCGCAATCGCCACGCCCAGTGCAGGGTTATCGGCTTTGATGAGCGCGTCGCTTAAATGCGTCTTCATCAAAAGTTGATTGACGAGACGCGCAAAAACGACCATCAAGACCATAATTGTGGCAACAAAGAGAATTGTTTGAATCGGCATGATTTGTGTTTGTGGTTTATGAGTTGAATTGTTTTCAGTTTTGACCTTGCTTCAAAAGCCAAGTGGCGAATTTTTCAAAATCGCTTAGGCGCGTTTCTATAATTTTTTTCACGACTTGCAGATTCAGCGACGTGTAGTCATGAACAGCAATGTTTCTAAATCCCACCATTTTTCGCAGTTGCTCACCCAACGCTTTATCGATAAGCCCTGCGCTCACGAGCATTTCAAACGCTTCGCGGCTGGTCTGCGGCGCGCCTAACTGCCTGACTTTGATGAGATGATTTGCCGCATCAATCGCCGCTTCTGAGGCACGTTGCAAATTCAAAATGATGGAATCTTGTTTTGTGAAGTTTGATTCAAACTCGCTTTCGTAGCCAAAGTATTCTTCTCGCACTCTTGCCACACATCGCTCAATGACGCGCGCCTTTCCGACTAAAATTTCATCGATAAATTTTTCCACGCTTGAAAATCTCCTCCATAATCGGCTTGCGCTCTTCTTGAAAGCGTTGATACATCGAGAGCGATTGGTATTCAAAGGTTTCGCATGCGAGACGATTCGCTGTGTAAATGCGCCGTCCTTTTCCTGCAATTTGAAAGCGCATGACGGTTGAACATTGGCGCAAGTCGACGAGGTCGACGTCGGCGTTTAATTTCAGAGCAAGCGTTTGCGCCGCTTCCCAACGATGGACGGCGTCGGTGGGCGTTTCGGTCAGCACGCCAATGTCCCAATCGCTTTCGGCTCTTGCCGTTCCGTCGGCGCGACTGCCGTAAAGATAAACTCCCAACACTTTATTCGGCGCAAGTTCGCGCGTGAGTTCGCTGACGATTGTGGCTTGCTCTTGCTCTGTCATGAGGCGCGCAAGGTTTTGTAGTAATTAATCAGTCCGTTTGTCGAAGCATCGTGCGTTTTAACGGGCGTTTCATCTTTAAGTTCGGGCAAAATGGCTTTGGCAAGTTGTTTGCCGAGTTCAACGCCCCATTGGTCGAAGGCATTGATGTTCCAAATAACGCTCTGCACAAAGATTTTATGTTCATACATCGCTATCAAACTGCCGAGCGTTTTCGGCGTGAGTTTCTTAAAGAGAATTGTGTTTGTCGGGCGATTGCCTTCAAAAACTTTGTGCGGCAAGAGTTTTTCAATTTCCTTTTTCTTCAAGCCTTGCGCTTCTAATTCAGCGCGAACTTCTTTTTCGGTTTTGCCTTTCATTAAGGCTTCGGTTTGCGCAAAGAAGTTCGAGAGCAAAATTGCGTGATGCTCGCCGATAGGGTTATGCGAAATGGCAGGCGCAAGAAAATCACATGGAATCAGTTTCGTGCCTTGATGAATGAGTTGGTAGAAGGCGTGCTGTCCGTTTGTTCCGGGTTCGCCCCACACAATTTGCCCTGTTTGATACGAAACCACTTCGCCACTTCGCGTGATGCGCTTTCCGTTGGATTCCATATCGCCTTGTTGGAAATAGGCGGCAAATCGATGCAAGTATTGGTCGTAAGGCAAGAGCGCGTAAGTTTCCGCGCCGAAAAAGTTGTTATACCAAATGCCTAACAGCGCAAGAATGACGGGCAGATTTTTCTCGAGCGGCATCGTTCGGAAGTGCTCGTCCATTTCAAACGCACCTTGCAAGAGTTCTTCAAAGTTTTCAAAGCCAATAAAGAGTGCGATTGAAAGTCCAATTGCCGACCAGAGCGAATAGCGTCCGCCGACCCAATCCCAAAAGCCGAACATGTTTTTTGTATCAATTCCAAATTCTGAAACGGCTTTGCCATTCGTTGAAAGCGCGGCAAAATGCTTAGCGACGGCGGTGGCATCGTTTGCGGCGTTCAAGAGCCACGCCTTTGCCGTTTGTGCATTCGTCATCGTTTCTTGGGTAGTGAATGTTTTCGAGGCAATCAAAAAGAGCGTGGTTTCGGGGCTCACTTTTTTGAGCGTTTCGGCAATGTGCGTGCCGTCGACATTTGAAACGAAATGCACTTTGAGCGTTGAGCCGTAAGGCTTCAGGGCTTCGGTTACCATCAGCGGACCTAAGTCAGAGCCGCCAATGCCGATATTGACCACGTCGGTTATGGCTTTGCCTGTGTAGCCTGTCCACTTGCCGCTTCGCACTTGCTCACAGAAGGCTTTCATTTTAGAAAGTTCGGCGCGAACAGCGGGCATGACATCGTTGCCGTCGACATAAATCGCACGCTTTGAACGGTTGCGCAAGGCGATGTGAAGCACCGCACGATTTTCCGTGAAGTTGATTTTCTCGCCGTTGAACATCTTTTCAATCCACTTCTTGACCTTTGTTTCGCGCGCAAGTTGAAAGAGCAATTTCATTGTCTCGCTGGTGATGCGATTTTTGGAGTAATCGAGCAAGATGTCGCCAAAGCGGACGGAAAATTTCTCGAAGCGTTTTGGGTCCTCTTCGAAGAGGTCGCGCAGATGCAGTTTCTTTGCTTTTTTGTAGTGTTGTTGGAGTGCTTTCCACGAAGCAAGTTTGGTCAGGTCGTTCATGTTCAGCGTTGGTTTTTGATTGCGTTTTGAAAGTTGTTTTTCAGAGCGAGAGCCGCTTAAAAAGCGATTCAGGAATTTGCCGAATGACAAACATAATCCCCTTCCAAAAGGCAGGAAGATAAATTTCATCGCGCCGTTTCTCAATCGCTTTCACAATGCCTTTGGCGACTTGTTCAGGTTTTGCCCAAAGCGCGCCTTTTTTGAACGATGCGGTCATGGGCGTATCGACGAAGCCGGGCTTGATGGTCAGAACGGCGACGCCTTTGGCGTGCAAGCGATTGCGCAAGCCTTGTAAGAAGATGGAAAGTCCGCCTTTTGCCGCGCCATACACATAATTTGATTGCCGTCCTCTATCGCCTGCCACCGATGAAATAACGGCGATTGTGCCTGCGCCTTGCACTTGCATTTCATTGGCTAACAGCGTGAGGAGCGACACGGGACTGATAAAATTGACCGTCATGGCATCAATCGTTTTTTCCACATTTTGATTGCACTCGTTTTGATTGGGCAAAATGCCATGCGCAAGAAGCGCGACATCGATTTGCGTGCAGGATTGTTTAATCGTTGCGATGAGCGTTGGGTGCTGTTCGATTTTGGCTAAATCGGCGACAGCGTAAGCGACTTCTTTTGCGCCGCGCACTTTCAGGTCGCTTGCGAGGGTTTGAGTTTGTTCGGGATTGCGTCCAACGAGAAAGAGTTTATTTCCTTCTTTGGCGTAAAGTTTGGCGACGGCTTTGGCGATTGCCGAAGTCGCTCCGAAGATGACAATGGTTTTCATTTAACCTCGTTTTTTTCTGCAAAACTTCTGCAACTATCACTTCTGCAAATATCACGAAGTTTGAGCGAAGCGCGAGCAAGATTTTTGCGCCAATCGTGTCGACAAGGGCAATTTCGGTCAGGCAATTTTCGGATATTTTTAGCAATTGTTTTGCGCCTCACGCATTTCGCTTGCGCGTTGTTATCCCAGCAGTGCGAGCATTTGTGCGTTTTCGGGGTGAGCAGGCAGTTGGTTTGCAAGCGAAAGTCCGCTGATGTATTTGAACTGAATTGCACCGTTTTTGTCGAGCAAGAATTGTGCGGGGAGCGGTGCGCCGAGTGCCGCGCCAAGTCCGTATTGTTTGAAGACACGCCACTCCGAATCGGAAAGCATGACGAAGGGATAGGCTTGTTCGGTAACGATTTGCTTCGTCATTTCGACGTTCGTTGAAGAGACGACCACGACGTTAGCCCCTTTTTCAAGAAAGGTTTGATAATCGTTTTTGAGGTTATTCAGATGTGGAAAGCAAAGCGGGCAGAAAATTTTATCGGTGAAAATTCTTGTAAAAACCAGCAAGAGCGGCTTTCCGCGAAAGTCCGAGAGTTTGCGCAGTGTGCCATTTGAATCGGGCAGTTCAAAATCGGGTGCGATTTCTCCGATTTGAAACTTATCTTCGGCAAGTCGGGGCACAAAATTCGCGACAAAATTTGCATTGATTGGATTGATGGATTCAAAAATCGATGGCATTGGAACGGATTGATTTAGTAGATTAGATAAGGCATTAGAGTCGTTTCAAAGAACGAATAAGGATATCTCATTCGTTTCCGAAGAGACTTTCCTGTTTTGCTTTCACCATCGCCGTTGCCGACGAGTCACCATGAAAAAAGAGCGATATACCAAGTCCACGCTTCCCGAGAAAATTTGCGAGAACTGCCAGCGTCCAATGGCGTGGCGCAAGGCGTGGGCGAAAAATTGGGACGAGGTCAAATACTGCTCCGACCGATGCCGCGCCGAAGCCAAACAAAAACGTAGAACTCAAACTTCAACACCTCAATGAAAAACAAATATGCCAAACAGCCTTCCGCAATGGAAGTTGAAAACCTCATCTACGAAGTTGCTCTCAATCGTGCGCTGATTTTGATATTGCTTGAAGAGTTGGAGAAAACAGACCCGGGGCTGACCGAACGCATTCAAGATGTGTTGAATGCTGAATCACAGCGTATTTACGGGCTGGTCTCTCAATTTGTTGAAGAGCCTTCGCCGTATTATGCACCGCTTTTGGAAATGCGCAAAACTCACGACGATGCTGATAAAGCGGCGGCGATTCTCAAAAGCATTTTGAACGACCCTGAACCGCCCGCAAAGCCAAAAGGTAAAAAGAAACGATAAGTTTTCACGCATGCCTTTTATGCTTGCTCGACGGTCGACTTTGCCTCAACGAGCACGGCGACGGCTCCTGCAATCAGCCCATTTGAAACAATCGGCGAAAAATGAAAATCAACTTGTAGCTCGGCAAGCATGAGCGATGTTGCCACAGGTTCACCTGATAAAACGCGTCGGAATGCGGCAAGGAGTTGCGGATACTTGCCGTAAAGTTCATAGATGGACTTTCCTTTTGAAATTGAGGATGCAATGTGATGTTGCTCTGTTGATTTTCCGAAAATGCCTGTGATGATACCAGCATCGTCAAAGGTGATAAGCGAAACGGGAGCGGCGTTGAGCATTGGCTCAATGATTTGTTTGAACTGACGATATTCGCTTTCCATTGTTTCGCGTTTTGTTATGTCTGTAAGAACAGTCAGCACGCCGAGCGGATTTCCGATTTCGTCATCCAGACGCGAGATGAACACTTCTGCCGTTTTTTGTTCGCCATCGGGGGTAAGGTATTTAATTTTGCCGCTCCATCGTCCGACACTTTGCAGCAAGTCCATTGCTACTTTTCGTTCTTTTGAGGAGGCGTATTTGTATTTCATCACCTCGTTCGACTTTTTGCCCAATGCTTCGCCTGCTGGCACACCGTGAAAGACTGCTGCTGCTTCGTTCCAGTAGCAAATTTCTCCCGAAACACTCACCATTACAACAGCAAGATTGAGTGCATCAAGAATTGCTGATTTTTCTGCTAATGCTTGCTCTTTTGCTTTCAAGGCTTTTTGGGCTTCAAGCAGTCGACCTGATTTTTCATGGAAACTGCTTTCTAAAATTTTGATATCTTCTTCAAGACGCTCGACTTCTCGGTCGGCTTGCTCCCAATCGGCACGCAGTTGCGAGATGGTGCTTTGGGCTTCGGCAAGTTCGGCTTCAAGTTTGACGACTTGGGCTTCGAGTTTTGCTTCTTTTTCGGGATTGCCTTTTGGCTGTGCTGAAAGCGTTTGAATCGTTTGATTTGCTTGTAAAAGTTCTTGCTCGATATTTTGTCGTCTATGGATTTCTTCGTCGAGCTTTGCGCGCAGGTCGTTTAGTTCCTTTGTGAAGCGTTGTGCCAGAGATTGCGCCGCCTCTTGTGCTGCGGTTAGTTTTGATTGAAGGCTTTGCTTTTCTTCTTCTGCTTGTGCCAGTTCGGCTTTTGCACTCTCGACTTGTTCGGAAAACGCATTTGCTTGAGACACTTGTTGATTAAGTGCGGCATCGTATTGCTTAAACATCGCCTCGAATTGAGCGAGTTGGTTGCTTGCTGCATTGACGGCTTCTTGGAGTTGATTGCCTGTAATGATTGCATCTTGAAGTTCAATTCGCAGTTGCATTTCCGTCTCTTGCGCTTTCTCGACTTCATCTATCAACTGCTTTTCGCGTTCTATTTTTTCCAACAGTTCGGCTTTAAGCCGTGTATTGGCTTGACGCTCCTCTTCATAAGCCTCTGCTGCTGTTTGCGCCTGCTCTTGTGCTAACTTCAATGTTTCTGAGAGTTCGTTCAAAGCTTGGCGCGCCTCTTCGAGCTGCGACTCTAGTTTTGCAATTTTGCTTGACTCTTCTCTAAGTGCCTGAACTTCTGTGCGAGCTTGTTCAAGTTCATTTTGAAGGTTGAAGTTGTTCACATTCAGCGTTGCAACAGTCTCGGTGAGTTCATCAATTTTCTTCTGCATGTCGTCTATCACGAGAGAGAAAGAAGCGTACCTTGATGTATCAGGCAAGGTAAATTGGGGTCGTTCTTCTTGGGCAGTTGGCATGGGGATTGACGCATCTTCTTGAAGAAAGGGCGATTGTAAGCGCATCAGTTGTGCACGAACCGCTTCAAGATTTTTCAAAAATTCTTCCGACGGCAACAGAGTGGGCTGCGCTTGGGGCGTTGAACCTGCTGGCTTACGGCTTAAAGTTTCTTTAATTGCCGCTGGTAAAAATTGTAGATGGGACTTAAACACATAATCCGATCCTCCACATTTCAAAACCTGCTCCACCACGCCTTCATCAGTAATTTTTGAGAGCACGATGACGGGAATGGCTATTGACTTTGATTTCAAATACGCAATCACATCACAGGCTGTTTTACGCTTCTGAAGCGCATATTCGCACAGAACTAAGTCAAACGATTGTTCTTGCAACGCTTCTTCAAATTCTTCAAACGATTCGACGTGCTCAATTTCGGGTTGGAGTTCGTCGCCTTTCAGTGTCAGCCAAGTCATTTGTGCATCTAAGAGCGAGGGCTCGAAATGAAGAATACAAATGCTCATCGTCGTGTAGTTTTTCAAAATTACTCAAAAAGTGCCTCAACAAATTTCTGTCGGTCAAAGAGTTGCAGGTCATCAATTTTTTCACCGACGCCGATATACTTGACGGGGATATTCAGTTCGTTTGAAATCGCAATTACCACGCCGCCTTTTGCTGTGCCGTCGAGCTTAGTGAGAATTAATCCTGTTACATCCACGGCTTTGGTAAATTCTTTGGCTTGGTTGAGCGCGTTCTGCCCGGTTGAGCTGTCCAAGACAAGTAAGACTTCGTTTGGGGCATCAGGCAGTTTTTTCTTTATGACGCGCTTGATTTTGGCGAGTTCTTCCATCAGGTGCGTTTTGTTGTGCAAGCGTCCTGCTGTATCAATCAAGACGACGTCGACGTCTTTGGCGATAGCAGAAGATACGGCATCAAACACGACGGCACTGGGGTCGACGCCTTGTCCTTGAGAGACAATTGACACGCCTGCGCGCTCTGCCCAAATTTCCAACTGCTCGGTTGCCGCCGCACGAAATGTGTCTGCTGCTGCAATCAGAACTTTCTTGCCCGCCTTCTTGTAGTTGTATGCCATTTTTCCGATGCTGGTCGTTTTTCCCACACCATTGACGCCAACAATCATAATCACATATGGCTTTCTGGGCAGTGGCGCATCAAAATCTACTACGGTTACCTCGCGCGCATCACGCATCAATTTTTGAATCTCTTCGCGCAACATCGCACCTAATTCTTGTTCATTTATGTATCGCTCTTTCTTGGCACGCGCCGAAATTGCCTCAACAATTTTAAGCGTCGTCGGCACGCCAACATCCGCCGAAATCAAAACCTGCTCCAATTCCTCCAAAAATTCATCATCAATCTTCGTTCTGCCTTTCACAAGGCGCGAGAGTTTTCCGAACAAATTTTCTCTTGTTTTCGCAAGACCTTCTTTGAGTCGTGAAAGTTTGAAGGCATCAAAAAAGCCCATCGATGTGGTTAAGGTTTTAGAGTTATGAAAGTCTCTGCAAAAGTTATGGCACGCTCGGCAAGTTCTAACGTCGTTTTTACATCAAGGTCAAACGATGCGTTCTCGTATCGCATCTCTACGGCAAAGTCGTTTAACTTCTCCGATTCGTTCAGTCGCTCGTCGTCGTCAATCCTGTTTGCTACCAGCAATTTCAGCAACTCTCCCAAATCGTGCGTTCGTGGAAAATGAACATTACGATACGCCAACACTGTCTTCAACGCCTTCTCCACCGCTTGTTGCGCATTCAATCCGATTCCTTCTAGATCGCTTGGACTTGCGGAAAATTTTTGCGCGCTCTTTGTCCTTCTTGGCTTTTTGCAAGAGTGTTTTGGCGACATCTTGATTGGTTTGCATTTCAGGGACTTTGTTCCCACTTGCTTCGGCTTGCTCATAAACCACAATCCCTTCCGCTTTGATGTTCGCCACAAGCCGACCGTTACATTTCTCATCGCTTCATACTCCGACCAACGCTTCACCAACAGTTGAACCCTCACAGGCATCTTCGCCATCGCTCGCTTCAACTTCGCTTGCTCGGCTTTCACATTGGCTTCGTCTGAAAGCACCCCCAGCACATTGTAATCGCTTTCGTCGTCGTAATCCCCACGCGCACGCAAGCCAAATCGCACCACCTTTCATAGGCAACGACACTCGTTGAATCTCTCCAAGAATCATCGCTTCAAGTTCATCAAGCGCAGTGTTGCGCTTAACTTGACTATTTTCAACTTCTTTGACAATCAAAGCCATCTTTTTCGTTATTTTGTTAGAATATAAAACTTCCTTGTGCAATGTCCTTTACACGCATTTCTCAAATCGGCGAATTTGGTCTGATTGACCGACTCGCTGGGCTTGTTCGACCAACGGAATCTCAACTTTCCACGCTCAAAAAAGGCATTGGTGACGACTGCGCAGTCATTGAACTTGCCAATGGCAAACTGCAAGTCATTTCCACTGATTTGCTCATTGAGCAAATTCACTTCGACTTGCTCACCACGCCGCTCGAGCATTTAGGCGCAAAAGCAATTAGCGTGAATGTTTCCGACATTTGTGCCATGAACGCCAAGCCGCTCTATGCAACAGTAAGCATTGGGCTTTCCAACAACATTTCAGTTGAGATGATTGAACAGGTGTATAAGGGTGCAGCAAATGTAGCCAAGCAATATGGCATTGCGATTGTCGGCGGCGATACTTCGGCAAGCGTTACAGGGCTGGTGATTTCCGTTACGATTGTCGGCGAAGTTGATGCGAATAAAATTACCTATCGAAGCGGCGCAAAAGTTGGCGACTTGATTTGCGTAACAGGCGACCTCGGGCGCTCGTTTGCCGGCTTAAAGGTGCTAATGCGTGAGCGCCAAACCATGCTCGATTTATTCGCTGAAAATCCTGATATGGATAAATCCACCTATAAACCAGACTTCTCTGACTATCAAGTCGTGATTGAAAAACATTTGCTTCCCAGAGCGCGCGTTGATGCAGTGAAGTTTTTTCACGAAGTTGGGCTTGTTCCCACTTCTATGATTGATGTCTCGGACGGCGCTGGCTCTGAACTCAAGCACCTTTGCCGAAATTCGCAAACAGGCGCCTTGATTGAAGAGTCCAAACTTCCAATTCTTTCCGAAACGCGCGAAGTCTCTGACGAATTTGGAGACGATGCAACTACCTATGCGCTCTTCGGCGGCGAAGACTACGAGCTACTCTTCACTATTTCCCCCACCGACTTTGACAAACTCTCTTCATTCAAAGACATCCATATCATCGGCAAAGTG
>CALKXI010000060.1 GCA_938003965.1 uncultured Chlorobiales bacterium
CCTGCTTGTTGCACCGCCATTTTGGTTTTCAGCGGCAGTTCCTTGCCGAGAATACCCTCGAGCGAAATCAACACAAACTGTCCGCCGTCCAAAGCCGGAATCGGAAGAATGTTGATGAACGCAAGCGAGATGGAGAGCACAGCTAAAAAGAGCATGAAGCTACCTGCGCCTTGTTCGGCACTTTGCCCTGCAAGTTTGGCGATTTTGACCGGTCCGCCCAAATTTTTGCGCAGGTCTTCTTCGCCTGTGATAAGTTTGCCGAAGCCTTTAATGGTCATGACGGTCATCTTTGCAGTTTGTGCCAATCCTGCGCCGATGGATTCAAAGAAGCCGAGCGAAGCATATTCACGGCTCATGACTTGGGCGAGTTGAACACCGATTTTGCCGTCGTCGTTGGGTGTAATTTGCGCAGTTTTCACAGGTCCATTTTTGGCTAAGCGATTGAGCGCGTCAAGATCTTTCGGAACGGTGCCATTGCTTGCACGCCATTCTATTTCAATCGTTTTTCCTTTGTTTGCACCGACAACCGCAATGAGTTCCGACCAATCATAAATTTCTTTCTCGCCTAACTTTGTAATTAAATCGCCGGGCTTCAATCCAATTTTTTCAGCGGGCATTCCCGAGAGCGTTTCGCCTACAACGGCGGGCATGAGCGGGCGCATAGTTTCGCCTTTTTCGTCGTTAAGGCGCGTGAGCATATTGGACGGCGCGTCTAATTTCAAACGTTCATCGCCACGCTTGATGGTGTAGGTTAAGGTTGCGCTGGTGAAGAGTTCAGGGTCTAAGACTTCTTCCCAATACTTGACAGGCTTGCCATTGACTTCGATAATTTTATCGCCCGTCTTAATTCCGATTTGTGCAAAGACCGAATGTTCAGGCACATAGACGCCCGTTGCGATTGGGGTTTTTGATTCGCCGTAGCTGAGCGCAATGATGATGAAGATGATGGCGGCAAGCACCATGTTCATAATTACGCCTGCCGAAATCACGATGAGCCGTTGCCACACAGGCTTTGAACGAAACTCCCACGGCTGTGGCGGCTTTGAGGCAAACTCTGTATCCATGCTTTCATCGACCATGCCTGCAATTTGCACATAGCCGCCAAGCGGAATCGCACCAATGCCGTATTCAGTTTCCCCTTTCTGAACACTCCAGAGTTTCAGATTCCAAAAATCAAATCCGATGTAGAATTTGAGCACACGCATTTTGAAGAGTTTTGCGGCGGCAAAATGTCCAAACTCATGCACCGTTACGAGAATAAAAATGGCAACGATGAAGTAAAATATCGTCTGTAAGAACCCACCAATATCCATATGATTGAGAAAATTAAGGTTAATGTTGATGAATTGCGTGTAACTTAGTTGCTAACAGCCAGCGCGACTTTTTCATAGACCGATTGACGCGTTTCAGCGTCGTGTTCAATTAGTGACTCAATCGTCAGTTCGCCGCTGAATGTATGCTCTTCTAACGCCTGCTCAATGAGTTCGGGAATTTTCACGAATGAAATTTTTCCGTTCAAGAATAATTCTACCGCAACTTCATTTGCCGCATTGAGCACACACGGATACGAACCGCCCGCCTTGATAGATTCAAATGCTAACGCCAAACAGCGAAATCGGTCGGTATCGGGCGTTTCAAAATCTAATCGGGATAAGGTTTTCCAATCGATGCGCGGATAATCCGCTTCAAATCTATCGGGATAGGTCAAGGCATATTGAATTGGAATTTTCATATCGGGCGTGCCGAGTTGTGCTTTAATGCTTCCATCACAAAACTCGACCATTGAATGCACAATCGATTGCGGATGCACGACCACTTCAATTTGTTCAATAGCCACACCAAATAGCCACTTGGCTTCGATGACTTCGAGCCCTTTGTTCATCAAGGTTGCCGAGTCAATCGTAATTTTTTTGCCCATTTTCCAATTCGGGTGATTGAGTGCGCGCTCAACCGTAATCTCTGAAAACTTTTCTTTCGGCAGCGTGCGAAACGGTCCGCCCGACGCGGTGAGAATGATTTTTCCAATGCGCTCCGTTTTTTCTCCGACAAGGCACTGAAAAATTGCTGAATGTTCGCTATCAATTGGCAACAATTTTCCGCCGAACTCTTTTGAAAGATTTGTAACGATTTCGCCCGCCACAACAAGCGTTTCTTTATTTGCCAATCCCACATCTTTGCCTGCTTTAAGGGCTTCGATTGTTGGTTTTAAGCCGCTGAATCCGACCATTCCACCGATAACGAAATCGGTATCGCTTCGGCGTGCAATTTCACAGAGCGCGTCTTTGCCTGCAAGAATTTCAATCGATTCGCCACGCAATTTCTCACGCAGCTGTGGCTCTAAATTTTCGTTCGCAATCGCAACGCCACGCGGCTTAAAGCGTTTGGCTTGTTCAGCGAGCAAGTCGACATTGTCGTTTGCAGAAAGGTATTGGGCTTTGAACTGGTCGGGAAAGCGAGAAATAACATCAAGTGAGTTTTTTCCGATTGAGCCTGTTGAGCCGAGCAATGTAATTCGTTTCATTCAAAATGTTTGCTTTTGAGTTGAAAAGTCTGATGCCTGACAACCTTCACGAATTTACTTGTTTCAGAGTGAGCAACAAAGGTTGGGCGTCAAAGGTTTTTATTTTGCTGTAAAACAACAAAGGGCGGAAGTTTCCGCCCTTTTCGTTTGTGCTCGGATTATGCGCCGACTTCTTCGCCGTGCAAAACCTTGATGCCCAAGAGTTGCATAAACTGCGAGAGCAATGCAGGGTGCGAAGGCCACGCGGGCGACGAAGTCAGATTGCCGTCCGTAATTGCCGCGTCCATTGCGATGTTTTCATACTTGCCACCTGCCAGCGTTACTTCGGGTCCGCACGCCGGATATGCCGACACGCGCTTTCCTCTTACCACATCCGCCGCCGTCAAGACTTGCACGCCATGACAAATCGACGCGATTGGTTTATTGTGCTGTGCAAAATGTTTGGTGATGTCAATGACTTTGGGATTGAGCCGAATGTATTCAGGTGCGCGACCGCCGCAGATGAAAAGCCCATCGTAGTTTTCAGGCTTCACATCGGCAAAGGTTGCGTTGAGCTTAAAATTATGTCCGCGCTTTTCGCTGTAAGTTTGGTCACCTTCGAAATCGTGAATTGAGGTGCGCACCACCTCGCCTGCTTTTTTATCGGGGCACACCGCATGCACTTCACAGCCAACGGTGAGCAAGGTTTGAAATGGGACCATCACTTCGTAGTCCTCGACGTAATCGCCGACGAGCATCAAAATTTTTTTACTCATTGTCGTCTCCTTTCGGAAGTTAAGAGTTATTGGAAAGATTGTGTTGTGGGCATGTTGAAAAGCATCAACGAAGCGCATCAACATTGTGCGCAGAATTTAGTGCGAAACCGTTCAATCTTCAAAACCAATTTTTGCGCTCGCCTTCTCTTGGTTAAACCTTTTTGCTTTTGCCTTGTCTAAACCATTGAATCTCGCGCGAGAGTTTTTCAAAATCGTATCAACTTTAACCATTCACAACCATGAACCGCAAAATCCTTTTCTCGCTTTTCTCTGTGCTTCTGATTGGAACGCTGCTGCTTCTAACAGGCTGTAAGAACGACGATGCTGTTAGCCCTACTGCTACTGAAAATCTTGCCTCCGAAGACGCGGCAAATGTCATCGCGGGCGAAGTTGGCACCGAATCGGGCGGCGTTAATGACATGCTTTCAGATATGACCGACTTCCACAACTCTCCACTGTTTGCTCATCAAGGTGGCGGCTTTGGTGGTGGATATCAGAACCCTGTGGGAACGGGTCGCTATGGCAACTACACACGCACTTACGACCCTGCAACGCAAACTTGGACGGTGGTGATTGAAGCCACTTTCCAAAATCCTGTGCGTTCAGCCTCGTGGCGGCGTGAGTATCAATACTTCTTCTCCAAGAACGGCACGAAGCAACAATTCTTCATCACCAACGGCGTGATGGCAGATAAAATCACCTTTACGATTGTTGAAAACGGCTGTTCGGGACAATTCACCAATCCGCGTGTCTCACATCAACTCACTGCGCTTCGTGGCAGTGCGGAAGCCACCGTCGGCATCTCCAACGGCGATACCCTCCTCACCGTCAACAGCCTTACGCCGCGCTATCGCGCTGGTATTGACTCGGTCAAAATTCGTGGCGGATTGCGCACATCTAACCACAACCTCACGCTCACGCTCACCAATGTCGTGGTGCCAACACGCTTAGACCAACGCTTGCCTGAACAAAACATCGGCGGACGACGCTTCCGCAACGTGCGCCCCATCTCGGGCACGATTTCAGGCACCTACAACGCCTTTATGACCTTCCAACGTGGCGACGCTTATAGCGAACGCGAAGTTACACGAAACTTCACGATTGACTTCGGCGCAACCACAGGCGAATCGGTCAATGTTGAAATTACAGGCATCAATGCCGCAAGATTGAGAGCACGAATCCATTTGCAAACTGGCGAACTGCTTTAATTCAATTCTTCACCAAACAAACAAGGCGGGTGTTTTGCCCGCCTTTTGCTTTTCTTTTCAGATGGAACACCGATTGAACGGACTATGCCGATAACCACTGACGCACGATATGTCCATCGTTACCCTTCGTTCTTCATTGTGAATTCTTCGCTTCGCTCATTACTTCACCAGCAACATTTTCTTCGTGGCTACAAACTCGTTGCTACGCAAGCGATAGAAATAAACGCCACTTGCCATTCCTGTCGCGTTCCATTGATAGCGGTATGCGCCTGCCGCCAACACCCCATCAACCAACGTGCCGACCTTCTGACCGAGTATGTTGAAGATTTCCACCGTTACTTTTCCTGACTTTGCCAACGAGAACTGAATCGTCGTTACAGGGTTGAACGGATTCGGATAGTTTTGGTCGAGCGCATACTCAAACGGCAACAGAACGGTCCACTGCTCAACATCGCCTTGCGGGATTTCGTGCAAGGTGCCGTCAAAATCTACGCTCACGAGTTTGTAGGTGTAGGTTCTGCCCGGTTGCAAGTTGTGTCTATCTTCGTATCTGTAAGTTTGCTCTTCGAGCGTTGTGCCTTTACCACGCAGATTCTCGTTTGTTTGATACGAAGCGATTTCTTCCCACATACCGCCCGCTTCTTTTCGGTAGAGCATGAAGCCTAAGTTATCTTGCTCCGTAACCGTTTGCCACTCTAATCGCACGGTTCGTCCGTCTCTTGCAACCAGCGTGATGCCACCAAAATTGACCGGAAGCGGGTTATCTACCGCCGATGCCGTTGCAAATGTTACGTAGAAGTTTCCGTTTGCCGCAACGCTTTGGCTGAACGGGTTTGTCGTTACGCTAACTGGTAAAGCCGAAGGCGTTGTGTTCGGCGCCGCGACCAATGTGCGTCCTTGCCAAGGCAAAGGGGTTGGCGGAGAGGTTGGCGGAGAGGTTGTTGTTGCAATGCGGGCGTTGTTGTTCGGATTGAACGCGCCAAATCCATCATCACTATTGATGCGCATGTTTTCAACAGCCGTAACGGTCATATCAGTGTCACTGTTTTGGAACGAATAGTATCTCAACGCCGAGACTGCCGCAATTCCACCTGATAAGGCACTCGTTACGGCGGTTGCCGTTCCAGTTTGCAATGTTCCTCTCAACGATGATGTGTCGCTCGACTGTCCTGTAATGTCCAAAGGACGATAGACGCCGCTGTTTCCAAACGGATAGCGTCGCGTAGATGACGTGTTCGGAAACACCCCTGCGATATTTCCTTCCACAAAACTGCTGTTGCTGCCGCCCGAGACGCTGGAATTAGCACCTAAGATGAGCGCATTACTGCCTGTGATGATGTTGCCATTAGTCAGCGTGAGCGTGCCATTGACTTGCTGGTCGGTTGAGCCTGCCAGCGTAACAGTACCTCCACTCTTGTTCACCGTCAGGTTGTTGAAGGTGGTGAGCGAGCCGCCGATGGTTTGAGCACTGCCGCCTGAGAAGGTTACCGTGCCTGTGCCTGCGTTAAAGGTGCCCGTGTTGGCAAAACTGTAATTTGAGCCGCCGCCATCTGCACCCGACACG
>CALKXI010000061.1 GCA_938003965.1 uncultured Chlorobiales bacterium
TTTCATTGAATTAGGTTAACCGTTTTTTCATAAATTCTTGGCTCAAACAATACAACCAACAAAGATGAAAGTTCTGACACTCTTTTTCAGCGCAATCCTTTGCGCAACGCTTCTAAACGCACAAACGCCGTCTGAAATCGACGAAGTGCGCACAAAAGAAATGAACGCCTTCAACCGTAGCGCAAAAGTTCCTTCCCTGTATCCAACGGCGCAATGGTTTTCACGCCTGCTCATGCGACCGATAGACATTCTCAAATACGATTTGGACATCAACTTGCCGATGAGCAACAGTTTCACGGGCAGAAATCGCATCACCTTTCGCGTGCAACGTGATTCCATCAATCGCATTGCGCTGAACGCTAATCAAATGACGATTCAATCGGTGCTCTGGGAGCCGCAAAACACGCCGCTCACCTTCTCGCGCACCGATTCACTTTACATCACATTTCCGCAATGGCTTTATGCCGAAGATACAGTAACGATTGCGATTGCGTATCAAGTCAGTTCGCCAAGTTACGGCTACTACTTTTACACATCGGCACAAACAGGCGGCGGCGCGGGCGCGTTGGCTTACACGATGTCTGAACCTTACGATGCGCGTTACTGGATGCCGTGCTTCGATGAGCCTTACGACAAGGCAACGATGGAAATGAAAATCACTGTGCCACAGGGCATTGTTGCGCCAAGCAACGGCGTGCTCGTGAGCCTAACCAACAATCCCAACAACACGCGAACCTATCACTGGAAAACCGATTATCCGATTACCACTTACCTCATGTGCTTTGCGGCGTCGAACTATCAACAATTCAACACCTACTATGTGCGTCCGAATGGCGATACGGTTGTAACGGAAAACTATGTTTGGGCAAGTGATTTGCCGACGGCACAAAACTCGTTCAGCCTTGTTGCGCCGATGATAGGCATGTGTGAAAATCGCTTTCAGATTCTCTATCCGTTTGAGAAATACGGTCAAGCGGCAGTGCGTCCATTTGCTTATGGCGGAATGGAGCATCAAACGATGAGCATTTTACATCGCAATTCGCTTTCAAGCCAAAACTTGATTGTGCACGAACTTGCGCATCATTGGTGGGGCAATATGGTTACCTGCGAAACCTTCGCCGATTTATGGCTCAACGAAGGCTTTGCGACTTATACCGAAGCCTTATGGCGCGAGCACCAGCAAGGGTTTTCAGGGCTTTACAACTACATGCAAAGCCGCTTGCGTCCAAGTCAGTGGAGCAATCCCGTCTACAATCCGCCGCCGCCCTATTTCATTGATGAAGTCTACGGCAAAGGCGCGTGGGTTTTGCACCAACTTCGCTATCTCTGTGGCGATAGCCTCTTTTTTCAAATTGTGAAAACTTACGGCGAGCAGTATAAGTATGGCGTCGCCAATACAGCGCAACTCAAAGCCGTTGCCGAATCGCTTTACGGCGCGTCGCTCGACGACTTCTTTCAGCAATGGGTTTATGGAACAGGTGCACCGCGTTTCAATGTAACTTGGTCGCGGGCGCAAGAAGGCTCGCAATGGCGTATCAGCGTTCGCGTGCAACAAACGCAAGCCGGACAAACGTTCAAAGTGCCGCTCGAGCTGTTCTTTCAACTGCCAAGTGCAGGCACACGCATCGAGCGCGTCAATATCCAATCGCGCGATACGCTCGTCGTCTTTTACTTCAACGAACGCCCCAACACGCTCGAAGTCGATAAAAACGGTTGGGTCTTGCGATTCCCTGTTACGCTTAGCGATAACCCGCGCCTTTCAACAGGACGATATGAGTTCCGACTGTCGCAAAACTATCCCAATCCATTCAATCCAACGACCACCATCAACTACGAAATTGGCAGAACCGCGCCGGTTGAACTCTCGCTTTATGATGCGCTTGGGCGAAAGGTTGCTACGCTGGTCAATCAAGTGAAGTCGCCGGGCGTGTATTCGGTTCAAGTCAATGCGGCGCAATATGGCTTGGCAAGCGGCGTTTATTTCTATCGCTTGAAAGCAGGAGAATTTTCAGAGACGAAGAAACTCGTTCTGACAAAATAGCGCGGAAGCCTATTTGTCGTAGTTATCAATTTGTGCGCGTTGCAGGGTGCCGCTGAAATCGACGTAAATCGTTTTGGTTTCGCTGAAAAATTCATAGACCTGCCAACCGCCTTCACGGTGTCCGTTGCCGGTTTCTTTAACGCCGCCGAAAGGCAAATGCGCTTCGGCACCAATCGTGGGCGCGTTGATGTAGGTAATGCCCGCTTCAAAATCGCGCATAGCTTGAAAGGCAAGATTCACGTTTTTGGTATAGAGCGACGATGAAAGCCCATAGCGCACGCCGTTGAGAATCTGAACGGCTTCATCAAAGGTTTTGAACTTGATGACCGAAAGCACAGGACCGAAAATTTCTTCTTGTGCAATGCGATGTTCGGGTTTAACGTCGGTGAAAATTGTCGGCTCGATGAAGTAGCCTTTCTCTAATCCCTTGCCAGAAGCGCGTTTGCCGCCGATGAGGCATGTTGCGCCTTCGCTTTTGCCGATTTCGATGTAATTCAAAATGCGTTGAAGTTGCGCGTCATTAATGACGGGACCGACATCAGTGCCTTCTTGATTACCGTCGCCGAGTTTGAGTTGTTCCGCTCGTTTAACAAGCATTTCGAGAAATTGGTCGTGAATGGCTTCATGCAAAAGCAAGCGACTTGTGGCAGTGCATCGTTGCCCTGTTGTGCCGAATGCGCCCCAAATAACGCCATCGAGTGCGAGTTTCAAATCGGCATCGTCCATGAGCACAACGGCATTCTTTCCGCCCATTTCAAGCGAAACGCGCTTATGCTGTTTGGCGCAATTTTGTGCGACGATTGCTCCTGTTTGAGATGAGCCAGTAAAGGAAATCAGGTTGATGTGCGGATTATCGACGACGGCTTTGCCTGCTTCATCGCCGCCGTGAACCAAGTTGATAACGCCTTCGGGAACGCCTGCTTCAATAAGCACTTCAACGAAGAGATGCGCCGTTTTCGGTGTTTCCATTGCGGGTTTGAAGACGACGGTATTGCCGCACAAGAGCGCAGGAAAAATTTTCCATGTTGGAATGGCAAGCGGAAAGTTCCAAGGCGTGATGCACCCGGCAACGCCAATCGGTTGGCGAATGCTCATGGCGAATTTGTTGGGAAGTTCAGAAGGAACGGTGTGTCCGAAAAGCCGTCTGCCTTCGGTGGCGGCGTAGTAGGCAGTGTCGATGCCTTCTTGCACGTCGCCTTTGGTTTCGGCGAAGACTTTGCCCATTTCGCGCGTCATTTCGCGAGCGAGTTCATCTTTACGCGATTCCAAAATCATACCAGCTTTTCGCATGATGTCGCCGCGTTTTGGCGCGGGCATAAGTCGCCATGTTTTGTAAGCCTCGCGCGCAGCTTCTGCTGCTTCTTGCACATCGCTTGTGGTCGATTGCGGAAATGTGCCGATAAGGTCGTCGGTGTTGGCAGGATTGATGTTAAGAAAGGTTTCTTGTGATGACGACGGTTTCCACTTGCCGCCGATGTAGTTTTGAAAAGTCATAGTTGCGAAAATGGATTGAATCAGTTTTTGAAGTGCGAGAATATACGTGCCTCACAGCAAAGCATTGTAGAAGTTAAAAACAAAAAGGCGAGAGGTGAACTCGCCCTGTGAGAATGAACTGAATCGACACTCAAATCATCAAACTGCGTCGCTCAAGCTGGTGAAAGTAAAGTCTCGAATGCGCATCGGTGGCACAAGGTTGCCGTTCAAGCGTTCAGGTTTGCCGAGCGCATCAAGGTTGTTGAGCATAATGATTGGACTTTCGTTGAAGCGCATGTTTTTGATGGCGTGTTGAATTTTGCCGTTCTCAATGTAGAATGTGCCGTCGCGTGTTAGCCCTGTGTAGAGCAGGGTTTGCGGGTCGACGCTTCGGATATACCAAAGTCGCGTAACCAGAATGCCCTTCTTCGTATCCTTGATTAAATCTTCCACTGTTGCGGATGTGCCGTCAATAATGACGCCGCTTGGAAAAGCAATTGGTTTAACGCCCTTTTGAGATGCCCAATAGCGGTCGTAGACGAGGTTTTGAAGCACGCCATTTTTGAACCACCATATTCTTTCGCGCGCAAGTCCATCGCCTTGCCAAGTTTGCGCAGGAATCTCGGGGTGTGTGGGGTCGGAGTAAATGTTAAGCCGTTCATCAATGATTTTTTCGCCGATTTTATTGCCACCGCCTTTTTTGGAAAAGAAACTTCTGCCTTCGTCAGCGGCGCGTGCGCCAAGCGAAAAGACAAGGTTGTTGAGCAACCCTTCGTCCGAAACAAGTGCCGCTGGCTCAAGAATGACGGTGTATTTGCCTGGCTCAATTGCGCGCGGATTGCGTGAAAGTTCGGCTTTGCGAACCGCAATTTCAGAATCTTCTTTCGGACGAAACTTCGTTACATCGTTGTAATCTTTCACCGCGTAGCCTGACCCTGTTCCGTCGTTGGTGCGCACCGTGAGCGTAAATTCAAGCCCTGTGGATTGGTTGTAGGCAAAAAGCCCTTTGGAATTTGCTAATGCGGAAAAGGTAACGCCGTCTTCAAAAAAGCCTGCCGCCGTCATGCCTAATTGTTCCGCTTGTGAAATGCCTTCGTGGGCAACACTTGCACGATATTCAGGCGTAATGCGTGCAGTAGATTCAAAATAGGTTTGTGATTCTAAATAAGTTTGTTGCTCTAAGAACGGCATCGCTTCGGGGTTCTCAGGCGCAAGACGCGCAAGCTCTTCGGCACGGCGCACACATTTCTCAATAGACGCATCGTCAAGTTCGTTTGTGGACGCACTGCCAATGCGCTGACCAAATTTCGCGCTGACATTCAAATTGATATTCTCGTTGAATCCACTTGTGGTGATGGTGTTGCGCGCATAGCGCACATTGCCGCTAATGTTGCCACCTAAACTCACTTGGCACTCTTCCGCCTTCGAGAAGGAAAGCACTTTGTCGAGGATTTTTTTGGCTTCTTCTTTTGATAAAACAGACATGGTTTGAATTAAACTGGTTTAGATAAACTGAATGCCGATAAAGATTTGAAACATGTTCTTATACGTTACGCGCCGTGTTAATCACATTCACATTGTTGAAGCGTGTGGTCGAACTGCCATGCGAGACGGCGCTCACTTGTCCAGGCTGACCTTTGCCATCGAAGAAACTTCCGCCCAAGCGATAATCGCTTTCATCGCAAATGGCAACGCAACTGTTCCAAAACTCTTGGGTGTTGGATTGATACGCCACATCTTTGAGCATTCCAACGATTTTACCGTTCTTGATTTCGTAGAACAGTTGCCCTGTGAATTGGAAGTTGTAGCGTTGTTGGTCGATGGAGTAGGAGCTATCGCCCACGATGTAAATGCCTTTGTCGACGCCTGCAATCATGTCGGCGACGGAAAGTTTCGTTTTACCCGGCGCAAGCGACACGTTCGGCATGCGCTGAAATTGAACCGAACTCCAACTATCCGCATAACAACAGCCGTGCGATTCTTTCTCGCCAAGAATGTGCACTTGGTCGCGAATGGCTTGATAGTTGACGAGAATTCCATCTTTAATTAAATCCCATTGCTTCGTTGTAACGCCTTCGTCGTCGTAGCCAACTGCACCAAGCGAAGTCGGTTGTGTTTTGTCGGCAAAGAGATTGACAATCGGGCTGCCGTAGTTAAAACTTCTGCTCTGCCACTTATCGAGCGTGGCGAAACTGGTGCCAGCGTAATTCGCTTCGTAGCCAAGCACACGGTCAAGCTCGAGCGGGTGCCCAACCGATTCGTGAATGGTGAGCCAAAGGTGTGCAGGGTCTAACACTAAATCATACTTGCCCGGCTCAACCGATTTGGCTTTGAGTTTCTGTTTGACGTGCTGTGCAGCGAGTGTAGCATCTTCAATCATATCGTAATACTTGCCATAGCCAATAACGCCTTCAGGCAACTGATACTTGCCTTCGGGACGCGCAGAGAGATACTCATATCCCATGCCCATGGGTGCGGCAAGTTCAGAGCGCGATTGAAATTTGCCTGTGGTTTTATCAATGACGGTAACATTAAAAGTGGGCCAAATGCGATAAATGTCTTGGTCAATGTAAGAGCCGTCGGTTGAAGCAAAATACTTTTGTTCGTTGACAAGAAAGAGCGAGGAGCTCACGAAGTTCGCACCATTTTTCATGGCGGCGTCATTAACGCTCAAAAGAAAATCGGTTTTCTCTTTGATAGGCACTTCAAAGGCGTTTTTTTCAATCGGTGTTTTCCAACTCACTTCGCCGAGTGCCTTTGTCGGTGCAAGTCTAACGGGCTCTTTTTGAAATTTAGAATTGGCTTTTGCGATAGCGACGGCAGTTTCTGCCGCTTTCTTAATGCCATCTGCGGTTACGCGGTTGGTTGAGGCAAAGCCCCAAGTGCCGTTAGCAATGACGCGAATGCCGACGCCAAATGATTCTGTGTTCTGAACGCCTTGAACTTTATTTTCGCGCGTGAACACGAATTGGCGCAGATAGCGACCGATGCGAACATCGCAGTAACTTGCGCCGTTGCTCCTTGCCGTGTTGAGTGCGACATCGGCAAGCCGCTTTTTGTCGGCAGTCGATAAAATCGGGGTAAGAAGTTCGCTTTCGGAAATTTCCTTTGCAAAGGTCGGTAGCGGCAAAAGCATCGCGCCTGCACCAAGCGCAGCAAGTTGAATGAAGTCTCTACGATTCAAAGTTGCTCTCCTTGTTGGTTCGAGTTAAATAAAGTTGGACGAACTCAAAAGATAAGGTTTTCGCACAAACAACAAAGAACGGTGCACCGATTTTTAGCATAAACATCGACAAAATTGTGCGCCATGATTTTGTAAATAAGCATCGCAATTTCAAATGCATCATCGATTGAAAAAAGAACAGTCTAAACCTGAAGTGGTCATCTACACAGATGGCGCGTGCGAAGGCAATCCTGGACGCGGCGGCTACGGCGTGGTGATGCTTTGGGGCGAGAAGCGCAAAGAACTTTCAGGCGGATTCCAATGCACCACGAACAACCGAATGGAACTGCTTGCCGTTATTGAAGCCCTTGCGGCACTCAAACAACCGTGTGCTGTTAAACTTTATTCTGATTCAAGTTATGTCGTCAATGCGATGAACGAAGGGTGGGTTGAAAATTGGCGACGAAAGGGCTGGCGCAATTCAAAAAATAAACCAACGCCAAACGTGGATTTATGGAAACGCTTGCTGGCGCTTTGCGAACAGCACGATGTTGAATTTATTTGGGTGAAAGGACATTCAGGTATCGAGGAAAATGAACGGTGCGACGCACTCGCCGTTGCCGCCGCTCAACAACCCAATCTGCCTATCGACGCGGGCTATACTACTTGTGCTGATGCGTCGTGATGTTCCCCAAAGCGTCCCATTTGAGAAACTCTGTGGTTTTTCTATCTATTGCCACTTCGTAGCAACCGCTTCCATCAAGGTCGAGGCGCAAGGTTTCTTCTCTCACGTAAGGCGAAATGAATCGCTTGAGCGCGAAGTGCGAGCCATCTTTGATTTTCCGCCAACGCATAGTGATGAGAGAAAGTTGAAACTGAGCATCGCGATAAAGTGCAATGCGTCCAATTTTTGATTCCGCCGTAACGGCAATTTCATAACTTTTCACGCCAAGCGCGTTTGGCATTTTGAAGACGCCTTTGGCGACAAATGAAAATTTCTCAAACGCGTTAACAAGCGTGTTGTCAGAAGTTCGGCGCGAGGTGATTTCGCCTTGCTCATCAATTAACGTGGCGACTTGAAAGAAAAGTTGAGGAATCAAATTGATGCTGTCGGCAAGTTGTGAGTTTGCATTGGTGAGTGAAGAAATTGTAACTAAATTCGCACTATTCAAGGCGTCGCGCATTTGTGCAAAGGTAGACGCGCTTGAACACACAAGGCACAAGCAGAGCAGGCAGTCATAAAATCGTGGTTTGCTCAATCGCATAAATTGTTAGGGGAATGGAATCACAGAAAGTTCTCCCAAACCATAAACATCTGATGTTGAAAATATCTTCTCTTCCCGCACGCAAATATAGGCTTTTGCTTGCATTTTTACTGTTTTGGATTGGCTCGCTGGCTGGACAAACGAAGTTCAGCATTGCGGTCAGCCTTGAAGGCGGACGCGCCTATACGGACGACATTCACGTCTATTCGTTGCAGAATAAACTCGTCGTAACGGCGGTCGATGTGTGCAACGCGCTCAAAATCACGCCAACCGTTACCAATCAAAGCGTTAGCGTTTCAACGCTTAGCAAAACCCAGCATCGGCTGGTGCTGGAACTCAAAGCCAATAATCACTTCATCAAAATTCAGAACACAACCGAAAACAAGCCGCATAGAATTATTCAGCTCGATGCGCCGCTCATGCTTTACGGCGATAAAATTTACCTCGAGCCGCATCAAGCGGGGTTGCTTTTCGGTATGCTTCTCGACGCAAAGAGCGACACGCTCGGCGGCGTGCTTTCGTTCAACTTCGCACAACCGTTCTCGCTCGATACCGCTAAAACACTCACACCGATTGAGATGATTGCGCGGCACACGATTCAAAACGTGATTGTCGAAGAAAAAGCCAATGGCGTGATTGTGCGCATTATCTCCACCAAGCCGAATGTGAAATATGAATTTATTCCACCCGATAAAAATGGTCTTGCTTATCTGACATTCGTCGGTGCAACAGGCGATATGCAGGCACTTTCTCAAACCTACAAAAACGGGTTTCTCCGACGCATTAAGCCGATTTCACTCAGAGGCAGTTTGCAACTGACTTTTGAATTTGATGCACAGAAATACACCATCAAATCTACAGACATCACGCGCGAACAAGGGACAAACAACTTCATCTTGCTTGCCTTGCGCGATGTGAATGTTCAAGAAATCATTGAGCAGGAAAACAAGGAAGAGCAAATCAACACAACGCTCAATGAACAGCGAAGCAAATGGAAGTTAGATGTGATTGCGCTTGATGCTGGTCATGGCGGCAAAGATGTTGGGGCAATTGGTGCGAGTGGACATTATGAAAAAGATATTACGCTCGCGATTGTCAAGAAGGTTGGAAAATTGATAGAGAAGAATTGGAAAGATGTGAAGGTCGTCTACACGCGCGATTCCGATAAGTTTGTAGAGCTTGATGAGCGTGGCAAAATTGCCAATCGCAACAATGCGAAACTTTTTGTCAGTGTTCATTGCAATGCAAGCGTTAATCGTAAAGCGGACGGTGTGGAGGTTTATTTGCTTGGTCTGCACAAAACGGATGCTGCGCTCAAAGTGGCGCAACGCGAAAACGCGGTTATGGTTGAGGAAAGCGACTACCAAGAACGCTATAAAAACTTCACCGAAGAAAATTTGATTATGATTACAATGGCGCAAAACGCCTTTGTGCATCAATCGGAAAAGTTGGCGGAAATCATCAGCAACGACATTGCGCGGCGCGCGGCGCGTCAAAATCGTGGGGTCAAGCAAGCAGGTTTCATGGTGCTCTGGACGCCCTCAATGCCGAGCATCTTGATTGAAACTGGTTACATTTCTAACCCAAACGAAGAGAAATTTTTAGCCTCTGAAGCAGGGCAAACGCTAATTGCAGAAGCCATTTTTGAAGGACTTGAAAAATATCGGCGCGATTATGAAGCCCAAGTTTCCCGCGAATGATGTGTCTATGCAAGCGCCAGAGCACCCCAATCTGAACAGTATGAACCGACACAGGTTCGTCGTCTTTCACATTGAAGTGTTTGTTACCTGAAAAGTTGTGAAGACTCCGTGAGTTTGTATTGGCGCACGGTATTTTGCAGTTGCTCGGCTTGGACGATAAGTTCTTGTGCTAAGTGCGTAATTTCAGAAGAAGCATCTTTATTGCGCTCAATAGTTTGATTGAGCGTGTCAAGCGATTTGAGCAGTCTTTGCCCGACAGCGCGTTGCTGTTCAGATTGCTCAATCATTTGGGTTGTGCGAATGGTCATGTCGGTCGTTTTCATCGTTACTTGCTGACTGCTTCGCATTTGAGCGTCAATGAGGCTTGAAAGGCGACCCATAATTGCACTGGAGCGCGAGTAGTATTGGGTAATTTTATCGAGCGTTTTTTCCGCGTCTTTAACCGTGTTGAAACTGTCGCGCACGGCTTGATTGGTTTCCAGAATCGTGTCGTTAATTTTCAACATGCTGGTTTGAAGTCCGTTCACCATGTCTTGAATTTGCATAGAAAAGCGCGCTGACTGTTCGGCTAATCCGCGAATTTCGTTGGCAACCACCCTAAACCCTTTGCTCGACTCGCTGGCAATGGCTGATTCTATCGTAGCATTGACGGCAAGCAAGTTCGTTTGCTTTGCGGTGCGCGAGGCGGTGGCCGCTGTGAGGTCGATTTCCCGAATGTGTTTATCCAACTGTGCTACTTGTTGGCGAAGTGAATCAAGCTTATCGGTAATGCTAAGAATCGTGAGACTGATTTGCTCAATGCCAAACTTCCCGCCCTGAACTTCATTGATAACTTGGCTGAAAACTTGGTTAGAGTCTTGAATGCTTCGGGCTGCTTCTTGAATGGAACTGATGAGGTCTTCAATAAAAGAGCGTGTTTCGCGCACATTGATGGTCAGCCCTTGCATGCCTTCCGAGACAGTTGCGGTGTGTTCTTCAATCTTGGAGACAGATTGAATAATGTCTTTGACCGCATTGGTTTGTGCCTCTGAACTTTTCATCACGCTGGTTGACGAGTTACTGATGTCTAAGGCAATTTGGTTCAGGCGCATTGTCATATCGAGCACTTCGCGGACAGACTCTTTGACGTTATCGACGATTGTGTTAAATGACGAAACGATGAGACTTAATTCGTCTGCCGAATTGTATGACATGCGCTCCGTGAGGCTGCCTTCAGAAATGCGCTTTGCCGACGCGGCAATGCGTTGAATCGGTTCGGAAAGTTGGCGACGAATGAAATAAAACGCGGCAAAAATGGCCGTCACAATGCCTAAAATGGTAAGCCCAGCACCTATCAGCAAATTAAGCGTTTCGGCTCGGCGTGTGGTTTCAGCAGGCACAATGATGGAGAGCACACCGCGTAAATCGCCTTGACGGTAGCCGTAGCCAGTTTCATATTTGGACTGCACGAACTCAGGCGCATCGGCTCGATCGCCGTGGCAGGTTAGGCATTGTTTGCGGATAAAGATCGGTTGAACGTAACGATAGACAGGCTTGCCTTCATATTTTGTTTCTTGCCATATCCCAACAGATTCGGGGTTGATTTTGGTTTGTCCTTTCGTCTTAAGTTCGGCAATCGCTTGCGAAATTTCTTTGAGCGATTTCTCCTCAAAAGCATCGGGTTTGTTTCTTGGGTTTCGGAAGTTAAGCGAGACTTGCCTCACTTTGATGTTGCGAATATCGTATTGGCTCAATGGCGGCAGAGTTTGAGAAGTGGTGTCAATCGGAAACAGCGTCGGGTTGTAGTGAATGAGCGTCAGCAGCTCTCTCGTTGAATCCGTTATGGAAAACGGCTGTCGCAGAATCGTTGCAGCGTTATACTCCCACAGTCCTTGCAAGGTCGTTGCTGTTGAAATCACTTCTTCTTTGAGTTGAGTTTCAAGTTGATGCCACTGGCGAATTTGCAGAACGGCATGAACGGCAATAAATACCGTCGCAAAAATGATGCCGACAAGAATCGTGAGACGTTGGTCGAGACGAAGTTTTTGCGTTTCCATGTTGAGTAATTAAAGATAAGCCGTCCGAGCGTCAGCAAAGGAAACGACAAACGCGGCGGACGGCTGCTTTGGTGTTGAAATCGAGAACGAAGTGAATACTCGGTGAATACTCGAACACCGCGAGGTTATTTGGTCAAAACAGGCACGGACTTAAATTTATAGCCTTGCGACTTCATGGCGCTCACGAGTTCATCGACGTCTCTGGCGACGTTGGCTTTCACTTCGGGCAGAGATTTGTTGAGAATGCCGATTTCTGTGTTGAAGTATTCAACAACGGTTTTCATGAGTTTATCCAATTTCGCTTCGGCTTCGCCTTCCACAACCAACCCTTGCACGGTTTTCTCGTCAGGCACAATCGAGTTCTTGAAACTGAAATCAATGAAGTTCAAGATGTTCGGGTTTTGTGTGCTACGCACTTCGGTGGTTTTGTATCGGTCGATATAATCTTGAACGACCACGCTGGGCATGCGTTTTGAGACTTCTTCCATCAAATCAACGAGAGCGTTCATGTATGCCGTACGCAAGGTTGAGTCTTTGAACGGCACGTCGGATTTCATGCCTTCGATTTGCTTTTCCCAAAGGTCGACGGTCTCGAGAAATTTGCGGATACGCTGTTTGGTCATTTGGGCTTTGCGCGCTTCGTCTTTTTCATTGGCTTCTTTCGGGTCGGGCTGTTCTAATCGGTTGCGAAGTTGTCGCACATCAGATTTCAAACGCCGCTCGATGAATCGGTCAGAGTAGGCGCTATCTTTTTTACGAACTGCATTCAGAAAATCGATGCCTTCATCTTTGATGAGCGGCAAGGCGACCTTGATGTAGCGACACGCTTCATCTAAACGACCGGTTTCGAGGTAGAAATTTGCTAATGCCAATTGATAGGGGAAGTAGCCAATGTCGGAGGCGAAGGTCATCAAGAGATAGAACTCTTTGCGGACAGGGTCTTTTTCATTACTTGCGCGCTCTTTCCAATAAAAGGCTTTCTGTGCTTTGTCTTCAAGCGACGGCACTTCAATTTTTTTGAAGAAGCCGGCTTTGATGTAAGCTTGTCCGCCGGCGCGGTCGCGCGTAACCATGCTGTCAATCACTTGCTTAGCTTTCTCGCGATATTGCTCCTGACCCTTGAGCGGCGTTTGGTCGAGCGCTGTGTAGAAGTGCATAATGGCGGCAAGTTTGTGCTCCAACTGCTCGTCCCCTTTGGAGGTCTTAATTTTATTGAGATGCTCAGCCGCAATGTGATAATTACATTCGAAGAGAATTTCGTCTTGACGGCGCACAATCGCGTCGCTTCGTTTGCCTACCCCTTGCTTGAAGCGAATGTTGAGCGCAAGCGCAACAATGAGCGCATTAAACCAATCTTTCTTTTTGTAGAACTCGTTGGCTTGGAACATTTTGGCTTCTTCATCAATGCCTTGTTCCAATTCTTCGTCAACTTCCAAGACAATTCTATCGCCATCGATGCGAAGAAGTCCTTCATCGCTGGTTGAAAAGACAGCTGCTGCTTGTTGCTCATTGCTGAGTACGTCGCCCAAAATGCTGTCTAAATCCAGACCTAAATTCAATGCGTCTTTAGTTTGCTCGCCTGATTGTTGTGGATTGGTTGCCATTGCTCAAAGAATTTGAAGGTTTGAAAAAATTACACTCAAACAAGTTGTGAGTAGTTAGGTTATTGAAACTGCACCATTTCAGGTGCGTCCAAGAGTTTTTTAGTGTCGATTAAAATCACGACATCGCGTTTGCCGGTGTCGTCGGGGCGGACATATACCCCTCGTGAAAATGGGGCAAGCCGCTCTATGTCGCCGTCGGCTGCATTGATTTTTTCGATTTCAGGCTCGGCGATGCGAAGCACATCCAACACAGCGTCGACGATGCAACAAACTGAAAACTTATTATTTCTGATAATCACCATTTTTTCAGCGGCTTTTTGCCGGCGCGATTTCTGCCTGCGTGATTCAATGCCTAAAATGCGCTGAATGTCAATGACAGAAGTGATTTCCCCACGCACATTACAAACGCCGAGTATAAAATTCGGTAAGCCAGGCACGGGCGTGATTTTTTGAACATCCAAAATCGCTTCGATATCTACAATGCGAAATGCAAGTTCTTTTTCGCCGATAAGCACGGCAATGTATTGTTCGCGGGCTTCGTCGTCGTGTTTAGGCGTGCTTTTATCAGATTCAACCGCGCAAAGTCGCTCTAAAATGCTCTCCATGCCCTCCAAGTCGCGCATGGTTGTTCCAGGGGGAATGGTGAAGTTCAATTGCGAGAGTTGCTCTACAAGTCGTTCGGTAACCATCGTTCACAAGCAGTCGTTAGTTGAAGAGAGAGGTGTTCAAGTTTTCGTGGCTTTTTTAACTGCAGAAATCAGGTCTTCTTCGCTGAACGGTTTGATAAGATAGACATCGGCACCTTGTTTCATGCCCCAGAATTTATCGCTTTCTTGGTTCTTGGAGGTAATCATGATAATCGGAATGCTGCCTGTGGTAGCGTCTTTTTTAAGGTTTCGGCAGACTTGAAAGCCATCTTTTTTTGGCATGACGACATCAAGCAAAATGATGTCGGGCTTGGTGGCACGTGCTTTTGCTTCACCTTCTTCGCCGTCGTTGGCTTCGAGAATGGTATAACCGAGTGTGGTCATGACTTTGGAGATAATTGTGCGCTCTACGGCGCTATCGTCGATGATTAGAGCCTTAGGCATAATACAGGCGTTCTAATTGTTGAGTGAATGTTTTTTTGAAAATTAAATGTCTTTGAATTTTAAGCCGTTGTTGCTTCTGCTTGCTTCTTCAGGTATTTATCGACCACGCTCACAAGGTCAGCGTCTTTGAAGGGCTTAGTAACATAGTCGTTTGCGCCAGCGTGAATTCCCAAGTTGCGGTCAATTTCAGCATCTTTTGCGGAAAGCATGACGATGGGCGTCGTAATGTCCATCTCGGTGCGGAGCGTTTTGCATACTTTCAAGCCTGTTGTATCAGGAAGCATGACGTCGAGCAGAATTAAATCAGGTTGTTTTTCTTTGGCGAGTTTCAAGCCCATTTCGCCCGTGCCCGCGTCTAAGAGTTCATAGCCTGAATCCGCTAAGGCTTTTTTGACCGCTATGCGAATCACAGCACTATCGTCGATAATTAAAACCTTTTTGCGTTCTGCATCACTACCTTGCGGAAGTTCAACCCACTTGTTGTCTAAGAAAACCAAAAGGGCTTTCATGACCTGAACCTCGTCCATTTTGACTTTGAGCGCGATAGTTTTGATGTCGGTTTTACCATCAATCGCCAGAAAGACCTTCCATTCAGAGAGTTTGAGCGCGATTTCATTTTTCTCTTCTTCACCGCGTTTCGTCAACTTGGGAACAAGTGTGGTGCTCGGAATGCGCTGTTTGACAAGCCCGAGTTCATCAACCTTGACGGAAGCAGAGAGCATAATGCTTTGTATATCTACGCCAGTGCTCAAGCCTTGAACAGTGAGCGGCGCATCAGGGTCGAAAGTTACGCGCACATTTTTTTCCTGCAACAGCGAGGTAATGGTGCGTTCAATTTGAATGCGAATAGCTTTGACGACTTTGGCGGCATCAACTTTCTTCGTTGCCAAAAGAATTTGCTCAATGCGTTTGTCAGGATACTTTGCTTTTTGAAGTGCAATCGCTTCGTCAAGGTCTTGGCGGGTAATCAAGTTTTCTTCCAGAAGCACTGCACCCAAATCGTCGCTACCTGTATCGACAGCGATAACAAGCCCATTTCGGAAAAAGACGGTTTTGGTTACTTCTCCGTAAGAAGTCGTTACTTCCGCAATCATTGCGCCAGTTTTTTTGAGTTGGCGAATGAGCTGTAACATTTCCGTAATCGTCCATCCTTTGATGCTGCCCGTGAAAGACATTGGTTTGGGTCAGTTTAGAATGCTCGTTGCAGAATAGATTGGTTATGAATATAAACGCAAACCGTTGAAAGTCAAAAATATCGGCTTGCTAGGTTATGCCTTCTGCGAATCGGCTCGTGCATTTTCTGCCAAAAGGTAAGCGACGCGCACAAGGTCGGTGTGCAATTGTTGTAGTGCAGTGCGAATTTGAAGCATATCAATGCGAATTTCCTGCAAGTCGCGTTTGACATCGCCAAGCGTTTCGGCGGTTTGACGTGCTTTTTCAAACGAACGGCTCTGCAAGTCGGCTAAAACGCCGAAGGCGTCGAGCAATTTTTCTTCGGGATGCATAGTGGTGTAGTGTTTAAGCATGACAGGCGTTAAATATTTTCTGACTCTTTGAGTTTCTCGAAGTCGTCGCTGAAAATTGAGGTCGCAAATTCCATGCGCTCGGCTTTCGGTGTGGTGAGAATCATGCAGATTTTAGACAAATCGTTATGCAGTTGTTGAAACTCTGCACGCAGTTGCAGTAAGTCCGTCCGCAACTCTTGAATTTCGGATTGAATCTGCAACAGTTCGTTGTTGCTTGCATCTTGCTCCATCACGCTTTTGTTTTGAACATCTGCGTGAATGGAAAGCAAATCTAAAAGTTTATCGATGTGCTGCATAGTTCGCAGGTTGAAATAGGTTTCAAGAAGCAGCTGCGGTTTGGACAGCTGAAAGTGCGTGATTCAACTCGTTGATTAAATCGGCTTTATCTTCAATTCCGATAGAAAGCCGAATCAAGCCTTCGGTTAAGCCTAATTGCAAGCGACGCTCAATCGGCACTGCCATATGTGTCATTTCCCAAGGGTAACAGACTAAACTTTCCACGGCGCCCAAACTTTCAGCAAAGGTAAAAATGTTCAATTCTTTGATAAAGGCTTCCACTTCGGCGCGCCCGCCTAAATCCAAACTTACAATGCCACCAAAGCCGTTTGGCATTTGTCGTTTGGCTAACTCATGTGAGGGGTGCGTCGGCAATCCGGGATAATAAACTTTTTTGACCGCTTCATGCTGCTCAAGAAATTGCGCAACAGCAAGCGCGTTTTCACAATGACGTTCCATACGAAGCGAGAGCGTTTTTACAGAACGCATAAGTAACCAACAATCAAACGGCGACGGCACTGCCCCAACGGCTTTTTGATTGAAGGCAAATTTTTCATAGAGCGACTCGTTATTGGTCATGAGTGCGCCACCCAAAATGTCGCTGTGTCCGCCTAAGTATTTCGTCGAACTATGTAAAACCACATCAGCACCGAGTTCGAGCGGTCGCTGTAAGTAAGGCGTGGCGAAGGTGTTATCGACGGCGACGAGAAGATTATGCGCTTTTGCAAGTGTGGAAATGGCGCGAATGTCGGACAGGCGAAGCATCGGGTTCGTCGGCGATTCCAAGTAAATGAGTTTTGTTTTCGGCGTAATCGCACGCTCGACTGCGTTCAGGTTTGCTGTGTCAATGTAGGAAAATGTAATACCATATTTCGCCAAGACTTGGTTGAAGTATCGCACCGTGCCGCCGTAGAGGTCGTCGCCTGCGATGATGTGGTCGCCAGGTTCAAAAAGGCTCATCAAGCCTGCCAGCGCGGCAAGTCCCGAAGCAAACGCATTTGCGAATTGCGCGCTTTCTAATCCTGCTAAAACTTGTTCTAATTGTGCGCGTGTGGGATTTTGAGCGCGAGCGTATTCAAACCCACCGCGTGGTTGATTGATGCCATCTTGCTTGTAGGTGGTCGCAAGCGAGAGCGTTGGCACAACCGCACCAGTGCGCTCGTCAGCATCTTGCGCGTAATGGACGGCGTTAGTTGTGAATCCAAAAGAAGATTGAGGTGATGGCGTGTCAGTGTTCATCTCTGAATAGTTCATCTCTAAATAAAAGTATAAAAGTCGAGTTTGATACAGTCAAGTTTGATGTGTGTGCGTTTGCACGAAAGATATTGATTTTTAGCGTCAATCTCGCCTGTTGCATGATGATAAAACCGTTAACTCGGACGCCGCACATGATTTCTTTATGCGTTTTCTTTCAGAAGCGTTTGTTTTTTTCAAAGTTTTTTTAACTTTCAAGCACACCGCCGCTTTATCAAGGCTCATATAGCTTTGCAGACGCGGCAACTATGACAACAGGAAGCCAAAGAACGCTTCTCATGCTTGAAGCAGTGCTACATTTTCAAGCAGGTATCGTGTATCAAAGCCTCAGTGTTCGTCGTGAATGTTGAGGCTTTTATATCGGTGAGCCGTCCTGAATTTGTTTCCCTTCTTCTCTTGTCGAATCAAGGTCGCAATACGATTTTGCCATAACTTTCTCGCGATGTGAGCAAGCGATGGGCTTCTTCGGCGTCTTCCAACCGCAAGCAGTGTCCGATTTCAATTTTCAATTCGCCCGATTCCAATCGGTCTAAAATCCAGCGATAGGTGGCGATGTATAGTTCAGGATTTGCCGTAATGGCGCGCATAGAAAAGCCTATGAGTTGGTGCGACGAATAAACAAGTTGATACGGATTCAGATGAGGAATCTCGCCTGCGGTGTTGCCAAAAAGCACGACTCTGCCGCGCAAGCCGAGCATCTCGAAGTTATGTGGAAAGAACGCGCCGCCATTGCCATCAAAAATCGCTTGAACGCCCTCGCCTTTGGTGAGCGAGAGAACGCGCTCGACAATCGGCTCGGAATAGTTCAGCGTAAAGGTTGCGCCAAGTTTTTTGACCCGTTCAAGTTTTCGCTCGCTACTGGAAAGCGCAATCACGGTTGCGCCTTGCATCGCACAAAGTTGAACCAGCATCGTGCCAACACCGCCTGCCGCCGCATGAATCAAAACCGTTTCGCCACGCTCAACATGCGCAACGGTATGGACTAAGTGATACGCCGTTTGCGCAATCACAGGAAACGCCGCGCCTTGTTCAAAAGAGAGATACACAGGCAAACGAAACGCGGCGTATTCAGGCACCACCATAAACTCGGCATAGCCGCCGCCCCAATGCCATACCGCAAAAACTTTTTCGCCAACCGCAAAGCGATGCGCATCACGACCTTTGCGCATGACAACGCCCGAAACCTCGCACCCCATTTCAGGATTTTTGCGCGTCTTATCTGAAAAATATCCGAAGCGAATTTTAACGTCAGCGTAATTGACGCCAATCGCCATGACTTTAATCTCAATTTCATCGTCGCGAAGTTCGGGGCACGGCGTGTCAGCGAGAATCAACTTGCCGTCGTCAGTCGGCAGAATTTTTTTCATGGTGATGGCTCAAAGAGTTTTAGCAATCGCAAGCACTTCTGCCGCGTGCGCTTCGGGATTGACCTCTTTGAAAATGCGTTTGATTTTGCCCTCACGGTCAATCAAAAACGTGATGCGACTTGAAAAGCCTAAGCCACTCAGCACGCCGTAAGATGTTGAAACTTTCTTATCGGTATCGGAAAGCAACGTGAAATTGAGTTGATGCTCTGACTTAAATTTTTGATGCGATTGAACATCATCGACGCTCACGCCGAGCACCTCAATGCCTGCACGTTGAAAGTCAGAAAACGCATCGCGAAATGCGCATGCTTCTTTGGTGCAACCAGGCGTAAAATCTTTTGGGTAAAAGTAAAGCACAACGGGCTTTCCTTTGAACGCAGAAAGCGAAATAGGCGTGCCACTATCGGAAAGCAAAGTAAAATCGGGTGCGAGGTCGCCCTCTTTGAGCAAGAGTTCTGACTTCGAACAGCCAACAAGAAGCGTTAAAAGCAAAAGGAAAAATGTGTTTTTCATCGTTGAAAGTGGATTGAATTTGAACGGCGAAGTTACGGAATTTTGATAAGCAGAACATAGATTCTTGGAACGGCACAAACGCATGGCTTGCAGTTGCTCAACGCACGCGGCATTTTGTTTATATTCCCGAAATAAAATTTTGACACAAATGCTCACGGCTGAAAAACAAAAAGCAACCTACGACGATTACGCCCTCTTGCCCGAAGGCGCGAAGTATCAACTGATTGACGGAGAAATTATTGAAATGCCAACTCCAATTGTTGCACATCAAAATGCAGTGTTGAATCTTGCTTTTGAGTTCGAGAAACTCAATCGCGAAAAAAAACTCGGGCGCGTCATAATTGCTCCGATGGACGTGTTTCTTGACATACACAACACCTTTCAACCTGATGTGATGTTTATTTCAAATGAACGCGCCTCAATTATCGGAACAGACATTGTGCGTGGCGCGCCTGATTTGGTTGTGGAAGTGCTTTCGCCCTCAACGGCGTATTACGACTTGCGCAAAAAGATGCCCATTTACTTCAAATATGGTGTGAAAGAATGTTGGATAATCGATGTCAGCGAGTGCGCCGTCGAGCGTTATGCACTCATCAATGGAGAGCCAACGCGCCTCTCAAAATCAATCGGAAATGAACGCATCACAACGCCTGTGTTGCCTGACTTGACTCTTTCTGCCGAAGAAATTTTCGCATAACCTCTTTCAAATTTTTGAACTGTGGAATACGAACTTGTTGTCGGACTTGAAGTCCACTGCCAACTAAACACGAAGACGAAAGCCTTTTGTGGCTGTTCAACCGAATTTGGCGCGCCTGCCAATACGAATGTCTGCCCTGTCTGCCTTGCGATGCCGGGCGCGTTGCCCGTATTGAACAAGCAAGTCTTGGAATCGGCGATTAAACTTGGCTTAACAACACACTGCACGATTGCGCCTTATTCCATCATGGCGCGAAAAAATTATTTCTATCCCGACCTTCCCAAAGGTTATCAAATCTCGCAATATGAAGAGCCGATTTGTAGCGAGGGCTATATCGAGTTCGATTTAGATGGCGAAAAAAAGCGTGTGCGCTTGGTGCGAATCCACATGGAAGAAGATGCGGGAAAATCAATTCACGACATCGGCGAAGAAACCTACATCGACGCCAATCGTTGTGGCGTGCCACTCTTGGAAATTGTCAGTTACCCTGACATTCGAACGACGAAAGAAGCGTCGGCGTATTTGCAAAAACTACGCGCCATTGTGCGTTGGCTTGGCATTTCCGATGGAAACATGGAAGAAGGCTCACTGCGGTGCGACGCCAATGTGTCGGTGCGTCCAAAAGGTTCGGAAAAATTCGGCACGCGCACGGAAATCAAAAACATGAACTCGTTCAAGAGCGTTGAAAATGCGATTCAATACGAAATGGAACGTCAAATCGAAGTCTTGAAGTCGGGCGGAACAATCGTTCAAGAAACACGCTTGTGGGATGCCGATAAGTTCGAAACGCGCCCAATGCGCTCAAAAGAAGCGGCACACGATTACCGCTATTTCCCCGAACCCGACCTCGTGCCGATTGAAGTCAGCGACGAACTGCTCGCGCTCATCAAAGCCGAACTGCCTGAAATGCCCGAAGTGCGCGCAACACGATTCGTTTCGCAGTATCAAATTCCTGAATACGATGCAAAAGTGATTACCACCGACCGCTTGCTTGCCGACTATTACGAAGAAACTGCCAAAGTCTGTGGCGATGCCAAAGCCGCCTCAAATTGGGTAATGGGTGAAGTGCTCCGTACGCTCAAAGAAAAAGCCATTGACATTTCAGAATTTCCGATTGAGGCAAAGCGACTTGGCGCGCTCATTTCGCTCGTCAAACAAGGCGTTATCAATGGTAATACGGCGAAAGAAGTCGTTTTCGTCAAAATGCTCGACGAACCCACATCGCCCGAAGACATCGTTAAACGCGATGGACTTGCACAAGTGAGCGATACTTCCGCGATTGAAAAAGAAATTCTCGAAGTCTTGTCCGCAAGTCCAACCCAACTGGCTGATTATCGAGCAGGAAAAACCAAACTCTTCGGCTACTTCGTTGGCGAAACCATGAAGCGCATGAAAGGCAAAGCCAATCCGCAAATCATTAACGACATTCTAAAACGAAAATTAGAATCGGTATGATTGCGACGCCCACAACACAAAAAACGGCTCGAGACTTCTCTGAAAAACGCCGATGGACGACGGCGGAGTATTTGAAGATGGCTGAACAAGGCATTCTTGCGCCTGATGAAAAACTTGAACTGATTGACGGAGAAATCTACAAGAAAATGAGTCCTGTCGGCTTGCCTCACTTCTGGTGCGTGAACCGCCTGACTGAACTGTTCGTGTTGAAAGTTGCAGGTAGGGCAATCGTCTCGGTTCAGAATCCGTTGTGGTTAGATGACTACAACGAGCCTGAGCCTGATGTGGTGCTGTTGCCGATGATGGGAAACGAAGCGCGACCGAGTGGC
>CALKXI010000062.1 GCA_938003965.1 uncultured Chlorobiales bacterium
GAATGTTTCGGGGCGACGGGCGCGTTCATCGCACCTTTGTTACCTCTTGCGGAGAAGGGGGGATTCGAACCCCCGGTAGCACCTTACGATACTACATCGGTTTAGCAAACCGACGCCTTAAGCCACTCGGCCACCTCTCCAATTCAACTATGAGCTGCGAATATACCACTTTCAACAAAAACTGCAAGTCGCACTTTCAAATCACCTTTTTATTCCTCAATGGCAGCATGTTTCATCAAATTTTCAATCACCTCGTCAGAAGTGCGCTTTTCTGCTTGCGCCTTGAAGTTGAGCAATACGCGATGTCGCAATGCCGGCAACGCCATTCGTTTAATATCGCAAGGCAACACGGAAAAACGCCCTTGCATCAACGCATGCGCTTTCGCCGATAAAATCAACGCTTGTGCAGCGCGCGTGCCCGCGCCCCATTCCACATTTTCTTTGATGAACGCTTGGGTCGTGGTCTGCGGTCGCGTTTCTCGAACAAGTAAATTCACAAACTTCATCAACTCCGAACTCACCACCACCTCGCGCACCAGCCGCTGAATCACAAGCAACTCTTCCCCTGAAAGCACAGGCATAATTTTGGCGGATTCACTGCCCGTTGTTTGCATCAAGACTTTGAGTTCATCTTCCTCGCTTGGATAATCGAGTTTGATGTAAAGCATAAATCGGTCGAGTTGTGCTTCGGGCAAGGGGTATGTGCCGGCTTGCTCAATCGGATTTTGCGTTGCTAAAACGAAGAACGGCTTTTCAAGCGGATAAGTATTCCCTGCTTGCGTTACAGAAAATTCTTGCATCGCTTCGAGCAAGGCGGATTGGGTTTTCGGCGGCGTGCGGTTGATTTCATCGGCAAGCACAAGGTTAGCGAAAATCGCACCGCGATTGAACTTAAAAAATCGTTTGCCACTTGTGCGGTCTTCTTCCAACACTTCCGTGCCGAGTATGTCGGAGGGCATCAGGTCGGGCGTGAATTGAATGCGTCGGAACGAAAGCGAAACGGCACTTGCCAGCGTGCGAATCATCAAGGTTTTAGCAAGCCCGGGCACGCCTTCAAGGAGCGCGTGTCCGCCCGCAATGAACGCCGCCAAAAGTTCATCGAGCACATTGCTTTGCCCAACAATGGCTTTCTCTATTTCTCGTTTGAGTGCGGGAATTTTTTCAAGGAGCGCATGAAGTTCTTTTTCGGTCAAGGTATGTCTTTCGGCAAGTTTTAGTTCGAGTCAGAATTTAGCGATTCTCTTGCATATCGCCGTCAGAGTTGTAGCGCGTCTCCTACGCGAATGGATTTGCCTGCTTGATTCCTTGCAATGCGCGTGTTGACCGAAAGTTTGTAAAAATGGGCGAAGGCTTCAGGAATCGCCCACAGAGGCACGGTTGCGTTGCGCTGTTCAGAAAAATGCTTTTGAAATTTCGGCGTTGGCTCTGCTGATAAAGGATTGCGCGTCGGCACCACACATCGCGAACATGGATTGACGCCTTCACATCTCACTTCGCCAATTTGAAATGGCACGGTGCGCGGCGGCTCATCGCAAAGCCTATCTTCCCAAAATGGCTCGCACTCTGAAATTTCAAGGTTTGCGCGAAAGCGTTGTCGCAGTTCCTCGATGGAAATTCCGCTAAACCAAGTCGCCACTTGGCGGTAGGTGGCTTCGCTGACGAGCGTCGGTCCCCAAGCGTTCAGGTCGTCAGGAAACCCTGTTTCTACATTGCGGCGCACCTTAATGCGAAAACCGAAATAATCCGAAAACCAAGTTTCTAACCTTGAATCCCCAAGTTCAAAAGTATCTTTTTCACCTTGCGCCGAGAGCGAAACGACCTTCAACGATTCATCAAAGTTAGCGCGGATAAGATGGATTTTCGCCGTGCGCTTGCCATTGACGATGTTTCCTTCTGCATCGAAGAGCGCGTATTCGCGGTCGTGCGCTAAGGCTCCGCCGCTGGTAATAGATGCCGATTGAACGGCAACGCCGTCAAGCGATTTAATCGGGTAGATGGTGATTCGTGAAAGTATTGGCACAAGTTAGTTTTCTCGTATGAAGTCCGACTTTCCGCCGCGCTTCTCGATGAGTTTAATGTCTTTAATGACAATCTCATGCGAAAGAGCCTTGCACATATCGTAAATGGTCAGTGCGGCGAGCGTTGCGCCGGTGAGGGCTTCCATTTCCACGCCTGTTTTTCCGTGAAGTTCGGCAGTGCATTCAATCGCGATGGCACTTTTGGAAATCGGCGAAATTGCAATTTGGCAATCTTCCAAGCCAAGCGGGTGGCAAAGCGGAATGAGGTCGCCCGTTTTCTTCGCCGCCATAATGCCTGCAAGGATTGCCGTTTGAAAGACGGCACCTTTTTTGGTTTGAAGTTCTCCATTTTGCAAGCGCGATAAAATTTCTTCGCCGAGTTCTACAACGGCTCTGGCTCTTGCAAGGCGATGCGTGATGGGTTTCTCGCCGACATTAACCATTGTCGGATTACCTTTGGCGTCAAGGTGCGAAAGCGATTTTTCGTTTGTCATTTCTCCCATTTATCAATGCTCTCAAAAAACTCAATCAAAACACAAAGGCGACTCATGGTGAATCGCCTTAATGATTCATTCCATTTCTTTGGGTCATTACTTTTTCCCTACCAGCGCGTCGGTTACTTTTTCAATCGAGCGCGTGATGCCGCCTGAAATGGTTTCGGTGGTTTTCTTTGCCGCTTCTGCGGTTTCAGCAACCGCTTTGGAAACGCTATCCAATCCGGTTTCCGCCGCAATGCCAATGCTATACAGCACTTGCGTAATGACGCCTCCGCGAACTTCGTTCATGGTCGGTAGTTGTTTTAAGTTAAAGTTGTTGTTGGAACTGCAAGTCTTTGTGAAAAACACAACGCTTTTTTCTTCTTCAACATCGCGAGCCTTTAGATAAGTTCGTTTTCATATCGTCCAAATCGTTTCTCCCTTTGAGAGAATTTAACCCACAACGCGACTTGAAGGCTCTATATTCCTTTGTGAAAATTCCCTTGTGGGAATCTGTTTTGAAAAGTTAGAAAGGAGTATTTAAGATGCAATCGTTTTCGTGGATTTTCATATACGCCTTCGCGCTTCCGATTTTCTTCATTCTCGTCTTTTTGCTCTACAAGTTTGTCGATTTCAAACTTCGGCACGATGACGAGAAACTCGCTCCCATCTTTGAAACGAGCGATAACGTCGTCGGGCTTTCTCCCGAAGAGTTGAAGAAAAAGAAAGCCGAACAGCAAGAAGGTATGAAACAACTTTCGGAAGCCATTTCCAAAATCCCCGTCAAGTTGGTCAATGGCAAGTTCGTTCCGATGGAAGGCGAAGAACTCCGAGCCGAATTGGAACGGCGCAAAGCCGAAGAAGCAAGGAAGAACCTTGTGCAAATCACCCTGCCTGAACAACGAAACTAACCGGCATTTGGTTGATTTTCTTTTGATGGTGTGAGAGGGCGACTTCGGTCGCCTTTTTTGTTGCTTGATGGTTACTTGGCGTGTCCGTTTTTTTGTTGCTCTTCAATCACGTCCCAAGTGTGGTCGGCAAGCAGTTTGACGGTGGCAACATAATCCATTTTCTTGCTTCTGCCCCATTCGTTTGGCGCAACAAGTGAAAGAAAATCTTCGCCATTTTCACGGCGATAAAGGTAATAGGTTTTTCCGATAATCGGCTCAAAGCCCATCTTTGCCATATAAATCCGCTCTGAAATCGCGACGCGCTGTTGAATTTTTTTGGCTTGTTCGGCAAGCAGTTGCATCTGTTCGTAGAGTTGCGACATCTGCATTTCGGTTTGCTCGCGCATCGCCGAAACCGCTCTTCCCTTGATTTTACCAACATCTTCAGGCTTTATGACTGCTCCGCCTGCCGTGTGCGCGTAAGGAAGAAGCGATGGCGTTTGTGCCGTCTTTTCCTTCATCTTGTCCAAGTCAATTTTGGACACATCAATTTCATTTGATTTCATTTCAATAGCAGAATTTTTCAACATTCAAGTTTATACCTCAACCAATTCCGCCGATTTTGTTCTCGACTTCAACTTGCGCTCTTGCCATCGGCGATAAATTGAAATCGCAAAGCCAAACGCGACCAAATATGTTCCAAGCCATAAAACGTTAATGTAAGGCTTAATGCTTGCTTCAATGATAAGCGTTTCCTGCGGCTGAACTTCTGCACCGAGTCCTTTGGCTTCGACCATCACTCTGCCACTCGAAGCATCAATGCGAGTAATCGCAAATGAAACGCTTGGCGCGCTTTGCAGTGCGGCGTATTCAATCGTCGGCTCGCTTCCGGCTTCGATGTTGTAAATCGGTTCAATCGTTTCGCTCTTGCCATCTTTTGTAATTTCAAGTATGGTAACCACTTTGATTTTCCCATCAACGCCGCCGCCCAAAATGCTTTTTTCCATGTTGAAATTCACGAACTTCACCGCGTAGCCTTCGAGCATTTGCGATTCGCCTTTTTTCAAAATCAGTTGGTTGGGATTGTCTTTAACCATCAGGTTCACAGGCGCGATGTAAAAATCTTTTGTCAAATAATGCGCAACATCGGGGTTTTGAACTGTCATCCGTTTCGTTTCATACATCACTGGCATGGCGATATACGACTTGTTTCCATCAACCACTTGAATTTTGAAACCGCTTTTTCCGTCGCCCACATCTTGCATGCCTTTGTAGGTCATTTGTTTTCCGAAGGCTTGAACCGTCTTGCCTTTTGGCAGCTCGATGTGTTGGCTTTCGTCATATTTCGCCGAGCCAATAATGCCAAGTAGCATTAAGGCTAACCCAACGTGCGTTAGACTTCCACCTGCGTATTTCGGATTGCCTTTCAAGACTTTGAGCAAGACTTGCCCGTTGGCAAAGAGCGAGAACGACGCCGTCAGTGCAAGCAAAATCATGGATACATCTTTCATGCCCGCAAGCATTAAGATGGTTGTAAAGACAAGCGCAAGCGTTAAAGGAAGCCATAAGGCTTTGATGAGATTTTCTTTATCGATTTTCGTCCACCAAATTGATTGTCCAACAGCGGAAAGAAATCCAATCAGCACGGCAAGCGGGAGCGTTACTTGATTGTAGAAATCAGGTTCAAGTTTGGTGATTTGTCGGTTCAACATGGAGTCGACAATTGGTGTGGAAATGCCCGCCACGACGACGCCCGCTATGAGCATCAACACAACGGCACCGCAAAGCAAGAAAAACTCGCGCGAATAAAGCGACTCTTCACGCGAAACCACTTTAATGGACTTGAAACGCACCACGAGCAGTCCAACGCCCAATCCAAGAAAGGTGAGCGTAAAGGCAAGCAGTTGATTGTATAGTCCTAAATCGGTAAAGGAGTGAACGGAAGTATCTGCCAGCACGCCGCTTCGTGTGAGGAAGGAGCTGTAGAGCACCATTGAGAACGCCAGCACCGCCAGAAGCAAATTTGTTTTTTTGAGCGCGCCGTTTTTTTTCTGAACAATCATGGTGTGAATCAGTGCGACAATCAAGAGCCATGGCACGAGTGAAGAGTTTTCAACCGGGTCCCAGCCCCAATAGCCGCCCCAGCCCAGAACTTTATACGCCCAGTAGCCGCCCATCATAATGCCAATGCCGAGCGTTGCCGCACTGAACAAAACCCACGGCATTGCCGGACGAATCCAATCGTCATATTTATTCTTCCACATTGCCGCAATCGCGTAACTAAACGGAATGATGAGCGAGGAGAATCCAACGAACAAGGTCGGCGGGTGAATCACCATCCAAGGATTTTGAAGCAAGGGATTGAGTCCATCGCCTTCTTTCGGCACAGGTCCCATTGTAAGCGCGAAGACATCACTTCCTAATCCATCTTTGAGAAACGGCACTTCAATGCCCAAAATCATCGAGAGCAAAAAGGCTTGCGAGAGCGAGAGCACGGTCATGACGGGGGCTTCGTATTCTTTCGCCGTTTTCATCAAAAAGAATCCAAACAAACAGCCGTAAAACATCCACAGCATGAAACTGCCCTCTTGCCCTGCATAAAAGGTGGAGATGAGGTAAAAGATGTTCAGGTCGGTTGAGGAGTAATGCTTGACGTAATTGTATTTGAACTGATGCGTGAGAATGAGGTAAAGAAGGTGCAAGCCATTGACGACGATTGCGCCCACCATAACGAAAAAGCTTTTTCGTGCAAGACTCAACCATTCGTCGTAAAGTTGTTGATGTTCGTCGCTTTGAGCGGCGCGAAAGAAGGCGTAAGTCGCACAGAGTGCGGCAGTAAAGCCCACAATTGTTACGAACTTGCCCGTGATAAACTCAAAAAAAACTGCTTCGCTTGACATTTAGAACTGCATTTTAAGGTGTGTGTTTGCCGATACTAATTTCTACCGATACTAACTTTTCTTTTCGCTATCGGCTTTTTCAGATTGATACTTTGACGGACATTTCACCAAAATATCTTTTGCGTAGATGGTGCCGTTTTCAAGTTTGCCTTGAACGACGATGCTGGAGGCTTGCTCAAAGTTATTAGGCTTTCCATTGCGATAAATAACGCGGGCGATGTTGCCTTCTTCATCTTTCATGTAGAAGGTGAAAATGTTGAGGTTTGTTTCGGTGGGTTCTTCCTTCACCCAATAGCCTTTGATGTAGGCAAGTTTACCACTTTGTTTGGCTTGCGAAATGGAGGCATATCCGATTGAACTATTGCCCCACTCTTGCGCTGTGAATCCAAGCCAAGCCAGCACAGCGACGATGACGACAGAACCTACGATAAACTTCGGTTTGACGGACATTTTTGTAACGAGTTAAAGTTTTAACAGCACCTCTAAAACCTTTCGAAGTTACGAAACCGTTTCCTTTGATGCGATTATTTCTTGGCTTTGGTTTTCTTTTTGGGAGCGGATTTGGATGTTGAGGGATGTTTCATCAGCCCGCTGGGGTCAAAATCTTTGACGATTTTATCGCCGCTGACGTAGCGCATTTCTTTTGGCTTATTGATTTTTGCAGGCATTCGGCTTGCGACTTCTTTTTCCATTTTTTTGCGCCACGCAATTGCCATTTTTCGGGCTTTCTCTTCGCCGTACTCGGCAACCGAGAAAAACTTTTGCACCTGCTTGTATTTTTCTATGTTGATTGAGGCGACATAATGGTCGCGTACAACGACTGTTTTCTTGCCCTCGGGGGTTTGTTTCTCAACGGTTTTTGTGGTTCGATAAACGCCCACAACACCTGTTTTATTGTTGGCTTTCTTTGTGAAGAAGGGGTAAGGAAATTCTCGAAACCCTCGTTTGCGTGGCTTATTGAGGTCAATATCCAGTGCTTTGTAAAGTTTATCGCGATACTCAACGGCGATTTTCAAGGCTTTGTCTTTTCCGCCGTATTTTTTGTCGGCAAACGATTTTGAATAAGTTACCGAATCCTTCGTCGCTCTGACAAGCCAGCAGTGCTCATTGCGGTTAGGGGCATCAATTCGGCTGATTCCTTTCAAACTCATCGCTCAATCTTTGATTTTACTGATGGTAATTGCGCCTTGACGCAGTTTTACAGGTTGTGAGTTACAACTGACCTTTTCAGCGACCGAATCCAAACGGCTCCCCTACACTACTGACCGATTTGCGCCCGATAATCCGCTGCCGTCATTAAGGCTTCTACATCTGCTGGATTATTGACTTTGATTTTAATCATCCATCCTTCTCCGTAGGGCGATTTATTTACCAGCGATGCATCTTTGTTGAGGGCTTCGTTGACTTCGACTATCTCGCCTGCCACAGGCAAGAACAAGTCGGAGACAGTCTTGACGGCTTCTACCGTTCCGAAAATGTCGTTGGCGTTCAGTTTCGTGCCCACGCTTTTAAGGTCGACGAACACAATGTCGCCGAGCTCCGATTGTGCGAAATCTGTGATGCCGACGCGAGCAATGTCCGCCGATTCCATCACAATCCATTCATGTTCTTTGGTGTAGCGAAGTGTTTCTGGAAAGTTCATTGTAAGTAAACAAAGTTGAGTGAAATTGCTTGCAAATCTAACATCTTTTCAAACGCACACCAAACGAACAGCCTCACAAGCAACGGAATCGTTTTTATCTTTGCGTTTGCAGATGCAACTTGTATTTCAATGAAAAACAGCACCATCAAAGGTTTTTTTATTTTTTCCGCTGCGCTTGGCGCTATTATCTTCTTTCTTTTCACGCAAAAAGTTATCGAGTCGATTCGCGAACAGCAAAAGCAGAAGGTCGACCTTTGGGTTAAATCGCTTAACTTGCTTATTGAGCTTGAAAACCCGCAGGAAATTTCATTCATCTTCAATGAAATTGTAACGGTGATTGATTTTCCCGTGATGCTCACCGATGCGCAAATGAACCCCAGCACCATTCGCAACATCAAAGTTGATTCTTCCAAGGGCGAGGCGTTTGTCAAGGCATTTTTGGAGAAAAAGCGGTTGGAGTTAGATGCGCAGTATGAACCTGTCGCTGTTAAGCTCGATACGATGGTGCTTCAATATGTGCATTACGGCGATTCAGATTTGGTTGTGATGTTGCGCCTTGCGCCAATTCTAACCAGCGTTGCAGCGGGCGTCTTTATTTTGATTGCCTATTACAGTTTCAGCGTCATTCGTCGCAATGAGCAGTCGAGCTTGTGGATTGCGCTCTCCAAAGAAACCGCTCATCAACTTGGCACCCCGATTTCAAGTTTGATGGGTTGGATTGAGCTTCTGAAAACTGCAAGCGATAATCCTGAAAAGCAAGCGCAAATTATTTTTGAAATGCAAACCGACATAAAGCGACTGAACCGCGTTGCCACACGCTTTTCAAAAATCGGCTCAAAGGTGAGTTTGAAGGCAGAAAACATCAGCGAAGTGATTGCCTCTATGTTTAACTATTATCGCAGTCGCATTCCGCAGATGGGCAAAAGTATTGAACTTTACTTGAACGATGCGCCAGATATTTTTGTACCTATCAATCGTGAACTTTTTGAGTGGGTGATTGAAAACATCATCAAGAACGGCATTGACGCCATTCAAGGCAAATCGGGCTGTATTTCTGCCACGATTTTCAAAGAGGCCCCCTTCGTTATGATTGACATTTCCGACACGGGCAAGGGCATTGAGAGCAAATACAAAAACGAAATTTTCAAGGCAGGATTCACCACGAAGTCGCGCGGCTGGGGGCTTGGGCTTTCGCTTGCCAAGCGCATCATCGAGGATTACCATAAAGGCAAGTTGATTCTCAAACACAGCGAAGTGGGCAAAGGCACGACATTCCGAATTAAACTCCCGCTCTCACAAGAGCCGCGTCGCCTCCGCGAGCCAAATGGGCACTCCAAGAATTGAGTGCATAGTAATTCATTGTGCGATTGGCTGTAAATTGAATCTTCATCAATACGTAAATTGAATCTTCATCAATACATACCACACTGCTATGCCACGTCTTCTTTTCATCACCATTTTGCTCTTTTCCGTTGCTGTTTCGGCACAAGAGCGCAAATATCAGCGCAAGTCGATTTCATCGCTCGGGCTTTTGAATCTTTCATTTGTAAATGTTCCAAGCGCGATGATTGAAAATCGCATCAATTATCACATTCAGTTGCCGCGCTTTGACTACAATTCGCTTTCTGATAGCGCGCTTTCGGCTTATCGCGAGCGTCTGTCCGCATTGGGCTTTCTCAATGCCACACCTTCACAAATCACAGCGATTCTCAATGAAACAATTGTCCCGCAAGTTTCTCTGGCACTGAAAGCCGTTGCCGAAGAGCGTGCACTTGGGAATTTGAAGGAAGAAGATTTAGCGATGGCGGCGGCAAATAAACTCAAAGGCTCAGGCTTAACTGCCGAGGATATTCTCAAAGTTTTGAACGCCGCATACCTTTATGTGCCTGTTGTGGCGCGCTACAACGAGTCGACCGATGAAGAACGGAATTTAACGGTTGAGATTTCAGGTTACATTCTGTGGTTTCGCATCAAAACCAATCCTGACGGCAACTCGGAGGCGGTGTTTTTGAAGGGTAGCTCGGTTATGCAGAGCGGCAGGGCCACGGCTTCTCTCGATAGGAATTATCAAACTCGCCGTCGCACGCTTTCAGGTGGGGACTATGCACGGCTGTCTGCCATTGAGGCGTGGGCAAGAAATTTGAGCTTAGCTATGCGCCGATTGCCCGATTTTCAAGTTACGGCTGAAATTTTAAGCCTGCGCGGCGCAACGCCCGAAGCCAACATCGGCACACGCGAAGGCGTTGGACTTGACGATGGCTACTATGCCGAAGAACTTTTTGAAAATTCCACAGGCGAGTTAGAAGAGCGCAGAATTGGATTTTTCCGTGTCGCTTCCGTTGGCGACAACAAAACCAATCCTTCCGCCACTTCAACCTTTTATCCGCACATCACGCGAGGCGTCGAGCGAGGCGTCTTGCTTAAAGAGCACCCACAGTTTGGATTGGATATTGCCATTCGTCCTAAATTTTTCCGACTTCGCCTCTCCAAAGAAACCACGCCCTTACGTCGCGAAATGCTTAGCGAATACGGCGTCGATGATTTCTCTTTCACAACCGTTCCGCTTGCCTTTGCGCTCAAAGAAGACGTTACCGAAGCAGGCGGCATTGAACTTGGATTTCACTATAACCTTGCCAAACAAACAGGCGTGCGCCAACTTTTTGCGACGGCTGATTTTGGATTTGGCATCGGAAACACTTCATTTACCCCTGACGCGCCGAATGGCATCTCGGCTTTGATTTTAAGCGGCTACGCGGGCGCAATGAAAAAATTCTGGCTTCGTCGTTGGAACTTCTACCTCGGCGGCTCGGCTGGTCTTGACGGGCTTTTTCTCAGCGTAGGCAACACAAACGAAGGCGATTTGGAAAGCCTTTCATTTGTTACCGCTTCGGTTCGCGCCGACTTCGGCTTCGAGTTCATGCTGACACCTGATTTGCTCTTCAGCATCGGGGGAAACTACAAAGTTGGATTCGCACCTTTTCTCAGTTCGCTCAAATACAAAGATTCTTCTGCTGAGGACGGCTCTCAAACTTTTAGCATTCCCTTCACAGCGCGTGGCTTTCGCGATACGAACTTCAACGGTATCACACTTAACATCGGCATCTCTTACGCGCTTCCTTCTTTTGGCATTTCACTTGGCGAAATTGAAGAGATTGATTATTAAAAATATCTTTTCTAAAATCACGCGAACTTGCTTACATTTTAGAAGTAGTTTGAACTCGATTTGACTTAACTCAATGAAACGTTGTTCGAACCACTCTACACAATGGGCTTCTTCTTTTACATCACGGACTTCTGGTTTTGGCGATGGAAAACACTTTTTTCCATTGTCAGACTTCGTCTCGACAAAAGCGCACTTCGTTCTTACTACATTAACTTTTTCTTTTGCATTTACTCGGCTACATCGCTCTGGAAAAGCGTTGCGGATGTTATTGAAGCCGAGTAGCATGGCACATAAAGGGGGTCCCTATGAGCACGCTCCAAACCAAACAAAGCCTGCTTTACTTTGAAGATTCTGCAACGACAAACCCCGCATATTTCGATAAAACGCCTGTGCTTTTCATCAATGGCTGGGCGATGTCGGCACAGTATTGGACGCCTGTGGCTCGGCGACTTTCTGCAACATTTCGCACCATTTGCTTTGACCAAAGCGGTACAGGCCGCACGCGCCTAACCGCACGCAAACCGCATTTCACGATTGAAGCGTTTGCTGATGAGGCGTCTGCGCTTATTGAGCATTTAGGATTATCACAAGTGCATCTTGTTGGACACTCGATGGGGTCGATGGTTACAGCGGAACTTGCACATCGTCATCAAGCACAAACGCTCTCAACCACGATTATCGCCTGCGGTATTTTTACTTACAGTGCAATTCAAATGGAACTGCTTTCGGTGTTCATTCGTAGCACGATGAACTTGAAGTTTTTATTTCATCTCGATTTCTTCAAACGCGCCTTTATTCAGAAAGCCACCTCAAACCCGATTCCAAAAGAATACGAGAAAATTTTGGTTGATGATTTCTTGAATACTGATGCGGAAGCGGCGGAAAAAGTCGGCACGTTTTCACTCAATCCCGATATTCTGCGTCGCTATCACGAGCAAGTCATCTCGATTCCTTCTCCGCTTCTGCTTTGCGTTGGCTCTGCCGATAAGACCATTCCTCCCGAAGGCATGACCACGCTCTACAAAACGCGCCTTGCCCAACACCCAGAACTGCCAACCACGTTTGCTGAATTTGCAGGGATTGGGCACTTGCCTATGCTTGAATCGATTGACGACTTTACGCACCTGCTTGCCTCACACTTTGAAGATGCACAAAAGAGCATCGTTACAAGCGCATAGTTTATGCTTTCCACTGAAATTTTTTGAAGGCTAACAGCGGCGAGAAAAACGCATAGATGGCGTAAATCGGCTCTAAATACACGGCTTTCCAGCGAAACTCCTCTTCACCGAAAAGCGACATGGCTTGCGAAAGTGAAAAACTGCCAATCAAGAGTTGAAATGGAAAC
>CALKXI010000063.1 GCA_938003965.1 uncultured Chlorobiales bacterium
CTTCGTTATTGATAGCCCCGGCGGCGGCGGCAAAATTCCACTTCTGCCGCATTACATCGAAAAACTCGATAGCGACGAAGTCGTGATGCGCAACTTCAAAGGCGAGCGATATACTTATCCGCAAGTTCAAGAAAACCCTGAGCCAACGATGGAGAACCTGCAAACCATTGCCAATCAAAACGGCTTTCAACTCGGTGCAGAAATTCAAGACTACTTTTGATTTTCTTGATTGAACGGCGGGAAAAGAGACTAATCGTGGGAAAGCAAAAAAATATCCACGGCTAAAACTTTTTTTGAACCCGCGTCGTTAATCATACTGCCTTGCAGTTTATGGTTTCTGCGAGGTTGTTTCATAGAGCACCTCCTTAAGGTCGTCAAGCGCAAGTTTGGCGACCTATTTTTTTTATGGTCAAAATCTCCACGAATGCATGTCCATTTTTGAGAATCTTCACCCTTCAACATCGAAATTCGCTCAAAATCAAGGACAAAATGACAAACGTTTGCTATTTCCTCGTGCCGTTTTCTACCCGACCTTTGTGGTGTCTTAAATAACCTCAAAACAACAGAGGATACTAATGAAAATCTTATTTGCATTTTGGTCGTGTTTACTGTCTCAATCACGAGCGTAACCGCAGAGGCGCATAAAAGCCGTGCGGCGGCGGGTTCATCGGAATGGGTTTCAGAGGCGGCTTTCACGAAAAGCAAGAAGAAATCAAAAATGTCAACGCAGCCGCGCGGTCCGATGCCGTCAGCAAAGTATTACGAAATGAAGCGGAATGAACGACGAAATAAGCGCATTGAATCCGTCGGCGACCGCGAGCGCGCCAGAAAAGCGGCAGAAAAGGCGCAAAAGTCAAAAAAGCGTTGACCAAAGTGCTCGTGTCATTCTGCCTCAATAAAAAAGTTTTTTTTCTCGCTGGCTAATGTTCTTTGTTTCTCTTAGGTGAAAGCGTCCTTGCTGGAAACGGCAGGACGCTTTTTTAATGAATAATGAATAGTGAAGAATGAAGAGTGAAGAATTGCGCGCTTCCCGTTACTCATTACTCATTAAAGAGTTTTTTTCTCGCTGGCTACTGTTTTTTGTCTTTCTCTTAGGTGAAGCGTCCTTGCTGGAAACGGCGGGACGCTTTTTTATTTCGTTGCATCTGGCTTAATGCGATACAGCACCGCAGGCGGGTTCGTGAGCGTCATGATTGGCTCTAATTCAGGCGGTGCTTCTTTGATATTGAACAGAAACCGAAATTGCGGACGAAGATTTGCCTCGAAGTAACTGTAAAAGAGATACGACGCGCCAAGTTTTCGCGCTTCGGCGATTAGTTCGTCGTAGGTTTCCGCCATTGGGAATCCGCCCATCTCCAAATTCAAGTAGTAGGCAATATGCGGCTTGCGGGTGATGATGATTTCGTTGTAGTGTGTGTTCGGATTGCGACCTGTAATCTCAAAAAACTTCTCGCGAAGTGCGAGCATTTCTTGCGGACCAGAGTCGATATTTTTGCGATGAAATTGCACACTTTGAAACAGCACGATGGCGAGCACGATTGGGAGCGCGTAATGCAGAAGTTTCGGCACGGCGTCCCACTTGAAGAAGAGTACGGCAAGAACGGCGTAAGGCGCGATTAAATTGAGTGAGAAACGCGCACCGTAAAAGGTCAGCAAGAGCACCCCGAAGTGCATCAAGGCAAAAATGAAGTATGCAAGTTGAACCCGCGTGAGGTTGCGCTGAACGCCCACCGCCACAATGCCACCAACTACAAACACGCCCAAGAACCACGATAAGAGTTCGCCCATGTCGCCAATGAAGTGCGAGGGGATATTAGCAAGCGTATTGGTGAAGAACTTGACGGGGTCGGCAAGAATGACATCAACAATCGAGTTGAACGATTGTGATTTGCCATACCAAAATGTGTCCCAACTCGTCTCGCGTCCGAACAAATCTTTGGCGATGTTGAGATAATTCAAGCTGTAAAAAAATTTGCCTTTTTCTTGCAAGGTGTAAAAGCCGTAAGGCGCGTAAAGGGCAAAGAGAATTCCAACAAGCGTGAGCGCGGAAATCACTTGTGCTCTGAGCGTTTGGTTTGACGGATTCAGCACAAAGAGAGAGAGCAGAAATCCTGCAATTAAAAAAACCGAATTTTGCCGTGTGAGCAACGCCACGCCCGATGCCACACTGGCAACGATGAGCCAACGAAATCCCTCGCCGTTCAGCACGTTCAGAAACGCATAAATAGCAAGCGTTGCGACAAGGTTAAAGAACATATCGGTGCCTGCCGAGTAACTGTATTGAATAAAAATGCTGTTTGTGGCAAGTATCAACAGCACAAAAAGAGCTTCAACTTTGCCGAAGAATTTCAGCACGAGTTGGTGCGTTAGGAAAAGCGTTGCGCCAGCACAAAGGATTCCGAAGATGACGCCGGCGGCGAAGAAGTCTTGAACGATGAACGCTACAATCGATAGGACAAGTGCATACATCGGACCGCGAAAGCCGTCAATCGGAAATGCGCCGCCTTCACCTTTGAGAATGGCTTGAATCTTGCGCGCGTCGGGGGCATAGCTCCAAAAGAAATCTGTCTCGACGCCGTAGTCGCCGACACGGTGATAAACATGTGCGGCTATCAGCAATATCACGGTGTAAATTGCCGATAGGGCTAATGCTACGCGCCAATCGCCTGCTCGCTCAACCAGCCATTCAGAAGCAAGAAACGAGACGCTTTGTTGCTTTTGAGCACTCTTGTTGGATTTTTTTTGTGCTTTTGTTGTTGTCGCCACAAGAAGTGATGAATTGAGTGTGAATCGCAAAGATAAGAAAAAACCTTTTCTGACAGATTTCGCGAATCCTTCTTAAAAACACTATTTTGCGTTCGCTTTAATGAAACCAAACCACGATTCATTATGCAAAAGTTAAACATTAATCTCTCCGAATCGCTCACTCAGGAGCAAAAGGTTGAAGCATATTTTGACACCGTCAACCAAAAGCTTGTTGTCGCGCTTGCTGTTAATCCAAAGTTTTTTGAGGAACTCAAAGCGCAAGTCGGTGAATTGGTCAAGTCCAATCCTGACGCACTCTTTGCTGATAATGCCGACGCGCTCACCTTTGACGGCATTCAACTCTTCATCAAAGACATGCGCGACGATTTCAAAATCATCAATTCGGAAGAAGAGTTCAAGATTGTCGTCAAGGAAGAGCGTTAAGCGATTCGTCTAATGTCGGAATTGCGAAAGGCAACAGCGCGTGCAGTTTATGGGAGTTCAAACTGACGTCTTTCGGGCGTGGCACGGGCGACGAGACACTGTCGGACAATGTCGGCTCAATCAACGCTTGATTGAGTTTCCATCGCGTTGCAATTTTTCTGCCCAATGCTTCGCGTGAAAGCCGCTCTGTGCCGCCGGCGTGAAAAAGCCCCACTGCCTCCGAAAGCGTGCCAATCGCAAATTCTTCAATGATTCGCGCCAACACATCGGCGAAAATTGGCGTGCGAAATTCATCGACAAAAAGCCTAACTGTTTTCCCCGCTTCAAGGTCTTTTACCAAGCGTTCATTAACGCTGCGCACACCTCGCGGCGAACTGCCCAGCAAGAGCGGACTTCGAAGAATCACATGGTTTCCAACAAGATTCTTCACGTGTAGTTCGGCTTCAAGTTTTGTTTCGGCGTAGTAGCTCAGTGGGTTTGGCGTGTCTTGCTCGTCATAATTGCCGTTTGTGCCATCGAAGACCAAATCGGTTGAGATGAAGATGAAGCGAGCGTTGAACATCTCGGCAAGCGTTGCAAGGGTTTTCGTTGCATTGATGTTTAAGGCTTTGGCTTCCTTGCGATTCCATTCGCAAAACGCGGTTTCGGTATATGCCGCTGTGTGAATGATCATGTTGGGTTGAAGCGTTGAGATGATGTTCCAAACGGCGGTTTCGTCAGTCAAATCAAGCGTGAAGGCGTCTTGTCCATTTGTAAATCTTTGAGGGATTACAAAAGAAGCATCGTGATGGGTGGCGAAGAGTTGAACCGTTGGATTGCAGGCGAATCGTGCGAAGCAATTTCCACCGAGCAAACCGCTTGCCCCTGTGAGCAAAAGTTTCATGCGCGAAGATGTTCAAGCAAGGCATGTGCCGCACGAATCCCTGAAACTGCCGCACCCTCGACGCGCGGCGCAACAAAGCCATCGCCCACAAATACAATCGGCGCAGGCGAATCAACCATGACAAAAGGCTTATCTAAAACCGACTTTGCAAAGCCATATCGCCAGCGATGCACTTGTGAGAGTTTAATCGGGGCTTTAATCCAATCTTTGAGATGCGCACACATGGTCTCAACAATTATCGAGTCGGTCGTTTGCCAGTGCTCGGCACTGAACATCGGTCCGGCGTGAATGGTCAAGGTTGGCAGTGGCGAAATGCCTTTGCGCAAGTTATCGCTCGCCCATGCAATCGGTTCTCCTTGAAACCATATTCCAGAGGCAGGCAAAATCGGGTCAACGCTATCAAAGAGCAAAAGTGTAGCAATGCACGGGTGGTAGTCAATCGTGGCAAGTTCTGTTTCAACATCGCTCGGAAGCGGCACATTGGACTTTTTAAGGAGCTCGAGCGACTGCGGCACGGGTGGCGAAAGGATAAGCGCGTCGGCGGTAAAGGTTTTGCCTTTGTCGGTTTCAACCGTCCATTGCTTTTCAAAGGAAAGTTTGTCGACACGTTCCGAGAAGAAGACTCGAAGCGAATCAGCAAGATACTTTGTTGAGGCGTTCATGCCGGTTGCGCCGATGTAGCGCGTTTCACTGCTTAAATCGGGTTCGCCGTTTTGTCGAATGAGTTTCCCGTTGAGTGGCTTGATGATGCCCAGCGCAAGCCATCGCTCAACATACTTGGCAAAGTCGCCATCGCTGACGGTGAAGTATTGCGCGCCATGGTCAAAGTAAGCGCAGGTGTTATCAAGGTCAATGCGCCGTGTCGACATTCTGCCACCTGCGCCACGCCCTTTGTCAAGAACCGTTACTTCAACACCGTGTTCTTTCAACACGGTTGCAGCTAATAAGCCCGATATGCCCGCGCCCACCACCAGCACCGACTTTGGCAAACGTTCAAACGCCATGTTTGTGAAACTGCTTTAAGTTGTAAGCCATCATCTATTCGTTTGTTTGTTAAGTTGTTGGACTTGATTCAGCACACGAATCGGATTGGAAAAAATCCACGCCTTTTGATTGAGGTCGCACTCCACGCGATAAACGCCTGCTTGGCTGGTTTCTACATCAAGTTGAGTGCCTGCTTGTTCTGCAATGCACTTGCCGTTGTGTATCAAGCGAATCGTGCAATCTCTTGGCGCAATCACATGAAAGTGAGTTTTCTCGTTGGAAAATACATTTTCGCCCATTTCAATTGTTGTGTCGCCTTGTGTTGCCCAAAATCGGAAGCCTTTGGCAGAGCCGAGATAGGAGTTTGAAATGAACGAATGTCCTTCGCGAAGAGCCTCGTAAATTTTCGCGCGTTCTGATTCAATCGGCTGTGAAACATCAATCGGCGACTCGAGAAGCACGTGCATGTGAATGGAGCGAAAGCACACTTTGTATGGAAAAATTTTGAGCGTCAGTCCAAGCAAGTTGATTTTATGCGCGTGCGCATCGACGCCGCCTGTGGCAACCACCTTGCGCTCGATATTGATTTTATCCCAAAGTTCGAGCGTTTCGCGTGGCGGTGCTGTAACCGAAGCAAGCGGATGAAAGGCGCGGCGGAATCGGTTTTCAGGCTTCAAGCCTTCCATCCATTCCGACATTTGATTCCAAATTTCAATGCCGTCGAAACTGGCGCGCCACTCCGTCCAAGGAAACGGCGGATATTTCTCGAAGGCGTCGCGCTGTTCGTGTGGGTGCGCAATCACACCGAATCCACCAACTTCGCGCACGGCTTCAACATATTCCGACGCAAGTTTGCGCTTATGCACCGTTTTTGAGACGCCCAGCGCGAGATAATGATTTTGGTCGTAAAGGTCGTTTGCCTCATAGGAAATCAGGCACAGCGTTGGATGTCCGCTTGCGTTGAAGTAGTAGCCTTCGTAGCCGTCGGCGCGCGATTTGAGCGTGTTGTGGTCGGTGATGATGGCAAAGTCGAGCTCGAGTTCGGTTGCGGCTTGCATGATTTCTTCAATCGTGCCGCTTCCGTCCGAGTAGACCGAATGGATATGAACCACGCCTTCGTATTCGTGTGCTCGCATTGTGTTTTGTTTTATCGTCATGCTTGCTGAAAATACGGTAAACGCAGTTAGAATCAATACGTTGTGAGCGAAAGCAGGAGAATTGCCAGCATAATGCCGAGCAGGTCGGCGGCAAGGTCTTTGAGGCTGAAAATGTTGTTGGGGTTAAGGTCGTCGATAACTTCTTTGGCGAAGCCAATCAGCAGTGCTGAACCAACAGCACTCGTGCTCGAGGCGGCGCGGTCAAATTTCAAGAGTTCCTTTGAGCCAATTTTTCCCAGCACCACGAGCAAAAACGACGCGCTGAAATGCTTGACCTTGTCAGAAGCAAGCCACTTATCGGCTTCATAAAGTCGCTCTTTTGAAATGTGGTCGTGGCTCGTGGCGGTATGGCGAGCCGACGCGGAAATCGGCAGAAGCGACTTGCGATATTGAGCATGGAGTGTATCAGCGTCTAACCCAAGTCCAACAAGTGTGCTAATTAGCACAA
>CALKXI010000064.1 GCA_938003965.1 uncultured Chlorobiales bacterium
TTTTAGAACAGGGTTTCGTCCTGCGTCTTTTTCAATCTCGACGCCGTCGCCGTAGGGAGTAAAGCCTAAAATTCGCTCCATACGTATGGTAAAATTTCGTTTTGACCCCATAAAAATCACGCGCTTATTGGTCAGGTAGAGTGTTCCGTAATCAATAGAAGTGAGTTCTTCGCTCGTGATGCGTTGCGGTGCAACCGTGCCAACTCGGTAATAAACGCCCTTCGCAATTCTAACGCGCGCACCGACGCCCGCATAGTTAATTCTTTTCGTAACGGTTCTTAGTTCATACCAATCCGCCGTGCCTTCGAAGTAGCATGTTTCGGATTTATAGAGTTTGATATTCACTTGTTGCGCAGGCAGTTCCGCATTTTCAATCAGCCAATAAAGGCGCAAGCGGTCTAAGAACGCCTTTGTGTGCGGTTCGATTTGAGGGTTAATCCCTAAATTTTTACACAGCATCTCAAACTCCGCGTCTTCTTCGGGCGAAAGTCGCTTATCCTCAGTGGCTTTTATCAGAAATTTATTAATCAGGGCTTTACAGGCTTCGACATAAACGGCATTGGCGACTTCATCGGGCAACTTGAGGTCTTGCTGGAGTTTTTCTAAGAAGTCGCGCTCTTGCTCGTCTAATCGCTTATCGGCAAGGGCTTCGTCAACGCCTTCGCGGTAGATTTCTTTTGTAACTTCTTCGTGAAGGGCTTTCACATCTTTATCGGTCAGGTTGAGCAGTTTTTTCAGATGTTGGAGTTCTTCAAGGTCTTTTTCAGAGAAGGCTTTATCGCGAAGACAATGCTCGAGATAGCGTTTGTAAAGTGCCTCGATGTCGCTCTTGAAGATGCGAAAGATGTTGGCGTTTTTATACTTGTCGAGCAGTTGGCTTATTTCATAGCGTCGGACGTCCAAAATCGGCTTTGAGGCAAGTAAGTTTTGAATTTCTACGACGGCATTTTCAGGCGGATGTTTTCGGAAGAGTTTCTGAAAAAAGGTTTGCGCTTTGAGCGGTCTTGTTTTGAAGACTTGGGTCATCTTGATGTTGGAGTTTGTGGTGCAAGTTTTCGGAACGTATGAAAAACCTTGAATATTCACACCGTCAATAAAAAAGCCCCGTTTCCCTGAGCCGAAACGAGGCTTCTCTATGGCTAATCACACCGAAAGAACAACCCTTAAACAAGAGACAAAAATCAAGAGACAAATTTAGTTGCGCGGATACGCAGTCGCTTCTGTGGCGAGTTTTTTCAAGGTTAGAGCAACGGTTGCGCCGTTCAGCAGTTTTTGCAGTTCCTCAATTTCTTCGCGATGAAACGCCATCGTAATGCCTGACGGTTGAAGTGCGACAAAAATTTTTCGGTGATAGGGCTTCTTCTCGTTTCCTGCTTCGCTTCGCTTCCAATCAATCGCCTCAATGCTTTGTTTGAACGCTTCAAATCCTTTGAAATCAAATCGCAGAAACAAATTCCCAAACTCGACTTGAATAACGGCACACCCTGCATTGCAAATCACATTGCCGTGCGCTGTTTGATAAACCATTGTCTTTGAAGATTGTGCGTGCATACTTCGTTTCTCCTTTTGTCATTAAATTTTCTAAAATTATTATTTAGACTGAATCTAAATTATGCAATACGCAAGAGAGTTCCAAATGATTCGGAAAAAATTTTGCTTTGCCTCACAGATGAAACAAAAGCGGCTTGATTTCAGGGTATCGGAAATGCTTTTGGTTGAAGGTGAACAGGGGAAGGCTTCGGTTTATTGCTGTCGCGCCGATAAGCGCGTCGCCAAGCAAAACGCCCGAACTGCTCGAATAGCGGCGCACCAATGCCAAGGCTGTTTTCAAATCTTTGCTCGTGTTCGACAAACGCCTAAAATTTTCCTTGATGAAAGTTTCTAACTTCTTTATCTCTGCTCTGCTTTTGTTTCCCTGAATGAGCTCAATGTTCACGACCGTGCAAGCAGTTGGGTTAAACGGCACAAGCAAATTCGTAAAGCCAATATCGTTGAAGGCTTTTATCACGACATCGGTGTCAAGCAAGAGCATTAAAAGTGTCCTCTGATTTTTTCAACATACTCGACAGGCGACATTCCGTTGAGCATTTTTTCAACGATTTTTTTGACTTCCGCATGCCGTTTGAGAAATTCTTCCCGAGTCCATTTCTTTTCAGCAGGAATCACCTTGAACCGTTTTCCGTTCACGGTTACGGTTATTTCCTTCGGCTCTTTTGATTTCTCGGATTTCTTCGCCTTTGCTCGCGGCTTAACTTGCTTCTTTGCGGCTTTCTTTGCTTTCATTTTTTTCAGATTGAGTGAATTGTTGCACGCTTCACGTTAAGAACATTTCAACAGCACTACAAAATTTTTCTATGCTGTTCTCTCCACCCTTCACACGCCTTGAAAGAGCATTGCAACTTTTTTGAGTGCCTCAACGCCTTTGACTTCTTCGTCGTAAAGTGGAATTTCAATCACGCGAAAGGTTGGGAAGGCTTGCTTGACGCGCGCTTTGAAGGTCGTTTGTTCTTGCTTTCGCTTGTGAAAAAACGCGCCGTCGTGAATATCAGTGAGGACTTGATTCAAAATTAAATATCGCGCCGAAACGCCGTAGTCTTGCAAGGTTTTGGTGAGTCGCTCGGTTTCGGCAAGTGCCATATCGGTGAGAATGCTAACAGGTAGGAACTCGCAGGCGGTTGCGTCTTTCAAGAGCGACTCAATGCGTTTGACCGTTTTTTTCATCTCAACCAGAAAGTCGTCGCCCAAATCAGGTTCATAGACCCCTTTGAAGGTTGTTACGACTTCGCGGTATTTCCAGCGCAGTTTTGCCATGACTTTTATCCAATCGTCGAGCAGGTGTGGCATGGAAAGTAGTCGGAGCGCGTGTCCAGTTGGCGCAGTGTCGACGATGATTTTGTCGTAATCGCCTTGCGAAGCATAGTCGGTAACGGTTTTCAATCCGATAACTTCATCTAATCCGGGAATCGTGGTCTCGAGCATCATGTCGATGTCTTCATCGTCGAGATTTGTGGCAGTATCCATGATGCGTTTGAGTTTTTGGCGATTGGCAACAAGAAATTCGTGATAGATTTTTTCGGCGTTGATTTCGAGCGCGAAGAGATTCGCCGTGTGATTGACTTTTTTCACTTGTTCGCCAATCGGTTGTTGGAGGCTATCGGAAACGGAGTGCGCAGGGTCGGTTGAAATAAGAAGGGTTTTGAAGCGTTCAGCAAGATGCACGCCCAAACTGCAAGCGACGGTTGTTTTGCCCACACCGCCTTTTCCGCCAACGAAGATGAGTTTTTGCGTTTCGAACATTGCTCAATCGAGTTATGAACCGCCGTAAAGCCATTGCGCGAGTTCGTAGTAAATCGGCAATCCGATGATGATGTTGAAGGGAAAAGTAATGGCAAGCGACGCCGTAAGATAATAGGTCGGCGAGGCTTGCGGCAGCGCGACACGACACGCGGCAGGCACGGCAATGTAGGAGGCACTCGACATCAAAACGGCGAAAATCATCGCGCCGCCCATCGATAAGCCCGACCACTTGCCAACCGCTAATCCCAACAAGGCGTGCAAGAGCGGCATCAGAATGCCAAACCCGATGAGAAAGCCGCCGACCTTTTTCAAATCGCCTAACCGCCTGCCCGTTACCAAGCCTGCTTCCAGCAAAAAGAGCATTAAAATGCCGCGAAACGGCGCGTCAAAAAACGGCGCGACCTGCTCCCAACCGCTTTTGCCCGCAAGCAATCCAATCGCTAAACAGCCAACGAGCAAGATGGTGCTTTTGCCCGTCAAAAGTTCGCGCATCACTTCGGAGAGCGAACCTGTTTTGCCGCCTTTATCGAGCGACTTGGCTAAAAAAATCGCGATGAGAATCGCAGGCACTTCCAAAACAGCAAGCAAGCCGGGCATAAAGCCTTCGTAAGCGGTTTCGTGCGCATCGAGAAAAGCTAGCGTTGCGCTGAATGTTGCCGCCGAAACTGAGCCGTAGTGCGCCGCAATCGCCGCCGCATTTGGCACGTTGAATTTTCCTAAGTAGTGCAAAATTGCAAACGACCAAATCGGAATCAGTGCGCCGAGCAAAAGCGCGACCCCAAGCGGCTTGTAAAATTCCGAAAACGGCACGAGCGAAAGTTTGTATCCGCCTTTCAGCCCAATCGCAATTAAGAGGTAGATGGTGAGCGAGAGATAAAGCTCTTCGGGAAATTTCAAATCGCTTTTCAGAAGCGTTGCAAGCATTCCTAACAAGAAGGCTAAAATCATCGGCGAAAGCAAGTTTCCCAGAATCGCTTGAAGGTCCATGAACTAATCGTTTTTTTTGGGGCTTGCGATGGGATAAAAAGTCGCCGTAACGCCGTAAAGGTGTTCCCCGTTTTTTTGATTGGCTTTTTCACATTCAGCAATCCATGCTTCAAACTGTGCTTGCAGTTTCGCCGCTTTTTCTTTTGAGGTTTGAATTTGCAATCGCTGAAAGAAGTGGTGCGTATTGACTGGTTTGATAAGTTTTTTGTCGAGGCTTTCTTTCAACTCGGAAAGTGTGGCTTGCAAGGCGGAAGAGAACGTGAGTTCTGTTGTTGAGGCTTTTTCTTCGTCGGTATCGAGCCGCACTTCGAAGAGCACCGGCGAAAGCGTGAAGTGTTTGGCGACGGCTTTGTAATACTTTTCTAATGTGCCGCGATTTGGCTTGGTGTGGGTGAGTTTAATCAAACCGACGGATTCGAGGGTTTCGACATGATGATAAAGTTTATTCACATTCTCGCCTATTTGTTCGGCGACTTGCTTTGTCGTCATGCTTTTTTCGGAGAGCAAGTGAAGAATTTTCAAGCGGAGCGGGTCGGCAATGGCTTTAATTTGCTCGAGCTCACGGAGCATGTAAATATCGGTCATATCGGTTTTGGCTAATTTTTTGAAGCCGAATATAAAACAAAAAGCCTGCACAAAGATTGCACAGGCTTTTGAGCGTGAGACTTCTACAAAAATTTTTCGCCGCGTAAGACTTGCGCGTCGCACAGATAAGCAATGATGCTGTATTTGTCGAAGTAGTCGCGTGAAATCTTATCCAAAATTTTTTCAGCCGTTTCCGTGCTGACGAGCATTTCCAAGCGAATGTTTTCGCCTTCCCATTGGCTAATGCGACCGCCGCTATCGCCTTCGCCGTAGGCTTTCTCGAGCGTGTAGCCTTTTGCACCAAGTTTTTTGATGTCCTCGATGAGCCATCTTTGCAAGGCTTCATCGGCGATAATGGTGAGCAGTTTGAGTGATACTGTTTTCATGAATCCTCCTTATGTGCCGTATAAAAGTTTTGCAAAGTAATGATAAAGCGGCAATCCAACGATGATGTTGAACGGAAAGGTAATCGCGAGCGACGCCGTGAGGTAGTAGGTCGGCGAGGCTTGCGGAAGCGCGACACGGCACGCGGCAGGCGCGGCAATGTAGGAAGCACTTGCCGAGAGCACGCCCAGAATCGTTGCACCGCCAAGCGAAAGCCCCGCGAGCTTACCAAGATAAATGCCTAACAGTGCGTGCAGAATTGGCATCACAATGCCAAAGCCGACAAGAAAGCCGCCGACTTTCTTTAAGTCGCCCAGACGCCTGCCTGTTACTAAGCCTGCCTCGAGTAGAAAGAGCGCGAGA
>CALKXI010000065.1 GCA_938003965.1 uncultured Chlorobiales bacterium
GATGTTGACGCGATAGGTGAAGTTCACATCTGCTACAAGCGGCGATTGAGCCACCAAACGCGGCGTTACAAAATCTGCCATCGTTAAAACTGTATCGCTGGTAACATTCCAAGTGTAGAACCCACCTGCACCGTCGTTGCCTGTGAAGCTGGAGACGGGTTGAATCGGCAGAGGAATTTGTCGGTCGCCGCCGAGTTCATATGCGCTGTTACTGAACTTGCTAAACGGCAAGCCGCGGAATTTCCAAGTGATGGTGTTTCCAGAAATCGCACGAATGAAAACTTCGCCCTCATAGTTGTTCGTAAAGCTTTGACGGAACATTCTTACCGCTGATGTTTGACCTGTAACGCCTGTCAAAATTTGGCTGTTTTGCGGGTCTGTGGTTGCAACAGAGTCAAATCCGCCGAAGAGTGCCACAAAGAGCGTATCTGTTGCAGGGCTGAATCCAACCAGACCCGCAATGCTTGCACGGAACGTTACGCGATAAACTTTCTGCGTGCCAACATTGGAGCCGTCGTTGTTCCAATAGCGTGCAGGTAAGAGTTTGAAACCTGCCGTCGCCGTATCCACACGGTTACCGAAGTTGCCCGGTCCAACTGACCCCTCAAATTGGTCGTTGCGACGAATCCAGAACTTGTATTGGAAGGGACCTGTGTAGTTTCCAACATTCACAAATGCCGTGTAAAGGCTATCGGCAAGGGTAATCGTTTGACCCGCTACGCCAATCAGGTTTGCCGCCACAGGTTGGTCGAGTCCGGGAATGCCGGGCGTGTCGAAGATGCGCACATGAACTGAATCGCCAGGACGCCAATTATTCTCTTGAAACAATCGGCGGACATTGATGGTGAAGCGCACCAAGTTTCCAGGTGTTGCGAGCGGCAAGCCACGAACCACCGATGAGTCGTTGCTCCAATAACGCGTTTGCGCAATGGTTAAACCAGGACCAACCGGATAGGGATAATTTGAACCGTCTTCATATTGATTGCCTGCAAATTGTTGCTCGCCACGAAGCGGGAAATTACGATAGATGAATTTGCAATTCAAGGTATTCGGGTGGTCAATCGGCAGACCAACCGTTTTGAACACGACTGTATCAGCCACCGCTCCGTTTTGAGGAACAACATAAACGAGGTTGTTCGGATTGGTGTCACGGCCAAATGCAGGGTCAAATTCGCCCGTTCCATTCGCAAGGTTTCCATCACCTGAATTGAAGATGAGGAAGCTAATCGTGTCGCCTGCGACCAGTGTTCCTGTTTCGAGCAATCGGCGAATGTTGAGTCCGACGCGAATGGAATCTTGCGCCCAAATTGACGATGCGTCGCATATTGCTGACAGCATAAGCAGCAGTAAGATTTTTTTCACTACCTGTTTCATTTTCGTTAAGTTTTAGTTTTGAAAGTTTTAGTTTTGAAAGAACAACTTAGAAATCCAGACCGATGGTAAACCACTGCGGGTCGTTGAGTCGCCCGAAGCGTTGATAGGTATAGTCAAACTTGATGATGGCAAAGCCAAGCCCGTATTTGATACCGCCGCCAAGCGTCCATGCTTTTTCGGCTTCATTTTCAAAGATGGCGTTGTAGCCGCCGCGAATGAAAATTGTATTCTTCCATTCATATTCTGCGCCGAGGTTGACGAACTGCGTGTTGTCGTTGGGGTTGACGGCATCGAAGGCAACGGTGAATCGACCTTCGGGTGCGCGCAGAATGTCGTAAGAAAGCCCCAAGCGATAGGTCAGCGGAATGCTGTATTCATCGGTGAGGAATCGGACGGGAATGTTTTGCGGTGCGCCGTTTTCGTTCGGTGAAAGGGCGATGTTGGTCGTCAAGCCTTGTCCGTCCAAGCGCATCGGCGTTCCAAAGTTTGAAATGCTCGCGCCGACTTTAATGCCATTTTTGAGCAATCCGGTGTTGAAGAGAAATCCGACGTCTAAGGCGAAGCCCGTTGCCGATGTCGTGTAGATAGATTGGTTGATAATTTTCGCGGTCAGTCCAACCGAGAATCTATCGGTCAGATTTTTCGCCCATGTGATTTGTGCGGCGAGGTCTTGCGCCGAGAAGGTTTCGCCTGTTCCGTCTTCTTGGGCGAAGGTGGTTACTTCCATTGTGCCGTAGTTCAAGACCGTTACCGAAACCCCAAACGAGCCGAAGTTGCCTGCGGGAATAATTGCGCCTGCCCAGTTGATTTGTGTGCCGATGAGCCATTCGGTATGCGTGAATCCGGTTTGGATACGAGTGCCTTGGGAAACGCCTGCGGGATTCCAGTAGAGCGCGTAGATGTCGTCAGAAATGGCAGTATATGCGCCGCCCATAGCGACGGCACGCGCCCCCATACCGATGCCGAGAAACGGTGCGGCTGTTGTGCCGACTTTGGTTTGCGCACTCGCGGTAGTCGCGCAGACAATAAGCAGGCACAGTGCTGAAAGTTTTATTCCGCTTTTGGTAAATCTCATGTTCATAGATGAATAAAGTTAGGCTACTTAATCACGGCGAATTTGCCTGTTTTTGTTCCAATGCCGGGCGCGTCAATGTGATAGAGATAGACGCCGTAGGCGATGTCTAAATTTTCTGATGTCTTCAAATTCCACTCCACTTGCGAAGAGGGATAGGCGAATGTGCCTGATTCTCCCCTGTCTTTTTCTCCCCACGCTTGTCCGGTGCTTGATGTTCCAGTGGGCGTATCGGCTTTGAGCGTTCTAATGAGTTCGCCGCGAATGGTGTAGATGCGAATGGTTGAATTGAGCGGCACATTTTTGAAAAAGAGTTTGCGCTCGCCGCGTCCTCTTGCGCCTGCGGGCAAATCGCTTTCCGCCACGTTCGCCACGATGTAAGGATTCGGGAAAACTTTCACATTTGCGAGTGCATCTTTGGCGCGGTTATCGTCTTGTGTTGCAGGTTTGACGGAAACGCCGTAAGCGTCGCCACCGAGAATGGGCTTTTGGAAGCGAATGAAGAGCGTATCGCCATCTTTCGGAAGGTAGCGCGTGTTGAATCCAACACTAATGAACCACGAGAAGAGCGAATCGGTAACGGTCGGGTTATAGGTGTCTTGAACCAAGAGATAAATTTCCGTGCGTTTAGCGGGCGTTTGTCCGATATACGGCGTAGAGGTGCTTCCGCCGCCTGTAATGGGAATGGTATCGGAAGTGGGGTCGATGAAGTAGCGCATTTTACGGTTGCGCGTGAGGTTGATAATCTCAAAGTTCGTCGGAACACCAGGAATTTCTTGTTCTCCGCCAATGACGAAGTTCAGCCGTGCGGTATCGCTTCGTGCGCCGTTTTTAGGCTTAATGACGATGGCATAATCATCAGGAATACGGCTTAACCCCTTTGCACGAACTTCTACCCCTACGATTGGGATGACGCCCGCGATGTCATTCACAGGACGAATGAAGAAGTCCGGCAGGCTATCGCTTCCGAGATCGACACTCCACCGTGAAGCAATCGTATCGGGTCGGGTTCTAACGCCGTTGTTGCGAATGGTCAAGAAGATACCCGTTTCATCAATGAGGCGCGTTTCTTCGGTGGCTTCATAGACGCGGTCGCCATTGGGCGTTAAACGATAGACGCCTTCGTCGCCTAAGAAGCGCAGGAACGAGCCTTGCACCAGTCCGCTTTGTTTGATAATCGTATCAGGAATGGCGTTGGTGGTATCAATGACGCGGAAGAACGAGGTTACTTCTTCTAATTGCTCACGCAAGTCATCAACCACGTTGTCTCCATTGTTATCGATTCCATCGTTTGCCGTGCTGACAAATTCGACTTTCAACTTGCGCTCGCTGGTTAGGCGGCGAGGGTTGACGACATTGAAGAAGAGTTTTCCGTCGGAACGGTTGTTCGGGTAGGGTTGCAATTCGCCACTTCCTTCGGCTTTGACAAGCCCTGCTTGCGTGGCACGTGGAACGGCAACGGCGGCATTTTGCGAGAGAATCAAGCGTCCGCGGCTATCGGGTGATGCGCCGAAGCTGTTTTCGCTTGGGAAGATACTGCCTTCGGGATTGACGGGGTCAATGTAGCCTTTGGAATAGGCGACAACAGCATAGTAGTAAGTGCGTCCGTTTTGAACGTCGTTATCGGTCCAAACATGTTGCAATCCGGTTTCATCGCCCAAGTAAAAACTCACGCCGCGCGATTGTTGCAGAAGGCTTCGGCTGTTCATCGGGAAGTAGCCAAAAACGCTATCGATTTTATCGAACTGTGCAACGGGTTTGCGGCGCAAACTCTGCTCCCCTTGTCCGCCTGAAATGACCAACGGGTCAAGGAAGTTTGGGTCGGTGCTTTTGTAGATTTTGTAGCCTTCAAAGGTTTTGGCTAAGGGGCTACGAAACTCGCCGCCTGTGATTTTTCGGTTGATGAAGGAGTCGAAATAGTCTTCGGAATCATTCGTCCAATAGAGCGTTACTTTTCGGTCGCCGGGCACAACGGATAGGGTTGGTTCGGGTTTTGGCGGACCAGCGAAATTGTAGTTGTTGTCATAAATCTGTTGCACGATGTCGGTGTTGGTCAGCACGGCGCGTGCATTTTCGCCCATCACAACGGATATTGAGAATCGCTCGACTTGATTACGTCCGAGCGGGAAGTAACCTGTTCCGTAGGTGTAGTCGTAATCTTGTGGTGGTTGAAGCGTATCAAACAAGCCTGGCTGCGTGATGCGCCACAAGTCTGCCGAGTTGTTCATAAACGGTCGGGACGACAAATCAAGTTTGAAACTTGTCAATCCGATTTGGTCTGATTCGTTGACATCGAGCGCATCGAAGCCGCTTTCGCCGACGGTCGGTCTGCCATCGCGTTCGCCAAAGTCATTCGTATTTGGTCTGCCGTCTTTGCCGACGTCGTCGGTGAAGGAAACCCAATTTCGGTTGTTGTCTAATCCATCGTCGCGCCGTTCATCAATCATTGGGAATAAGCGGAAGTCATTCATCGCGTCGACGCCTTGCTGGGCAAGAATGAAGTAGTTCTTGAAATGTAGAATGCTGTCGGGCTGGTAGCTGACGGCGTCGTTGTTGTTGATATCGACGCGCGTTTTGAGACGGCGAACATGCAGGAAGTAATCTTCGTCAATCAAGCCATTGTAGTTATCGTCGATGAGGTTGCCTGGAATTTCGCGGAGTGTATCGCCAACACTGACCGTTCGGGTTCTGCCGAGCGATGTTATTTGAAGGCTTCCCGATTGAGGCATGACGACAAAGTCGCGTCGGTAATAGGTAATGCGGTCGTTGATGGCGTTGTATCCTGCCGCCGCCATAGCCGTGGTGAAGGTGTCGGTGCGCGTAATGCGGATAAGCGTATCGCCGGGCTGAATGATGCGCATGGCATTTCCACCGCGTCGGATACCTCTATCGGGGATATATTCGGTTTCGTAGAAGTCGAATCCTGTTCTGGAAACAACGCTCAGGCTATCGCCTTGAATGATATTGAAGCGTCCCAAGCCGCCCGCGGCCGTGAGCACTGGTGTGCCGAACGCATCGCCGGGCGCGTCGCCGTTTCCAAATTTGTTGAAATCGTTGTCGTTGTCAATACCATCATACGGGTTGCCTGGGCTTTCCAAAAAGGCTAATCCCGCATATCCAACAGGATACTGCCTGTTCCAGAGTGCGTCGACCTCGCCGTTGGGGTTGTAGGTATAGGTAATGGAGTTTGCTTGGTCAAAGACCGATTTATTAGCTTGGAACACTCTTCCGACGGCTGTCCCAACGATGGAGCCAAAGACAACCTTTTCATAATCGAACTCGCTGATGTTTTTAATGTCGTAAATCCAAAACAAGTTGTCTTGCGCAAGGAAGTTTGACCATTGCAAGCCACGCTGTTTGACTTGAAAGCCGACGCCTGCTCTTGTTGGGTCAGTGTTTGGATTCGGACGGTAATCAAATTCGTTGAGCCAGCGTCGGTCGTTTGCGTCATCAAAGACAACGTAACTTTCTTGGTCGGCATTGAACACGCCGCGTCCGAAGTAGCCATTCCATTGCACTCTGCCGTTGTCGTCGCGCCAGGTCGGTTGGTCGGGCCAAAACGGTGGCCATGAGCTTGGGATATGGCTCATGGCTGGATATTCTTGATTTGGATTGAAAAATCCTTCAACAGGTTGTAAGCCTTCAAACACACCATTGACGATGCGGTATGGCGAGTTTCTCGGACCTTGGTGCACGGTTACATAGCGCGCGGTGATGGTCGCCTCGACCGCAGGGTCAGGTTGACCGTCGCCGTCAGCGTCAAAATCAATTCGCCTTAAACTCACCGCATTCTGAAATGGCGAGTCGCTTGGTTGTGGAATTTCTTGATTGGGGCGTCGCTCAGAGGTACGGTCGCCGCGCCATCGCGTGCCAAATCTTGAGGTTGTATCACGGTTGTTATAGATAAAGGTGTCAACGAAGGTCTTTTCTACCCCCATAATCACATTGAGGTCAAAAATGTATTCGTTTTCATTGACAGGCCATGCGTAGGTTGGAAGCGTTGGTGCGATGAAGGTTTTTGAGCCGCTCAATCCGTCGTTTTGAAATTTCGTTTTAATTCGATTGCCGTTGTGCAATCCCACGCGACGATTGGCGATGTTGCTTCGCAGATTAAGCGGAATGTTCCCATCTTGCGCCCAAATTTCAAGCATCGCAGGCGCAATCACTGAACAGAAGAAGAGCATCAATACGGCTTTCTTGCCGGTTTTTGTGCAGGTGCCATTCATTTCTACTTTACGACAGTTGTTGGATTGCATTTCTGTTGCTTCAAATTTCGAGTTGTAAAGGTTCTACCAACTTTTAGAAATAGAGAGACAAACCTGAAAGAATTTGGCGTGGCGGCGCAAAGTTTTGCGGCTGTCTCAAAAAGTCGCTTGGCGAATTGACGCTTGACGCAACGAAGGTATTTCTCAAAACTAACTCGGGTGTCAGTTGTGCAAATGGGAACAAGCCGCTTTGATTCTCAGCATCGAAGAGGTTGTAGATTTGCACGAAGAACCCCACATCGTATTTGTCGATTTTGAAGATTTTTTGTGCGCGCACATCGACGGTAAAGGTTGCTGGAAACAAGCGCGAGTTCGTTATGATTTCGCCTCGACTTCCACGCGTGAGAATGGGAAATGGCGCGTTTAGGTCAGGCGTATAGGGGAAGCCGCTTCCGTAGCGCATGATAGTGGAGATTTCCCAGCCCTCAATCGTGTATGCTGCTGTGATGTTGAGCGTATGGCGTTGATCCCAGTCGAGCGGAATGAGTTGAGTAGGCAGAATGGGATTTTCAGGATTGGCTTGAATGGCAAACGCTGCTGCTTGTGGGTCGGAAGCATTCCCTTGTGCGACTTGGAAGGTGTAATCGATGCCGAAGTTAAATCCGCTCGTGAATCGCTTATTGACGGAGATAGTCAAACCGCGCACGAGCGCATAATCCGTGTTGACAAACTTGGTATAGGCGCGTCCATCGAAGAATTGTTGAATGAATGCCGTGCCGTTGAGGTTACGAATATCGTTGAAGTAGAGGGCGACATCGACGGAAATGTCATTTCCAAATTGCTGTTGCAGTCCAAGTTCGCCTTTGATAGTTTTTTGTGGCTTGAGGTCGGCATTTCCAAACGGTCCGCTCACGCCCGCTGCGCTTTGTCGGAAATACGGATTGCGATAAAGGAATTCAAAGTTCGGAATTTGGAACACCTGTCCGTAGAAGAGGCGCAAAATGCCTTGTTCAGTAACTGGAAATGCCATGCCTAAGCGTGGAGAGAGTTGCCATTTGACCGACGCCTTACGATAATTTTCGCGCAAGAGTCTCTCAGCGTTTTCACGATAGGCACGAAGCACATCGGGGTCGCCAGGTCGGAACTCAATGAAATTTCCGTTTGCATCTCTTGGACGGTTTTGGTCTTTGATGGGGTTGTAAAGGCTTGGGTCGCTGGGGTCAATCGGCACGATGCCATCAGGCTCAAACAAGTCGAGCCGCAAGCCGATATTGACGATGAAGTTATTGATTTCAAATTTGTCTTGAACATAGGCGGCAAATTCAATTGGGCGTCGGTCGTAGTATTCATAGCCTTCTTCGGCAAGTTGTGCGCGGCGAATTCCCGGTCTCAGATTTCCCGATTCATCGGTGAAGAATGGCACAGTAGCACTCAGAACGCGCTCGTCGGTGAGCAAGGCTTGGTTTTCAAACTGCAATCGGTGAAGTTTTACATCGAAGCCCGTCTTAATTAAGTTGTTCTTATCGATTTGAGAGGTAATATCGCCTTTGAAGTTGAGTGTTCTTGTCGAGCGCTCAAAAAAGTTGGTCGACTTGCCTGCTACTAAAAACTCGAATCCGTTTTGTGCTTGACCAGGCGAGAAAAATCCGCCAGGGGTCTGACCGTTGAACCCAGTGGCAATGTAGCGCGGGTCGAGCAAATCTTCGTAAAGGTAACTCGCTTCTCTGGTGCGCAAGAGCGAAACGCCAAGTGTGTAAAAGGTTGAACTGCTCAGCGTGTGGGTCGCATTGACGATTGCCGTGTAGGAGTTCCTGAAATTCTTCGGTTGGGAATACGGAATGTATGACGCACTGAAATTGAAGTTTTGGAATTCCTCATCGGAGTATAAGAACTGGCCGCTGATTTTGAAGGTGCCAACAGGGCGATAAGTTAGTTTTCCCATGCCTGAAAACTTGCGATAGGGGTTCATGGGCACGAAACTTCGGTCGCCAAAGGCAAATCGCCCAAAATCATCGTCGGTGCTGAGCGTTTGGTAGATGCGCGTTGAATTTTGAAGTGGTAAGCCTGTGTTTGGGTCGACTGGGTAGGCAAACAATCGTTGTCTGTAATTTTCACGCGAAAGGGTCGGGTTGCGTGCCTGCTCGCGTTGGTAGAAAGTTTCAAACTCACGGCTGTTGAGAAAGGCTTCCAGACTTGGAGCAGTCGTTAAAAATCCGCCGAATTGGTTGTCTGTGTATTGGCTTGCCGGCAATACATCGCCAGGGCGATAGACATTTTGCCCATAGAACCGTCCTTCATCTTCAAAATATCGACCGTTGATGAAGAAGGTCATGGTTTCGCGCATGCCAGGCATCGGTCCGCTGAAACTGCCTTGAATATCGCGCGAGGCAATCGGGCTGATGGAATTGATATTCGGAAAAACTGAACTGCGACCGCTGACATAGTCGCCGAAAAAGGTTTGAAGCGAGCCTTCATATTTTGACCCGCCATCTTTGGTAACGATATTGACAATCCCAGACATGGCTTGTCCATACTCGGCGTTGTATCCGCCTGTCAGCAGCTCAAGTTCTTGAATGGCTTGCGACTCGACGCCGATATTGTTCACACCACGACTTTGGTTGCCGTCGTAGACGTCATTGACAGCAAACCCATCCACAATGTAAGCGACTTCTCCGCGTCTGCCGCCGCGCACGGTTCCTCCAACCACACCGCCTTGAATTTCTAAGACTTGCGACGGATTTTGAATCGGCAAGGTGCGAATTTCTTCCGAACCTACCGCAGCACGTGTAGCCGTCATGTCTTTAATGACCAACGGACGCTCGGCCGTAACGACAACTTCCGCCGATTGAATTTCCTCAGCACCCATTTTGAAATCGGCTCGCGATGTCAAATCCACGCTCACCTTAATGTTCTTCAACACTTTTGCTTGATAACCCACATATGTAGCACGCACTTCATAGACGCCTGGCGGCACGTTGAGAATCACATAGTTGCCCTCAAAATCTGTCTTCGCGCCTAACTTCGTGCCAACAACAATCACCGTTGCCCCAATGAGCGGCTCACCTGTGTTGGCATCCGTAACCGTTCCTGCTATTTTTCCTGTTGTGCCTGCAAGCAACGGCGAACTAATTGTTTGCATCAGCCATGCCACCATTACCAACACGGTGAGCATTGCCTTTTGAGTCGACCATGTTTGTATCGCTTTCATCATAGAAAATGGAAATGCGTAGCACATACCCAATCGGGCAGTGCGTTCGGTTGTTTTTTGATGTTCTGAGTAATTGAAACTCAATGAGCGGAGGAAATTACTAAAACCGCATAGCCGCTTTTTTAGAAGGGCGACATGGTTTGGGCGACGATTGAATTTGGACTGTTGACTCACTGTCATTGGAACTACATACTTACAAGGTTGCAATCAGCCGCAACTCAATGTTCAGACGTTCAGGTATGCAGTGCGGCTAATGTGAGAAATCTAATGTCAAATTACAATGTCAATTTCTTGAGCTGCTTTTTTAAGTGGTGCATTTTACATCTTCTCTCCCAAAAAAAAAAGTCATAAAACGATATTTTTTACTAAATCGTTTAACTTGAACTCAAAAAAGGTTATGACTTGCTTGAAATTGTTCTTTCCACGCTGAACGCTCCAGCGCCCGATAAAAACAAGGCAAGCGCAAGTATCGAATACGTCAGAGGCAATTCTTGCTTCGAGAACGGGTCTGCACCATGCGCCACGAAACTTGCCACCAGCATCGTGATAAGCACAAGCATCGCCGCAGGGCGTGTTAAAAATCCCACCACAATCAAGATTCCGCCAAAGAACTCTGCTCCTGCTGCAAGCGCCGCCATGACGCTTGGCGCCGGAAAGCCAAACTTTGTCAGATACTCGATGAAGCCTGCATTGTTTGTAAACACCTTTGGAAATCCGTGATAGATCATCATTGCACCAAGCCATAGGCGCAAGAGCAGAATCGCCCCATCAATTGTGATGGGTTTTGAAACGCTTTTGAATAGCGACATTTGTGAGACTTGTTGTTGGATAATTTGTTATTGGATTTATTTAACGACACGCCAAAGTGAATCTGCAAAATACTGCTTTGAATCTTTGAAGGTCTCTACGATTTCAAAGCCTGTCTCGTGCGCAAGTTCTCTGATGGAAGAGTCTGAAAATTTGTAGGAGCGTTCGGTAAAAATCGCCTCGTAGGGCGCGAAGCGATACGTGGTTTTGAGTGCATCGATATAAACTTCTTGCGCCTCCAAGCTTATCAAATAACTTTCCATCGCGCTCTCTTTGGGATTGTAGATTTCGTGGTGATAAAATTTTTCAGTGTTGAATGTGCCGCCAAGTTCGCGATTGATTCGGTGCAAAAGGTTGAGATTGAAGGCTTTCGTAATGCCCTCTTTATCGTCGTAAGCAGCTTGCATGGTTTTGATGTCTTTTTTCAAATCAAATCCGATGAGCGCGAAGTCGCCTTTGTTCAAGCCGTGCCATAATGTTTTCAGAAAGAGTTTGATTTCGGGAAACGAAAAGTTGCCAATGCTCGAGCCTAAAAAGAGCAGCACCGTTCTTGCTTCGGAAAAATTGTCAATTTCCGAAAAGCCTGACGCATATTCAGCCAAGCAGGCTTGAAACGACAGCGTCGGAAATTGTTCAGAGAGAGACAGCTCGAGTTCCGAGAGTGCTGATTCCGAAATGTCAATCGGCGCGTAGTGAAAATCCAACCCTCTGGCGAGAAAATGCTCTAAAAGAATTTTTGTTTTCTCACCATCGCCCGCGCCCATTTCAACCAACGCAAACGGCTCTGATGCGAAGTATTGCGCTAAGGATTCTCTATACGTCTTCAAGATTTCGGCTTCGGCGCCAGTGAGGTAGTATTCAGGCAGTTCGGTAATGCGCTGAAAGAGTTTGCTTCCGTTTTCATCGTAAAAATACTTGCTTGGAATAAACTTCTGCGGCGCGGAAAGCCCGAGATGAACATCCAGCGCAAAGGCGCGCCGCTGGTCTTGAGTCGCATTTGAGAATGTAAAGTAGGACATCGTGTTTTTGGTTGACTGTTGGACTTATGCATTTTCCGCTAAACGCACTCCTGAAAACTGCCAGCGTTTGTCGGGGTGAAAAAAGTTTCGATAAGTTGTTCGTATGTGCATCTGTGGCGTGGCAACACTTCCGCCGCGCAAGACCATTTGATTGCTCATAAACTTGCCGTTGTATTCGCCAACTGCACCGCTTGCATGTTGGTAGCGCGGATATGGCAAATACGCACTGTTCGTCCATTCCCACACATTTCCCAATAGGTCGTAAAATTCTTCGTTCACCTCGTCGGGCGGTTGCGGGTGAAAGCATTCTGACTCCATGAACCATTGCTTTGATAACGGCTTGGCTTTGCTTGCGGCGACTTCCCACTCGGCTTCGGTCGGCAATCGCTTCCCCGCCCAACTTGCAAAGGCTTCGGCTTCAAAATAACTAATGTGGCAAACGGGCGCGTTAAGGTTCAACGGCTCCATGCCTGAAAGCGTATATTCCACCCATTCGCCATCACGCTTTTCCCAATAAAGGGGCGCGCTCCAGCCTTCACGCTGTACCCATTCCCAACCTTCCGAAAGCCAGTGTCGAAAATCTCGATAACCACCGTCCTCGATAAATTCAAGGTATTCGCGATTCGTAACCAGCCGATTTTGCAACTTAAACTCGTCAATCCAAACCGCATGATGTGGCTGTTCGTTATCAAAGCAGAAGCCTGTTCCGTTGTAGCCAATGCAATGCTTTCCGCCTGCAATCGCTATCATCTTTGACTCAATCTTAATTCCCTTTCGGCGTGGCGCGTGGCAATAACTTGGCTTTGTTGGATTTTGGGCAAGAATGAACTTAATGTCGGTAAGTAACAACTCTTGATGCTGTTGCTCGTGATTGAGTCCCAACTCGAGCAGGGCTAAAAACTCCTGCCACCTTTCTTCGCTGACGGTTTCAATGAGGTCGAGCATTGCTTCGGTAATCGCATGCCGATACGCATAGACTTCTCTGACAGTCGGACGCGAAAGGTCGCCACGCTTTTGGCGCATGACCCTTTCGCCAATGCTCTCGTAGTAAGAATTGAAGAGAAAATTATAGAGCGCGTGATAGGGCTTGTATGCATTCTTGAACGCTTGAAGCAAGAAGGTTTCCCAAAACCAAGTTACATGCCCCAAGTGCCACTTTGGCGGACTGACATCGACTATTGGCTGCACGACATAATCCTCAACTTCTAACGGTGCGCAGATTGCTTCGGTTTGCTTGCGTATTTGCAAAAATCGGCTTTGGTATTTATTGCGCGCTTCTTCCATGGACGGTACGTTTATCTCTGTGCGCTTTTGAGTGTCAATGGCTCATTTTGGTTACAAATTACTCGAAAAGCGTTATTTTTGTTTTCAGTTCCAACTGTCATCTGACTACACCGAACTATGCCGTTTTGCGCTTCAGATGTGCAAGTATTTGATTATGAACGGTGGACTGCGCGTTTGCCGATGCTCAAAGCGCAATATGCTTCAGCGCGTCCGTTTGCCCACATCGTTTTGGACGACTTTATCAACGCTGACTTTGCCAAAGCAGCTTACGACCTGTTTCCGAAACCTGATTCAGGCGAGTGGATTCAATACAAACACATCAACGAACAAAAACTTGGCAGGCGCGACCGCGCCACGATTCCTGATGTTCATCTCGCCATTATTGACGAACTCAACAGCCGCCGCTTTGTCGAGTGGCTCTCTGAACTGACAGGCATTAAAAATTTAATTGCCGACCCCTCGCTTGAAGGCGGTGGCTTGCACCAAACCGAGCGCGGCGGCTTCTTGAACATTCACACCGATTTCACTTCACACCAACACGAAAAACACTGGGCACGGCGTGTGAATGTGCTTCTCTATCTCAACGAACATTGGCAGGAAGAGTACGGCGGACATTTAGAACTTTGGGAGCGCGATATGTCGCGGTGCGAAAAGAAAATTCTCCCGATTTTCAACCGTTGCGTGATTTTCAATACCGATAGCGATTCATATCACGGTCATCCGCACCCGCTCAATACGCCAGAAGGCGAAACGCGCAAATCCATCGCGCTGTATTATTTCACCGAAGAAACTTCTATTCCGAAAGCCCGCGCAACTGACTATCGTCCGCTTCCGCAAGACTCGACGGCTAAACGCCTTGCGATATTTTTCGACAATGTTGCGTTGCGCGCCTACGACTTTCTCAAACGCCGATTAGGCTTCGACGACAAACTCATCAGCAACATTTTGAAATCGCTCTCCAAATAAACCCTACACGTCTCTTGAAAGCAGTTTGAACTGCGAGTTATCAATCGCGCCGGCAAAATCGCCACCGTTCAGCACGCCTTTCAACACAATAAAGTGCGCGACTTCAATCGGATAGACATTCACGAAAAACTCTCGAATTTTTGCTTCCGACGGTCGACTGTTCAGCCAACGGAAGTAACCTTCGCCTGCTTCATATTCGAGCCTCATGGCTAAACGCACGACATCGTTTTGCGTTGAAGACGGTCCGAGCGTGCCGACACGCGGGTCGGGTTGAGCGGCGTCGAGATTGACTTCGGGTTGTCCGAACTCGCGCAAGAGCCGATTGAGGTCGGCAAGATGCCCTTGATGATGTCCTGCAAAACGAAGCGCGGCATCAAGAATACCTTGGTTGGTAATCAGCCCTGAGGCGGCGGCGGCTTGATATGACTTAATCGCCACGGCTTCTAATTGCGCGCCTTCACGCACGAAAGAGAGGTCGTTTTCCAAACTTCCAACGCTTTCTGTCGGAGAGGTGTTGCACGCGCTCAAAAGCGTTGAGCCTACAAGCGTTGAGCCGATTGCCGTTGCCGAGAGTCCAACAAGTGAGGTTGATTTCAAAAAATGGCGTCGATTCATGGCTTATATGTTTTGGTTAGAAGAGAACGATGAGCAAGGTTCGAACTGTCCAATCGTCGGGGTCTGAACGGCGGTCGCCGTCGGTGCGTTGGTCGGAATAGGTCGTGCGCAGAAGCACGTTGCGAGAAAGTTTATAGCCTGCGGCAACCGAAAGCCGCGTTACGCCCTTATCCCAATAGGTTCGTGCTTTTGTTATCGGGTCGTTGAACGGTTCAAAGGCAATACGCTCGGCGCGAAAGGCGAGATAACTGCCGGTCAAAAACGGCGGTTCAATTTTGAAATCGACATATCCGCCCAAATTGGTTAGCGTGTATTCTTGAAGTTTTGAACTGCCTGCATTCACGCGCACGAATTGTCCATTTGCAAACTTCGGCACATTCCACCTTGACCACATCACTTCGCCTGAGAGCTCAAACCACAAATAGGCAAAAATGAAATCTGTTCCGATAAGCAGTTGCCGATATTGCTCGAGCGGATTGTTTGCACGCGCACGCTCGTTAAGGGTATCGAGATTCATAAAACTGCCGTAAGAGACGGAAAATCCTTGTTGCCACCACATCGCTGGCTGAACGCCGATACGCCCGACAATGCCTGCATTGGCAAGGTTTGTATTCGGAAGCGTTGAAGCGAGCGCGGCATTGGTTACGGCAACCTCGATATTCATTCGGTTTGGCACAAGAATCCAATTCATCGATGCGCCCGTTACGTAGGCACCGAAATACGCCGTCGTTACGCCTACATCGGAACTGCCATCGTCATAAATGCCTGTGTTTCCTGCAATAGGCCAAAACCCGCGCCGTTCCGAGATGTTGATGAAGTAGCCATACATGAGCGGTGCGGCGGCAAATAAATTTTGGCTTAGTAATTGGCGACGCGCATACAGCCCAAACGGCGAAATCATGCGCCCTGCTGAAAGGCTCAGGCGTGTATTCGGCTCGTAGGTTACGGCGGCAAGCGTGATGCGCGGCTGATTCAAACGCCCTGTTCCCCAAATGTCCAACTGCACGCGCCCGTTGAAACTCCACTTCTCTGCCAACTCTGAAAAGAAGAACAAGTTGAATTGATTGATGACGGCGTGCGGATAGCGAAACTCGTTTGGAATTTCGTTCGTGATGAAATTGGATTCTCTTCCGCCCGCTCGGAACTCAAAATCGAGTTCTCCGCTCACTTGGGTGCTTTGAGCGAGTAGCCCCGTCGTGAAGAAGAGGGCGAAAAAAGCAAGTATGCGTTTTTTCATGGCTTGGTTTTATTTGGCGTTGTTGTAGGTGATTTCGGCGATGTCGAGCGCAGTTGAAAATCCTTTGAAGTTCATCGGTTTGACTTGTGAGATGTGGAACTTGTGATGCAGTCCGAATTGCTCGAGTAAATCTTTGCGCACGAGAATTTTTCCGGGTTCTGCGCTCGAGCAAAGGCGTGCGCCGAGATTGACTGCCGCGCCGATGACGGTGTAGTCGCGTCGGTCTTCTGCGCCCATGTTGCCGAGCACCATTGTGCCGTAATTGATGCCGATTCCGATGTAGACAGGTGCGGGGTCACGCTTTTGCTCTTCATCGGCGCGTTTTTGAATGGCAATCGCGCACTCAATTGCACGCTCTAAGGCATCTTTTCCTGCAAAGAGTGCGACCATTTCATCGCCGACGAACTTATCGACCGAGCCGCCATATTCGCTCACCAACTTGGCTTGAAAGCCGAGATAACGGTTAAGCATATCGATGACCGCTTCTGGCGGACGCTTTTCGCTGAACGACGTGAATCCGCGAATGTCGCTGAACAGCACGGCGAGTTCTTGTCGTGTGCCGCCAAGCATGGATTCCGCGCCCGATTCCGAGACGCGCTTAACCATCTCGATTGTGTGGCTTCCAACATATTTTGACAGCTCGAACCGCTCACGCAATCCAACAATCATTTCGTTGAAGTTTTCGGCAAGTTGTCCGATTTCATCTTTTGTTTTCGGCTCAACCGAAATGCTCAAATTTCCGCTTTGCACTTCTTTCATCGCGCTTGCTAGTTCAAGCACCGGCTTTGAAAAGAATCGTCCTGCCAAAATTGCAAGCACAATCGTGAGAAGCAAACTGACTAAAGCGAAGAGCAAGATGTTGCGTTGCAAGACACCAATAATGCGCAGCTCAGTTGATTTCGGAACCAGCACCAACAGCCACGCAGGCTCGCTTCTGCCCAACGGCGTGAGGTAAGCAAAGACTTCAACGCCGCCAATGACGGCTTCGAACACTTCACTTGCCTTGCCTGTTGTGATGACCTGTTGAATTTCTTTCTCTTTTTCATCGACGAATTTTCCCAAATCAAATTCGCTCAATGTGGAGTCGGTGCGCAGTATCAATTTTTTTCCGAGATAAAAATAAAACTGCGCAGATGAGTTGCCTTTCAAATCCAGCGCATCAACAACGGTGAATTTCGTGCCGAGCGTAACCGTGCCAATCAGCACGCTTTGATTGACGAGAATCGGCGCAGAGGCAACTTGATACACTTCATCGTTGAGTGCCCACAGTTCAGGCAGGTCGGTTTGCTCTTCGCTTTTTCCTTCTAAGACGTTTTTGATGCTTGGTCGCGCCGAAAGGTCGTTACCATAATTTTTAGGATTGGCGAAATCAGCCAGCAGAATGCCGTTGCGGTTTGTAACGATGAAAAGGTCAATCGGCGCAAGGTTGGCAAACTCGCGCACCGATTGTAAAACCGTTTGGTGTGAAATGTCGGAGACAGAATCCTTTGCCAAATCCACATTGGCTTTGAAGGCGGGGTCTTGTCCGATAATCGTTGCCACATCAACCAAACGCTCGTAGCGCAAGCGTCTTTCTTTTTGTAATACTTTTTGTGTTTGATTGAAATCAAAAACGATTTTTTCTTTGACGGTTTCGGTAACCGTCAGGCTGACCGCATAAAGAACGGCGACCAAGACGAGCGTGGTCAATCCAGCGAGGAGGAGAAAGAGTTTGGCTTGGATATTCAGGCGCATAAGTTATCTCGAGAGTGTAAAATCTTTTTCAACCGAGCCTTTGAGTTCCATTTTTTCTATGACGGGCATCAGGTCGGGGTGATAGACGCGCACTTCGTAGCGTCCTTCGGGTAAATCTTTGAGCGAATAGTTTCCGTTGGCGTCGGGCTTGGTGAAGTACGGCGTATCCAGACTTAAAATGACGGCGTTCATTTGCGTGTGAATATCGCAGAAGAGTTTCACTTCACCGAGTCCTTCGATTTTGCGCTCGCCGATTTTCTTTTGCACGACTTCGCCGCGCATTCTGCGTCCGATGTTAAACTCGTTGCCCGGCGTGAGGCTGAAGACATTGTGATAAAACGGGTCGTTGTTGATGAATTGCACGACGGTTCCTTGCGTAACAGGCAAAACGCGCGGAATGAATGTGGCGTCGCGCTGGTCAATCGTTCGGTTTTTCGTGAGCGGTTGCAACTTTGGTTTGAACGAAATCGGGTGCGCACTTACCACCACATCGGCGTAAGCAGAGCTCGACATGGCTTTTGATTCCATTGGCTTTTCAGGCGCGAGCCGATTGCGATAGGCTTGTCCGCGCGCTAAGCGTTGCGAGACCTTCGGAACTGAAAGCGTGATTTTTCCCTTTAATTCCGCCGTTTGTCCGAACGCTATCGGCAGGTTTGAGAAGCATAATACCGTTAAGGCGAGCGTAACTTGTAGAAAGTTCGGTTTCATTTCTTACGTTTGTGTTTTGTTTCTCAAAATCGGTTTGAATTACGCGAATCCAATTATCACGCGAGTAAAATTTCACAAAGTTATCATTCAATCTCTAAAACGACTATGCCTGACATCACCTCTTTTCACGGAATCACTTACAACCCTGCTAAAATTTCTCGATTCGATGATGTGCTTTGCCCGCCTTACGATGTGATTTCTCCCGGTATGCAAGATGAACTTTATGCCAAATCCGAGTTCAACGCCGTGCGCTTGGAATTGCCGAAAGAAGAAAACAAGTATGATGCCGCCGCCGAACGGCTCAACACATGGCTTTCCACAGGCGTGCTTGTGCAAGATTCAAAGGAAGCCATTTATCCTTACCACCAAACTTTCACCACAAAGGACGGCAAAACCTATACGCGCAAAGGCTTCATCGCTCGATGCCGCTTGTATGAATTTGACAAAGGCGTCGTGCTTCCGCACGAGAAAACGCTTTCAGGTCCGAAAAAAGACCGCCTGCAACTCTTCATCAAAACGGGGGCAAACATCAGTCCGATTTTCGGTCTCTACAGCGATAAAGAAAAAATCGCGGATAAAGCCCTCGACGATTTTACGACGACACACGCACCCTTCATCGACGCGATGGATTACCAACACACCCGCAACCTTGTTTGGCGATGCGACGATAGCACCATCATCGAGCAGGTCAAATCCGCCTTGCGCGATAAACAACTCTTCATTGCCGACGGACATCACCGCTACGAAACCGCTATCAATTACCGAAACTTGCGCATGTCCGAAAACCCAAACCACACAGGCAACGAGCCTTACAACTTCATCATGATGTTCATCACGAATATGTTTGACGAAGGGCTTGTGGTTTTTCCGACGCATCGG